>RXJP01000139.1:433-42233 GCA_003963315.1 Rhodocyclaceae bacterium | reverse complement strand
TACATCGGGGAGAGATCGGCCTGAAAAAATACGAATCCCTGGACGCCGTGGCGCAACGGCTGCGCAAGACCAACCCGCGCCTGGACACCGACAAGGCCCTCTGGCTGGCGGAACATTGGGCACACAAACACACCGACGGCACCTGGCAGATTCTCGGCGACGACGCCCACAAGATCGTCGGCGCCCAGCTCTATCGGGCCGACGAAGCGCAGGAAGTGTTCAAACAGATCACCGCCCCCACCCTCTGGATAGACGCCGCCGATGACAGCCTGAGCCGCTTCTGGGGCGGCCAACTCACCCAAGCCGCCCACCAGGAACGCCTCCAGGCCCTTGCCAACCTGACGATGGCCCGTGTTGAAGACGCCGGCCACATGCTCCACCACGACCAACCGGAGGTGGTGGCGCGTCTGATGGAAAACTTTCTGGCCACCCCAGGAAACATTGCGTAATCCACACCGTTCGAGCTGAGCCTGTCGACGCCTGTCCTGAGTTTGACGAGGAGGCCCTTGCGCCACAAGGCTTGCACTTCGACAGGCTCAGTGCGAACGGACTTGTTCAGCGTTTCTCTAACTGCCCTAGCAATGAGCAGCCGCTGAAAACCGTTGCGGCACAGCCCGTTGCAAACTTTTCCCTAAGGTATTCCCCAGAGTTGTCCACAGATGTTGTGGACAATCCCCAGGGCAAACGACGGGCTAGGTTCTCAGCTTGGCCGTCGCATTGACCAGTGCCTTGGCCACGCCCGCCAAGGCCGATTGCTGGCGCGGATCGGCCAGGCTGCCATCGGCGGTGAAAGCCTCCCCCGCCTTGCCCACCGCCAGTTGCTGGGGGATCACCACCATGCTCAGGTAGCCGAGCAGGTCGCGCAGATGAACCAGGGCGCGCAGGCCGCCCAAGGGCCCGGGGGATGAAGCAAGGATGGCGGCGGGCTTGTCGGCGAAGATGGCAAGACCCGATGTGGTCGGATTGTCCTTGTCGGGACGGGAGCACCAGTCCAGCGCATTGAGTTCCAGGGGCGTCATGCTGCCGTTGTACTCGGGCGTGGCGATGAGCAGGGCGTCGTGTTCGGCGATGAGGGTTTGCAACTTGCGCACGCCCTGGGGCAACCCCTGCTCCGCTTCCAGATCGCCGTTGTAGAGGGGCATGTCGTAGTCGGCCAGGTTCGCCAGGGTCGCCTGACCGCCGGCGGCTTCCAGTAAGGGAACGACTGCGGCGGCAAGCTTGCGGGAATAGGCGTCCTTGCGTGTGCTGCCGGCAAAAACCAGTATGCGGGGCGTGGGCATTTTGTCGTGCTCCATGGGGATGGGGAGCGTCGAAGCTTAGCCCAAACAATGATGAAACTGCATGACACGCCCTTCGCTTTGCCGCCAAGTTCTGCAACACTAGCGCCGTCGACCGGCCCCGATAAAACCGGCACGTATCCCCTTCCCCAACGAGAGCCCCCATCATGACCATTTCCATCATCCGCGACACCAGCGGCGCCATGCGCCACCATGTTCATATCGGCCCCCATGTGATTGCCGTGGACGAACCCACCGCCGCCGGCGGCGAGGATTCCGGTCCCGATCCCCATGATCTGTACGATGCCGCCCTGGGCGCCTGCAAGGCCCTCACCACCCTCTGGTACGCCAAGCGCAAGGGCATCCCCGTGGCGGACATCCGGGTGGACGTCACGCGGGATGCAAGCCAGGAAAGGCAAGGCAGCTATCGCCTCGACGCCAAGCTCACCCTGGGCGGTGATCTCAGCGACGAACAAAAGCAGGAACTGCTCAGGGTCGCCGACAAATGTCCCATCCACAAACTGATGACTGCGGTGACCACCGAGGTCACCACCTCCCTGGCGGAGTGACGCCATGCCCATCAGCCAGCTCCTCCCGCCGCACCTCAAGGAACTCTCACCGGGCTTCCAGGTGCGGCGTTCCTTGCCGGCAGCCACCATGCAATCCATCGGCCCCTTCCTGTTCTTCGACCACTTCGGCCCGGTCAGTGCGAACCCCGGCGACAACCACGACGTGCGGCCCCATCCCCACATCGGCCTGGCCACGGTGACCTATCTGTTCGAAGGCGCCATGAACCACCGCGACAGCCTGGGCACCTTCCAACGCATCGAGCCCGGCGCCATCAATTGGATGACCGCCGGCAGCGGCATCGTCCATTCCGAACGCACCCCACCCGAATTCGCCAGCACCGGCTGGCGCTCCCACGGCCTGCAACTCTGGGTCGGCCTGCCCAAACCCCACGAGGAAACCGCCCCCGCCTTCCAGCATGTGGCGGCCGAGGACATTCCCACCTGGTCCGGCGAAGGCGTGCACGTGCGCGTGTTGGTGGGCGAACTGCATGGCTTGCGCTCACCAGTGAACACCTTGGCGAAGACGCTGTACCTCGATGTCAACGCCGTACCGAATAGTACTTTCCTGCTGCCGGCCGAGATGGATGGCATGCCCATCGAACTGGGTTGCTACTCGGTGGATCGCCCCATCGACGTGGATGGTGTCGAACTCCCGCCCTTCACCCTCGCCGCACTGGAGCCCGGCCAGGACACTTTGATCCGCGCCCCACACGGCGCCCGCTACGTGGTGATCGGCGGCGAACCCATGGACGGCCGCCGCTTCATGTGGTGGAACTTCGTCTCGTCCCGCCGCGAACGCATCGAGGAAGCCAAGCAGGCCTGGGCGAAACAGGCCATGGGCCAGGTGCCAGAGGAGACGGAGTGGATACCGCTGCCTTGAATTAAGCGCGATTGCTTGCTCGCCGTCGACTTAATGGTTGGCTTGTCCGTCGTTTGGCTTGGAGACGAATCGTAGCCAGAGGAATCCCAACACGCCGGCCACGAGGGATGCCAGCAGGATGGCGATCTTGGAGCCATCCACCAGGGCCGCGTCGCCGGGGAAGGCCAGGTTGGTGATGAAGATGGACATGGTGAAACCGATGCCGCCCAACAGCCCTGCTCCGAATATTTGCCGCCAACCCAGGTCGGCGGGGAGCTTGCACATCCCGGCCGCAACGGCGACGAAGCTCAACAGCGTGATGCCGAGGGGTTTGCCCAACACCAGGCCGCCGATGATGCCCAGGCTATTGGCGCTGAGGAGCGCTTGCTGCCAGCCCGAGGTGATCACCACGCCGGTATTGGCCAGGGCGAAAATTGGCAGGATGAGAAACGCCACGGGTTTGTGCAGCCTGTGCTCCAGCCTATGGGAAGGCGACGCCTCGTCGTCGGTCTTCGCGGAGAAGGGAATGGCGAAGGCCAGCATCACCCCCGCAATCGTGGCGTGGACGCCGGACTTGAGCATGAAGAACCACATCAGTCCGCCGCCCAGGAGATAGGGCCACAGCGCCATGACGCGGAATCTCCTGTTGAGCAGGACCAACACCCCGAACACCGCCAGGGCGCCCGATAGATAAGGGAGGGACAGATGGGCGGTATAGAACACGGCGATGACGATGATGGCGCCCAAATCGTCCATCACCGCCAGGGCGGTGAGGAAGACCTTGAGCGACGGGGGAATCCGGCTGCCCAGCAGGGCCAGCACGCCGAGGGCGAAGGCGATGTCGGTGGCCATGGGGATGCCCGATCCCATTTGCGTAGGGCCGCCGGCATTGAGGGCATAGTGGATCAGCGCCGGCAGGGCAATGCCGCCGGCTGCCGCGACGATGGGCAGCAGGGCATTCCTGAAATCGGACAGTTCCCCGCTATACAGCTCCCGTTCCAGTTCCAGGCCGACGAAAAGGAAAAACACGGCCATCAGGGCATCGTTCACCCAGGCCTCGACGCTGAGGCCGGCAAGCGGAATGTGCCAGAAGTTTTGGTAACCAGGCCCCAGCAGGGAATTGGCAATCGCCAGGGAAAAGATCGTGCAGACAATCAGCACGATGCCGCTGGATTTCTCGGAATCGAAGAAGGCGGAAAACGTTTTGGAGAGGGGTGTGGTGTGCAGCATGATTTCGTTCGGGCCATGGGACCGTCTTTTGGCGAAAGTCCGTTTTAACACAATGACGTCACCGACCCAGCCAGTAGCGTTGCCGCTCCTCCCGCTCCTCCTGCACCCGGATGCCCTCGCCGGTGAAATCCAGGGTCAGTGCGCCATCCCGGTCGGTGCGCAGCAGGCGGGTTGCGCCGTTGTCGTAGCGAGCCACCACATCCTCTTTGGGATGGCCGAAGCGGTTGCGGTAGCCCACGGGGAACACGGCGATCCTTGGAGAAACGGCGGCGACAAAGGCCTCGGTGGATGACGTGCGGCTGCCATGATGGGGCACCACCAGCACGTCGGCGCGGAGTTGCTCGCGGTGGCGGGCGAGCAACTCAGTTTCGGACAGGGCTTCGATATCCGAGGGAATCAGTGCGCTGGCCTGGGCGGTTTCCAGTTTGAGCACACAGCTCATGTCGTTGGTTTTTCGGGTGGGATCGGCATGGCGCTCGTAGCGCGGATGCAGTACCGAAAGTTTGACGCCGTCCCATTCCCACGCCTGACCGTCGAAACAAGGTAGATGCTGCACCGGCTCATCGAGCAAGAAATGATGCGCCGGCAGGGCGTGGAGCAGCCAGCCGGTGGGCACGGTTTCCAGCACCGAGGCCGCACCGCCGGAGTGGTCCTTGTCGGCATGGCTGACCACCAGGCCATCCAGACGGGTGACGCCCACGGCGCGCAGATAGGGCACGATGATGCGGTTGCCGCTGTTGGCATCGGGAGAGAACAAGGGACCGCTGTCGAAAACCAGGTCGTGGTGGGCAGTCTGGATATGCACGGCGAGGCCCTGCCCCACGTCGAGCACGACGATGCGGGCGGCCCCCGGCAAGGGCCGCCCTGGCGGCAGGAAGAACAAGGGCAGGAACAACACGGCCCCGACCCAGCGTGCGGGAAAGCCCCGGGGCGCCAATAGCCAGAAGGTGCCGAGGATGCCCGTAGCCAAGGCCCACCCGGGCGGATCCGCCTGCTGCCACACGGCCCAGGGCGTGGCGGCCAACCAGCGGCAGCCGTCCAACAATCTTTCGGTGAGCCAGGCAGCGGGCAGGAGCAGGACATCCAGACCGGGCAAGGCGGACAGCAGGGCCAAGGGGGTGACGACAAAACTGACCAGGGGAATCGCCACGCCGTTGGCCAGGGGCGACACCAGGGAGAACTGCTGGAACAGCGCCAGCATCAGCGGCACCATGCCCACGGTCATGGCCCATTGGGCGCGGCCCCAGTTGCCCAGGGCGCCGGCCACACCTTCCGTCTGGCCGATACGGGCGGCGCCGATGTAGAACAACAGGGCCACGGCGCCGAAGGATAGCCAGAACCCCGCCGCCAGCACAGCCCAGGGATCGAGCACCAGCACCACGCCCAGGGCGGCGGCCAACACCTGATGGGTGGCGATGGTGCGCCGGGACAACTGGGCCAGGCCCACCACGGTAAGCATATAGAGGGTGCGCTGGGCAGGCACGGCGAAGCCCGCGAGCAAGCAATAGCCTAGGGCCGCGGCCATGCCGCCGATGGCGGCGGCATGCTGCGCCGGCAGGCGCAAAGGCAAACGGGAGGATCGTCGCCAGAGCAGGTTCACCAAGGCGTAGGCGAGGCCGGCCACCATGGTGATATGCAGGCCCGATACGGAGAACAGGTGGGTAAGCCCCGTGCGGGAAAACACCTGCCATTGCTCCTGGCTGATGCCGCGTTGGTCACCCACCGCCAGGGCCACCAGAATGGGTGCGCTTTCCCGCTCGCCGAGCACAGCTTCGAAGCGGCTGCGGATACGCTCGCGCAGGGCTTCCACCAGGGTGCCGGGAGTGGCGACGAAAGCCTCCAGACGCTCCGGCTGCCCGTGGGGGCGCACATAGCCGGTGGCGCGGACACCCTGCTCCAGCAGCCAGCCTTCGAAATCAAAACCGTGGGGATTGAGGTTGCCGTGGGGCTTCTTGAGACGCACCGTCAGACGCCAGCGTTCGCCGGCATGGATGGGAAGCAAGGGAATGGACAGGCCATCCTCGTCCAATTGCAGGCTTTGGTACCAGGCCAGGGAGATACGACGAGGCACAGGCAGGGTCGCCTGCTCCACATCGAACTGGAAACGCCAACCGTTTTCAAAATGCTGGGGCATGGCGCTGACGACGCCGGTCACCACCACGTCCCTCCCCTCGCTGCCCTCCGGCAAGGCATCGGCCAGGCGCCCCTGGGCCTGCATGCCGGCCCAGGCCAGCCCCAACAGGGCGGCAGCGAGCACCCGGCGTGAGGCGCGCCAAGGCAAGCGGGGTACGAGCAGCAGACAGGCCGCCAGGCCGGCGCCCCACAGACAGAGCCAGGATGGCAGCGTCGCCTGGCATTGCAGCCAAAGGACGCCCAGGGCGAAGGACAGGATTCCCAATGTCATGGACGGGGATTGTAGGGGCAATTCCAGCAGGGCTTATTCCGCAGCCCCTGGCCCGCAAGGGCAATCGCATCAAAATTCATTACTGCCAAAAACGTAGCGCCGTCATTCCCGCGCAAGCGGGAATCCGGCGATTTCCCCACGAAGTAACCCGTGGATCCCCGCTTACGCGGGGATGACGGAGTGCCGATTGGGTCGCTTTCCTCCTCTTACGTTTGCCCTGTTCTAGCCCGCAAGGACCGCTTTGCCGGTTAAACTCGGGCCTCGCACAGGGATATAAAAAAACAGACGGAACGCCTAGCCGTGGAACCCAGGATCAACCGCTTCGAGCGGATTCATAGCAAGGTCAGAGCCAACCAGTTGCCGCGCATCCTGGTGCGGATTTATATCGCCCTGGCGGTGCTGTTCATCCTCACCACCACGGCCACCCTGGGCTTCCGCTACATGACGGAGCCGAACGCCAGTTGGTCGGACGCGCTCTACATGACCCTCATCACCATCACCACCGTGGGTTACGGCGAGATGGTGCGCATCGACTCCTTCGGCGAGCGCATGTTCGCCGGCTTTGTCGCCCTGGGCGGCTTCGGCACCCTCACCTTCCTGTTCACCAGTTTTTCGGTCTTCTTCCTCGAGGGAGACTTGGACTACACCCTGCGGAGACGTCGCATGGAAAAGCAGATACGCAAACTCCACAACCACTACATCATCTGCGGCTTCGGCCGTGTCGGCCGCAACGTGGCCCACGAGCTGATCCAGACCAACCGCCACTTCGTCGCCATTGATCCCGACGAGCCGCGCCTGGAGGAAAGCCAGGAGAAGTATCCCGGCCTGCTGTTCCTCTCCGGCGATGCCAGCGACGACGATCTGCTCACCGCTGCCTACATCGAGGATGCCAAGGGCGTGTTCGCGGTGACCGGCGACGACAGCCGCAACCTGATGATCACCCTCACCGCCAAGCAGCTCAATGCCAAGGTTCGGGTGGTGGCCCGCTGCAACGAGGTGCGCAATGTGGAAAAGCTGAAGAAGGCCGGTGCCGACACCGTGGTGTCCCCCGACTTCACCGGCGGCATGCGTATCGCCTCGGCCATGGTGCGGCCCCACGTGGTGTCCTTCCTCGACGAGATGCTGCGCTCGGAGCACAAGCTGCGGGTGGAGGAAGTGGTGATTCCCCACGAATTCCAGCCCATGACCATCGGCCAGCTCCCCCTGCACAGCCCCAATTTCGTCATGCTGGCGGTGCGCACCGGCGGTGCCTGGGCCTTCAACCCGGCACCGGATTTCCTGCTGCAACCGGGCTATACCCTGATCGCCATGGCCTCGCCCCAGGGACGCTTGGAGATTGAAGCAGCGCTACTGCCGGTGGTGGACGACGAGTCCAGGGAATAAGCGGCTAAGCCGCTTGCAGGCAGCCGTCATCCAGCCGGTAGCGGCGGGATAGCCGTCCCGCCAGATCCATGTCATGGGTCACCACCACCAAGCCGGCCTTGCGCTCGGCGTTGAGTTCCAACATCAGGTCGAACACGCCCTGGGCGGTATGGCGGTCCAGGTTGCCGGTGGGTTCGTCCGCCAACAGGCAGGCGGGCTCGGTCACCAGGGCGCGGGCGATGGCGGTGCGCTGACGCTCGCCGCCGGAAAGTTCGCCAGGGCGATGGTGCAGACGATGGGCCAGCCCCACCCGTTCTAGCATGGCCGCGCCCCGTGCCGCCGCCTCGCCCTTGGGCATGCGGCGGATCAAGAGGGGCATCATCACGTTTTCCAGGGCGGAGAATTCCGGCAACAGGTGATGGAACTGGTACACAAAGCCCAGGGACTGGTTGCGCAGCCGGCCCCTTTCGCTTTCCGGGATATCGGACAAATCCTTGCCCAGCAGCTTGACCGTGCCGGTGGTGGGCCGGTCGAGGCCGCCCAGCAATTGCAGCAGGGTACTCTTGCCGGAACCGCTGGCGCCGACAATGGCCACGGACTCGCCTTGCTTCAGCGCGAAGTCCACCTTGCGCAGCACGGCGACTTCCTGATCCCCCTGGAAAAAGGATTTGGACAGGGCGGCGCAGGAGAGGATGGCATCACTCATAGCGCAGGGCCTCCGCCGGATTGACGCGGGATGCGCGCCAGCTCGGATAGAGCGTGGCCAGCACGGTGAGGACGAAGGACACGCCGGTGATGATGCCCACGTCGGGCCAGTGCAGATCGGAGGGCAGCTCGGAGATGTAGTACACGTCCTTGGCCAGGAACTGGATGCCCAGCAGGTGTTCGAGGAAGGGCACCACCACGTCGATGTTGAGGGCCAGGGCCACGCCGCCGGCAACGCCGGCCAGCAGGCCCACCATGCCGATCACCACGCCCTGCACCACGAACACCGCCATAATGCTGCCGGGACTGGCGCCCATGGTGCGCAGGATGGCGATGTCGGCCTGCTTGTCGGTAACCGCCATGACCAGGGTGGAGACGATGTTGAAGGCCGCCACCGCCACGATCAGCAGCAGGATCAGGAACATCATGTTCTTCTCGATGGCCACGGCGCGAAAGAAGTTGGCGTGGGTGCGGGTCCAGTCGGTGACGAAGGTGTTGGCCGGCAGGAAGCGATAAAGCTCGCGGGCGATGCGGGGCGCTTCAAAGAGGTCGTCCACCTTGAGGCGCACGCCGGAGACGTTGTCCCCCAGGCGGTAAAGTTTTTGCGCGTCGTTCATGTGGATCAGGGCGAGGCCGGAATCGAACTCGTACATGCCCACTTCGAAGATGCCCACCACGGTGAACTGCTTCAGCCGGGGCAGCACCGCCGCCGGGGTGACCAGGCCCTGGGGCGCGATCAAGGTCACCTTGTCCCCCAGGAGCAGGTGCAGGCTGCGGGCCAGCTCCGCGCCGAGGATGATGCCGAATTCGCCTTCCTTCAGATCGGAGAATTTGCCCAGTTTCATGTGTTGGGCGAAATCCGCCACGTTCTCTTCGGCCTTGGGCACCACGCCGCGGACGATGGCGCCGCGCACCTGGCTGTCGAAGGAAAGCATGCCCTGCTCCTGCACATAGGGCGCGGCGGCCTTGACGTCGGGATGCTGGCCGGCAGCGGCCATCACCGCAGGCCAGTTGGCCAGTTCATCGGCATCGCCGATCACCTGGATATGGGCCGCCACACCGAGGATGCGGGTGCGCAGCTCCTTCTGGAAGCCATTCATCACCGACAACACCACGATGAGGGCCGCCACCCCCAGGGCGATACCCGCCATGGAGATCAGGGAGATGAAGGAAATGAAACGGTTGCGACCGGCGCCGCGCTTCTTGGCGCGGGTGTAACGCAGACCGATGAGGAGTTCATAGCGCATGGGGGCCGCATGTTAGCATCCGCCGCCTATGCCCTCCCCCGTCAACGCCCGCCAACCGCCCCGCCTGACCCTGCTCATCCCCGGCCTGCTCTGGCCCAATCCGGCCTTGCAGGACACCGTGTTCGACCTGCCCTTGCCCGCCCTGCAAAAGCTGCTGGGCCGCAGCCGCATCGAGCGCAGGACGATGGATGAAGCCGCCTGGTGGAACACGCTGCTGGACGCCCCACTCTCCCCCCTGACAAGGGGGGCCGGGGGGGTTGCGATGTCCAGCCCAGAGAGACAAAGCCCCTTCAATCCTGGGCACGAATCCGGCCTCCCCGCCGCCCCCTTGCGCCTGCTGGGCCTGGACGTGGCGCCGGGCGACGATGTCTGGCTGTGCGCCGACCCGGTGCACCTGCGCTTCGACCAACAAACCTTGTTGCTGGACGATCCTGACAGTTTGATGCTGAGCGACGCCGAATGCGCTGCCCTGGTTGCCGAACTGGCGCCGCTGCTGGCGGAATTCGGCGAACTGCATGTCACGGCGAACAAACGCTGGCATCTGCGTTTGAAGGTCGCCGCACCACCCACGCCCGCCCTGCTCACCGACCTGATCGGCCAACCCGCCCAGGCATTGCTGCCGGAAGGTGCGGAGCATCGGCCCTGGCGGCGGCTGTTCAATGAAGTGCAAATGGCCTTGCATCAACACCCGGTCAACCTGGCCCGGGAAGCCGCCGGCCAGCCCGTGGTGAACAGCTTGGCATTGTGGGGGGCGGGCCGCTTGCCGCAGCCTGCGCACGGTGCCGCGGCGGCTGGTTTCAACAGCATTGCCAGCGACCAGCCCTTCCATCGCGGCCTGGCGCGTCACCTGGGCCTGACGGCGGAAAGCGCGACGGAAGGCTATGCCCCATACCCCGGTCACCGCTTGGCGGTATGCCCGCAACTGCTGGTGCCGACGCGCTTCCGCGATGCCATGGGTTGGCGGGAAGGGCTGAAGGCCTTGGAACAACAGTGGTTCGCGCCTGCCCTCGCCGCCCTCGGCCAAGGACGGTTGCAATCCCTGCATCTGGTGGGCTTCGGCGTTGACGACCATCGCCCCACCTGCCTCACCGCCTCCACCACCCGCGGCGACAACTGGAAGTTCTGGCTGGGTCCGCGGCCCTTGACCGAGTTGCATCCATGAACCAAACCGTCACCCGCATCATTGCCCGCAATGCCCCGGTCAAAGCCGCCTGGGCGCTGGAACAGGCAGGACTGCCGCCCTTGCTGGCGCGGCTCTATGCCGCCCGGGGCATACGCAGCCGCGAGGAAACCGACACCAAGCTTGCGAACCTGATCCCCCCCGACCGGATGAAGGGTGCCCAAGAAGCCGCCGTGCTGCTGGCGGACGCCATCGCCGCCGGGAAAAAACTGCTGATCGTGGCCGACTACGACTGCGACGGCGCCACCGCCTGTGCCGTGGGCATGCGCGCCCTGCGCGGTTTTGGCGCCAAGGTGGATTACCTGGTGCCCAACCGCTTCGAGACCGGCTACGGCCTTTCGCCGGAAGTGGTGCGCATCGCCGCCGCCCTGCCGGCAAAGCCCGACCTCCTCATCACGGTGGACAACGGCATCGCCAGCGTGGAGGGTATAGCCGAAGCCACGCGCCTTGGCATGACCACCCTCATCACCGACCACCATCTGCCGGGCGACGCCTTGCCGGAAGCGGCGGTGATCGTGAATCCCAACCAGCCGGGCTGCGACTTCCCCAGCAAATCCATCGCCGGGGTGGGCGTGATGTTCTACGTGATGCTGGCCCTGCGCGCGGAGTTGCGCAAACGGGGCGCATTCAAGGAAAACCCGGAGCCAAACCTGGGAGAACTGCTGGATCTGGTGGCGGCGGGCACCGTGGCCGACGTGGTGGCCCTGGACCGCAACAACCGCATCCTGGTGGCCCAAGGGCTGGCCCGCATGCGCGAAGGCCGCATCAAACCCGGCTTGGCTGCATTGTTCCGCGTCGCAGGACGGGAGGCCCACCAGGCCGCCACCTTCGACCTGGGCTTCGCCCTCGGCCCCCGCATCAACGCCGCGGGACGCCTGGGGGACATGGGTCGCGGCATCGAATGCCTGATTACCGACGATCCGGGCCGGGCCATGAACATCGCCCAGGAACTGGAAGCCCTCAACAAGGAACGGCGCGCCATCGAAGCCGACATGAAGACCACGGCGGAAAGCCTGCTGGAAGAAATCGAACCCGGCGAACAGGCCAGCATCGTGCTGTTCGATCCCGATTGGCACCAGGGCGTGATCGGCATCCTGGCCGGTCGGGTCAAAGAACGTTACCACCGCCCCACCTTCGCCTTCGCCCGGGGCGGCGATGAGGGCCAGCTCAAGGCCTCGGGCCGCTCCATTCCCGGCTTGCATCTGCGCGATGCCTTGGACCTGGTATCCAAGCGCCATCCCGGCCTATTGGTGCGCTTCGGCGGCCACGCAGCGGCAGCGGGCCTGACCCTGCTGGAAGATGACCTACCGATTTTCGAGGAGGCTTTCGAACAGGTGGCGCAGCAACTGCTCTCTCCCGCCGACCTGACCCGTACCCTGGAAACCGACGGCCCCCTGGAATCCGGTTACTACAACCTGGAATCGGCGCGGCTGCTGCACCAGGAGGTGTGGGGACAGGGCTTTCCCCAGCCCCTGTTCGCCGACCGTTTCCAAGTGGTGTCGCAACGCTTGCTGAAGGAAAAACACCTGCGCCTGACCCTGCGCCCCAGCCAGGGCAAAGGCCAGGTGGAAGCCATCTGGTTCAACGCCAGCCACAGCGTGGACGGCGAGATCGAAGCCGCCTTCCGGCTCCAGATCAATGAGTACATGGGACAGCAGACAGTGCAGCTATTGATTGAGCATTGCGAGCCGATCTGATGAACCATCAGCCGATTTGGCTGACCGCTTGGCTCACCAGCGGGAAGTGCTCGGGATAGCGGATGGAGTCCACGGCCAAGTCCACGTCGAGATCCGGCCAATACAGGTGTCCCTCGGAGGGAAGTTCGACATGAACGATTTTTCCCACAGGCGCATCGCGGAACCAGGGGAAATCGGCAAAGGGCAGGAATAGCTCCTCACCGTTCAGCAGTAGCCAAAAGCCGTACGGGGAAATGTTGGTCACTTCAACCGGGGAAGTGCTGACGCCAAGCGTTGCGGATGTCATCCTCATGCTCCTTAACCAGTTGATGAGCCTCGCCGATTTCCCGTCGAGACAGCCCCGTATGCTGGGCCAATTCAATCATGGGCTCAAGCCAAAACTTGGCCTCGCCGTTCTGTCCCTGCACATGGACATGCATTCTCGGCTCTTCCCGCGAGAAGAAGTAAAACCGAAAACCACCTGCACGAAATACCGTCGGGCTCATGCCCTTCCCTTACTGGTGGCCAGTGCTACCGAAGCCCCCCGCGCCCCGGTCGCTTTCGGAAAAATCCTTCACCACGTTGAATTGCACCTGCACCACCGGCACCACCACCAATTGCGCCAGGCGATCCAGGGGATTCAGGGTGAAGGTGTCCTTGCCGCGATTCCACAGGGAGACGAAGATTTCCCCCTGGTAGTCGGAGTCGATCAAACCCACCAGATTACCCAGCACGATGCCATGCTTGTGGCCCAGGCCGGAGCGGGGCAGGATCATGGCGGCCAGCCCCGGATCGCCCAGGTGGATGGCGATGCCGCTGGGGATCAGATGGGTTTCGCCGGCGTGCACCTTCAGCGGTACGTCGATGCAGGCCCGCAGATCCAATCCCGCCGCCCCTGGCGTGGCGTAAGCGGGGGGATATTCCTTGATGCGTTCGTCGAGAATCTTGACGTCAATGGTGGCCATGGCGTTTCCTCTAGGGTTTGATCAGTCCGGCGATGTGGGCGACGATGCCCCGCGCCACGGTGAATTTGTCGGCCTCGGGCAGCGGATGGGCGCCGGCGGCATCAAACAGGGTGACAGCGTTGCTGTCGCCGCCCAGGCCGTCCTGCACCAGATTGCCCACCACCAGCTTGAGCTTCTTGCCCACGCGCTTGCCTTCGGCATACTGGGTGAGGTCGCGGCTTTCCGCGGCAAACCCCACGCAGAAAGGCGGATTGGGCAAGGCCGCCACTTCCGCCAGGATGTCGGGATTGGGCGTCAATTCGATATTGAGATTGGCGCCGGCCTTCTTGATCTTGTGTTCCGCGGACTGCACCGGCCGGTAGTCGGCCACCGCCGCCACGGCGATGAAGATGTCCTGCCCCAATACCTGGGCCGATACGGCGGCGCGCATGTCGAGGGCGCTTTGCACGTCGATGCGGCGCACCCCCGAAGGCGTCGCCAAGGCCACCGGACCGGATACCAGGGTGACCTCGGCGCCGGCTTCGGCACAGGCCCGGGCCAGGGCGAAGCCCATCTTGCCGGAGCTTGAGTTGGTGATGCCCCGCACCGGATCAATGGCCTCGAAGGTCGGGCCGGCGGTGAGCAGCACCTTCTTGCCGATCAAGGATTTGGTTTGCAGGGAGGCGACCAGGGCGTCGAAAATTTCTTCCGCCTCCAGCATGCGGCCTTCGCCCACTTCGCCGCAGGCCTGCGCGCCGCTGGCGGGACCAAGCAGGGAGACGCCATCGGCCCGAAGCTGGGCCACATTGCGCTGCGTCGCCGGGTTGGACCACATCTGCCGATTCATGGCCGGGGCCGCCAGCAGGGGGCAATCCCGGGCCAGGCAGAGGGTGGACAACAGGTCGTCGGCGCGGCCCTGGGCCAGCTTGGCGAGGAAATCGGCCGTGGCCGGCGCCACCACCAGGGCATCGGCGCCGCGGCTCAAATCAATGTGGGCCATGGCGTTGCCCATGCGTTCGTCCCACAGGCTCTGCCACACCGGCCGGCCGGAGAGGGCCTGGAAGGTCTGGGCGCCGACGAAACGGGCGCCGGCCTCGGTCAGCACCGCGTCCACCTGGGCCTCGGCCTTGACCAGCAATCTTGTCAGTTCCGCCGCCTTGTAGGCGGCCACGCCGCCCGTCACCCCCAACACAATGCGTTTGCCGGAAAGCATCGCCATGACATTAGAATCCGCGGAAATCAGGAAAAAGGATTCTACATGGCAATCACCGACTGGCCCGCCGCGGAACGCCCGCGGGAACGGCTCCTGGCCCAGGGCGCGCAGGCCCTGTCCGATGCGGAATTGCTGGCGATTTTCCTGCGGGTCGGCATCCCCGGCAAAAGCGCCGTGGACCTGGCCCGGGACCTGTTGGCGGGATGCAAGGGCCAATTGGCCCAACTGGCCGCCACCCCGCCCAAGGAATTGGCCAAACTCCCCGGCCTCGGTCCGGCCAAGGCCTGCCAGTTGGCGGCGGCGGTGGAGCTGGCCCGCCGCGCCCTCAAGGAGGACATGCACCAGCGCGACCTGCTCGGCTCCCCCGGCGCGGTGCGGGATTGGCTGCGCCTGCACCTGGGCAAGCTGCCCCATGAGGTGTTCGGCGCCCTCTGGCTGGACAGCCAGAACCGGCTGATCGACTACGACGAACTGTTCCGCGGCACCCTGAACCAGGCCTCGGTCTACCCCCGGGAGGTGGTCAAACAGGCCCTGGCCCGCAACGCCGCCGCCGTGGTGCTGGTGCATAACCACCCCTCCGGCGTGGCCGAAGCCTCCCGTGCCGACGAACTGCTGACCCGCACCCTCAAGGAAGCCCTGGCCCTGGTGGATGTGAAACTGGCGGACCACTTCGTCGTGGCCGGCAACGCCAACCCCCTATCCTTTGCGGAAAAGGGATTGATTTAAATAGCGTTTCACCAAGTCCTAGGGAAATTCTCGGCTTTGCCACCATATCCGTGAGCAAAAAGCTTTTTCCCTTCAAATCGCTTGATTAACCTCAGCTTTGTGCTTTAGAATGCCGCGCTTTGCTGTTACCGACGAACTGGAGCAACCCAAATGTCCCGCGTGTGCCAAGTAACGGGGAAGGCCCCGATGGTGGGGAACAACGTTTCCCACGCCAACAACAAGACCAAGCGCCGCTTCCTGCCCAACCTGCAGAGTCGCCGCTTCTGGGTGGAATCTGAAAACCGCTTCGTGCGCCTGCGCGTTTCCAACGCCGGTCTGCGTACCATCGACAAGAAGGGCATCGAAGTTGTCCTGGCTGAGCTGCGCGCCCGCGGCGAAGCCGCTTAATTGACGGAGAAGAATCATGGCTAAAGGCGGCCGCGAAAAGATTAAGCTGGAATCCACTGCTGGAACCGGCCACTTTTACACCACCAACAAGAACAAGCGCACCACGCCCGAAAAGCTCGAATTCATGAAATTCGATCCCAAGGCGCGCAAGCATGTGCTGTACAAGGAAGTGAAGCTCAAGTAAGCGCTTCCTTCCCCAATAAAAAACCCGCTACGGCGGGTTTTTTATTGCCTGCGTTTTTCACCGCCGTGAATCACATGGCGTAGCGGCGCAGGCGCAGGGAAAACTCTTCCAACTGGCGGATGCCGCTCTGCTCCGCCGCCTGTACCCAGGCCTGGAGCTGTTGCAAGGTCTGTTCGCTGGAGGCGGCAGAGCGGGCCCAGAGGGCTTCCAGCTCGCCACGCAGGGCCACCACCTTACGCAGGCGCTCGCTGCGGGCCAGCAGGTCCTGCAAGCTGACGCGCTGGGCTTCCGCCAGGGCGGCTTCCTGCTGACGCAGCAGGCGTTTGGCCTGGGAGCGCTGAGCCGTGTCCAGGCGCAGGTGCTCAAACTCCTCCTTGGCGATCTGGCGCAGGGACTTGAGGTAACGGGCCAGCACATCGTAGCGGTGGGCTAGCACCGCCTGCATGTTGTCCACATCCACCACCGACCGCGCCGCCTCCAACCTGAGCTTGGGCGCCACCCGCTTGATCCGGGCCAGGCCCAGCCAGGACATGAGCCGGATATAGGCCCAGCCGATATCAAACTCGTACCACTTGCTGGAGAGCCGGGCCGACGAAGCATAAGCGTGGTGGTTGTTGTGCAGTTCCTCGCCGCCGATCAGGATGCCCCAGGGAACCAGGTTGGTGCTGGCATCCAGGCAGGCGTAATTACGGTAGCCCCAGAAATGGCCCAGGCCGTTGATGACCCCGGCGGCCCAGAAGGGAATCCAGATCATCTGCACCGCCCAGACGGTCAGGCCGGCAGCGCCGAACAGGACCAGATCGATCACCATCATCAGCGCGATGCCCCACACGGAATGGCGATAGATATGGCGTTCCAGCCAATCCTCGGGCGTGCCGTGGCCGTAGTGGTCCAGGGTTTCCTGATTGGCGGCCTCGATCCGGTACAACTCCGCCCCCTCCCACAACACCTTGCGCAAGCCGCGGGTTTGCGGGCTATGGGGATCTTCTTCGGTTTCGCATTTGGCGTGGTGCTTGCGGTGGATGGCCACCCATTCCCGGGTCACCATGCCGGTGGTGAGCCACAGCCAGGCGCGGAAGAAATGGGAAGGGATAGGCCCCAACTCCAGCGCCCGGTGGGCCTGGCAGCGATGGAGAAAGATGGTCACCGCGGCAATGGTGACGTGGGTCATGGCCAATGCCGCCAGACCGTAACCCCACCAGGGCAAGTCGAAATAAGCGCTCATGGCTTCTGCCTTTAGTAATAGGTAGCGACCAATGCTACGCCGATGGTGACGACGTAGGAACCGAATTCAATAACCGTACTTCCCGCTGGGGGAAGGGAATGGAGATGCCTTCCGCCTTGAAGCAGCGCCAGATGGCCAGATTGATCTCGGATTTGAGCCCGCCACTGCCCGCTTCCGGATCGGCGATCCAGAAGCCGATTTCCAGATTGATGCCGGAATCGGCGAAGGCCGTCACCAGCGCCATGGGGGCCGGATCGGCCAATACCCGCGGCTGACCCTGGGTAGCGGCCACCAGCAGGGCCATGGCTTTTTCCAGATCGGTGTCGTAGGCCACCTGCACCGGCAAGGCCACCCGCACACGACGGTCGGTGAGGGATTCGTTCTGCACCACCGACCCCATCAGCACCTCGTTGGGCACGATGGCCTCCACGCCGGACAGGGAGCGCAGCACCGTGTAACGGGTGGTAATGCGGGTCACTTCACCCCGGTCGGCCCCCACGGCGATGACGTTGCCGATGCGGATGGAGCGGTCGAGCAGGATGATGAAGCCGGAAACATAGTTGCTGGCCACCTTCTGCAAGCCGAAACCCAGCCCCACCCCCAGGGCACCGCCGAACACGGAGAGGGTGGTGAGATCGATCCCCACCAGGGGCAGGCTGATGAGCACCGCCACCAGTACCAGCAGCGATTTGAGCAAGCGGGAAAACACCAGCCGCAGGTTGCCATCCAATTCCGATGCCCGGGCCAAACGGGATTCCGCCAGCCCCCCCAGCCAGAAAGCCACCAGCAGGCTCACCACCACCGTCACCAGGCCCTGGACCAGCAACCAGAGATTGAGATGCTGCTTGCCCACGGTGAAGCTCACATCCTCCATCACCGAGATCAAGGGGTCGAGCAGGCCGACGATGTGCATCGCCACCACGCTCCACACCAGGGTGGCGAATATCCGCTCGAAGCCGGCCAGCCAAGTGGTGCTGCTGAAGGACATCCTCAGGGCGTAGAACACGGCGCGGATCACCGCCAGGGAAGCCAGCAGGGACAAAGCGATGGATAGGAGGTTCACCGGATGCCAGCCCCGCAACAAGGCCCGGCTGACAAACACCAGCACCAAGGCCGTCACGGGGAACAACATGCGCTTGACGCCACCTTGCGGCGCCTGCGTTCGCCGTCGATACACACGATCCAGGCCCCAGGCCAGCGCAAGGCAAAGAATCAGCACCAAACCCTGCCACCAGAAATCCGGCTGGGCCATGTCGGCCCTCAGGGCGTAGAGCAGGCTATTGAATTCACGGTTCATGAAGGAGGACTCCATAGCAGCCAAATTGATTTGGTGAAGAGTAAATCACCAAGGACACCAAGTTCACCAAGAAGCGCCCAGAAAATCACAGGCTAGAAAAACAACATGAGAAATCAGGCTTTCGCCTTTCTTGGTGCCCCTTGGTGAACTTGGTGTTCTTGGGGACAAACTTCCTACCCTATCACCCCAGGTCAATTACGCCGGCATTCGCTGCCCAACAGGCGACGCTCCTGGGGGGACAGATAGGCACAAGGGGAAAGTCCATCACGGTTGGCGCGGCGTTTTTCCGTTTCGCCGCCAGCCTTGACCTCCACGGGCGCCAAAGTGCCGTCGTAAGGCTCCGCTTCGCCCCAATGACGCAGCCAGTTATCCCGATAGGCGAGGGCCAGTTTCGGGTTGTCCCGCAGCACCAGCAGGTTCTCCGCATTGCGGGCCTGGGCCGACCAACTGAAGTTGTAGCTGCCGGTAACCACGACAGGATGATCCCCTTCCGCATCGATCACCAGCACCTTGTTATGCGCGGCGCTGTACTTGGTTTCCAGCCGCACCGTCACGCCCGCCGATGCCAGTTGCGGCACCAGGGAATTCTCGTTGCGTTCCATCTGCTCCCGGTCGGCCAGGAGCTGCACCACGACACCGCGCTGCTTCGCTTCCAACAAGGCGTTGGCGATGTTGCGGCTGGTGAGCACATAGGCTTGCACCAGCAAGGAATGCCGGGCCGACTTGAGGGTGCGCAGCACCAAGCCTTCGGCGTCGTCCCAGGGCGAGAAAGCCACTTCCACGGTACCGGTCGCTGCCATGGGCGCGGCCTGGGCCAAGGCGCCCAGGCACAGCACAGCCATCAACAAGCCATGCCGAAAAAATTTCACTCGGTCCGCTCCAATACGGCGGCATAGAAACCGTCAGTGCCGTGCACATGGGGCAAGAGGTGCAGGTCCTCGCCCGTCTCTAGGGCGATACCCTGTTTGGCCAACACATCGGTGGCGGAGAGCCGCTTGAAACCGGCATGGCCGGCCAGGAAGGCAGCGACGATGGCCTCGTTTTCCTCATCGAGCAAGCTGCACGTGGCGTACACCACGCGGCCGCCCACCTTCACCAGTTTGGCCGCCGACTCAAGAATCGCGGCCTGCTTGGCGGTGAGCTCCGCCACACTGGCGGGGCTTTGCCGCCACTTCAAATCGGGATTGCGGCGCAGGGTGCCGAGACCCGAACAGGGGGCATCCACCAGCACGCGATCCAGCTTGCCGGCCAAACGCTTGATGCGCTGATCGTGCTCGTTGGCGATCACCGCCGGATGGATGTTGGAGAGGCCAGAGCGGGCCGCCCGGGGTTTGAGTTTGGCCAGGCGCTTGTCGGAGACATCGAAAGCATAAAGTCGCCCGGTGGAACGCATCAATGCCCCCAGCAGCAGCGTCTTGCCACCGGCACCGGCACAAAAGTCCGCCACCATCTCGCCCCGCTTGGGGGCCAGCAGATGGCCCAGCAACTGGCTGCCCTCGTCCTGCACTTCGAAGGTGCCGTCGAGGAACAAGGGATGGCGCGCCAGGGAAGGCTTGCCCTTAAGGCGTATGCCCAGGGGAGCGAAAGGCGTCGGCTCACACTCGATGCCGTCGGCCCGCAATTGGGCCAATACCGTGTCGCGGTCGGACTTGAAACTATTTACTCGCAGATCCAGCGGCGCCGGTTGATTCAAGCCGCGAGCGAGCGCCAGCAAGGCTTCCTCGCCCTGAGTTGCTTGCAGCTTTTCCACCAGCCAGTCGGGGAAGTCCATGCGTTCCGCCAGGCTCATGCCTTCTTCGCCCACCCCCTTGAGCTGCGCCACCCATTCCAGTTCCTTGCTCTTGAGGGCATCGGCCAGTTGGCGTTGGCTCACGCCCTGGTAGCGCACCAGGGCGGCGATGAACAACTTGCGCGGCGTGGGCTTCTCGCCATCGGCACTGCACATCCGCTCCAGGCTGCGCTTGCGGCGCAGGACGGTGTAGACCGACTCGGCGATGAAAGCCCGCTCCCGCGGCCCGAGGGCCTTGTTCTCGCGGAAGAAGCGGGACAACACCGCATCGGCGGGATAGCTGAAATCCAGCAGCGCGGTCAAAGCCGAGAGGGCGGTGTCGATCAGGCCGATGGTGATGCGCTGCTGACCCGTGTGTTTGTTTTCAGAATGGCTGCTCACTTTTTTCTTTCTCTTTGGATAATTCATTTGGTCGCATTATTCGTCAATGCGCCGTCGTAGGTGATCTCTTCGGCGATCTGGTCGCCCACTTCGCCCTTGCGGTCGGTATAGCGGATGCGCACCGGCAGCCCCGCCACTTCCCGCCCCAGCCATACCTCGGTGGTATCCCCGGCAGCCCCGGCCGCATTGCTGGCGGAACGCACCCGCACATGCCAGGCGTGGAAAGTGCCGGCCTTGATCTTCAGGACTTCCTCCCCCAGCCATTCGAAAGCATAGCGTTCCACTTTACGGCCGGTGGCCACCGCCATGATGAAGCCTTCGCCGCGCTGGGCCGCCTGCATCAACTGGTAGAACATGGACAGCATATCCTCCGCACCCTCGCCGATGGCCACATTCTGCCCATCACCCAGGGTCACCAGGCGGCCGGCCCAATCGAAAGCGGCGGTAGCGACATCGCGCTCTCCCCGGTCATAACGGAAGGCCAGGGGTTTCAATTCGCCCTGGAGGAAGCCGCCCTCGCTGGATTGAACGATCTTCACACTGCGGAACATGGCCGCCAGCCCGACGGTTTCCGTGGTGGCCGACAATTGGTAACGCTTGCCGTCACGCTGCCATTCATGGACGGTACGGCCGACGAGGAAACTGCGCTCACCCTGGTCTCCCTTGTACACACCGAACTGGATACGTCCTTTAAGCGGCAATGGCGGCGCAATTTCCGGCGCGGCTTCCGCCACTGGCGACGGTGTTTGGACAGGAGCCGCGGGCACGGCTGGGGGCGATGGTGCGGCATTGTCTTGCGCCGGATTATTCACCGCTCCCGGCACGGGCTGTACGGGTGTCGATTCAACCGGCACGCGGGCGGGCTTCTTGACTGGCGGCGTTTTGGGCTTCGGCTTGGGAACCGGCGGCGTCACCAGGCGCGCCTCCAACATGTCATGGCCATCCGCAAACAAACCGCCCAGATGCCACACCGGCCCGGCCAACAAGACCAGGTGCAACACCAGGGAAAACAGCAGGGCGAGGGCTACCCCCCACCCGCGCCGGGATTTCATGGCGTGGGCGAAAGCAGCGCCCCGTCCGCCGGGGCAAGGCCGTCCATGCGCACGCGGCCGCCTTCCAAACCCACCCGCCCTTCGAGGAACCAGCGCGCCGCCGCGGGATAGATCACATGCTCCTGTTGCAGCACCCGGGCGCCCAGGGTCGCCGCGTCGTCTCCCGGCAGCACCGGCACGGCGGCCTGGATCAGGGCGGGCCCCACATCCAGGTCGGGGGTAACGAAATGCACCGTGGCGCCATGGATGCATACACCGGCATCAATGGCGGCGGCATGGGTGGACAGGCCGGGGAAGGCGGGCAGTAGGGAGGGATGGATGTTGAGCAGGCGCCCTTCATAGTGCCGCACGAAACCCGGGGTGAGGATGCGCATGAAGCCGGCCAGCAGCACCAGATCCGGCGCATGCCGATCGATTTCGACCATCAGCGCCCCATCGAAACTTTCCCGGTCGGGGAAGCGCTTGTGGTCCACCACAACGGCGGTCACGCCCTGCCCGCGAGCAAAGTCCAAACCTTCGGCATCGGGGCGATTGCTGATCACCGCGGCGCACTGTCCCGGCAGCCCGGCCTGGAGCAAGGCCTGCATATTGCTGCCGCGGCCGGAAATGAGGATGACGTACTTTTTCATATCGCGTTTTTTGATTGCGGGGACGGGCGCCTTCAGCGCAATGCCGCCACGGGCAGGAATACGGCGGTGGCCATGCTCTGCATCACTTTCACCACGGCACGGTTGGTCTTGTCGGCGATGATGCGGGACAGGGTATCCAGGTTGCCGATCACCTTGCCGAACTCCCGTTCGTAACTGAGATTTGAGGCGCCCGCCATTTCATTGGAAAGTAGCAGCAGATTGCCCTCCCCGTCCTTGTCGTGGCCCAACTTCCAGACGGCGATTTCCATATTGCGGGCGGCGTTGTAGAGGCGTTGGGCATTAACATCGTCGAACATGTAGAACTCATAACGGTCGCCGAAGGCCGCCAGGGTCATGCCCCCCAGGCCGGCCATCAGGGCGAACACCCGGTCGCCGCCGTAGTCGGCCTTGAAGGCCAGGGCGATGGCATCACTACCGTAGCGTCCCTCCAGCTCCGGGAAGCGCCAGTTGTGCTGCTTGCCGAACAGGCGTTCCACCGCATCGTCGGCCTTGGCCCAGCCGCCCTTCTTCAATTCCTTCGGGTTACGCTTGTACAGTTTTTCCGCCAGGACGCGCAAGGACGCCAAGGCATCCTGCAAATGGGCTTCCGCCACGCGGTCCATGTCCGATTTGCCCAGTTGCGTCGGCTCGATACCCGAGCCCCGCGCCGCCTGTTTTCCTGGCGCCGGATTGGTGCTGCACGCGCAAAGCGTCAGCAATCCGGCCAGACATAGGGAAGCGCAGCGGCGCAACATCAGGCGGCGGCCCTGCGATGCTGCCACCAGCCGATGACGGCGGGCAGCAGGCTGACCACCACGATGCCGATCACCATCAGGGAAAGGTTGTTGCGAATCACCGGGATGTTGCCGAACAACACCCCTGCCAAGGTCAGGGACAGCACCCACAGCACCCCGCCGGTGACGTTGAACAAGGTGAAGCGAGCGAAGGGCATGGCGCCCACGCCGGCCACAAAGGGGGCGAAGGTGCGGAACAGGGGCAGGAAACGGGAGGCAATGATGGTCTTGCCGCCGTGGCGTTCATAAAAGGCGTGGGTCTTGTCCAGGGTCGACCGTTTGAAGAAGCGGGAATCCGGCCATTGATAGACCTTGTTGCCCAGGTAGCGCCCCACGGCGTAGTTCACCGAATTGCCGAGAATGGCAGCCAGGGAGAGCACAGCCATCAGCAGCGGAATATCCATGCCCGCCTGCACCCATACCAGCCCGGCCACGAACAGCAGGGAATCCCCCGGTAGGAAGGGCAGCACCACGAAACCCGTCTCGGAAAAAATCACCAGGAAAAGGATGGCGTAAACCCAGACCCCGTATTGCTGGATCAAGGGCGGCAGGTATTTGTCCAGATGGAGGACGACGTCGAAAAACTGGGCGAGGAATTCCACGGGACGGGACAGGGATAAGAAAACGGGCGGAGTTTACCCGATAGGGCATGCCGCCCATGCCTTAAACAGGGCCTGGAAGCCCCGTGCCTCAAGCCGCAGGCATCACCACGATGCCGTCCTCATCGGCATAGAGCATGTCGCCAGGGCGTATCCAAATGCCTTCGATCTGCACCGCCACGTCCGTCTGCCCTTCGTTGCGCTTCTCCGTGGGCAGGGGCATGGCGGCCATGGCGCGGATGCCGGTGTCGCATTCGGCCAGTTCGGCGCTGTCGCGCACGGCGCCATACACCACCACACCGGCCCAGCCGTTCTTCGCCGCCGCCTTGCCCAGATTGCCGCCGACCAAAGCCCGACGCAGGGAAGCACCGCCATCCACCACCAGCACCCGGCCGGCACCGGCGGAATCCACCGCAGCCTTGACCAGGGTGTTGTCTTCAAAGCATTTGACCGTGCTCACCGGACCGGAAAATTTTATGCGCTTGCCGAAGTCGCGAAAGATCGGCGGCAAAACGCGGAAGGCACCATCGCTATCGTTCTTGTGGGCATCGCAAAGATCGCAGGTGGCGAAGTCGGCTTGGGTCATGGCGGAGCTCCGGAGAGAAGGAAAATGGCGATTCTAGCGGCAGCCCCCTTACAGGCTGCGGACTCTGGGATAATCCCGCCCCCATGGCCTCCCTTCCCCGCATCCATCCTCTGCCCGACCTGCTCATCAGCCAGATTGCCGCTGGCGAGGTGGTGGAGCGTCCCGCCTCCGTGCTCAAGGAACTGGTGGAAAACAGCCTGGATGCCGGGGCCAGCCGCATCGACGTGGCCTTGGAAGAAGGTGGCGTGCGCCTGTTGCGCATCAGCGACGACGGCTGCGGCATGGCGCCGGAAGACCTGCCCCTGGCCCTGGCCCGCCACGCCACCAGCAAGATCGCCAGCCTGGAGGATCTGGAACGGGTAGGCAGCTACGGCTTCCGCGGCGAGGCCCTGGCTTCCATTGCTTCGGTAGCCCGGGTGACGATTACCAGCCGTACAGTCGGAGCCCCCCACGGCTACCGCATTCAATCGTCCGCGCTCGGCGCGGACCTGGCCGGTCACCTCCCCCTCTCGGAGGGGGAGGATGGGAGGGGGAGTCTTTCCAGGCACGTAGCGCCGGCCGCAATTGCGGCCGGTACCGTAATCGAAGTGGCCGACCTGTATTTCAATACCCCCGCCCGGCGCAAATTCCTCAAGACCGAAGCCACCGAATTCGCCCACTGCGACGAGGCCCTGCGTCGCATGGCCCTGGCCAATCCCGGCGTCGCCTTCAGCCTCAGCCACAATGGCACGCCGCGCCGGCGCTACAACCAGGGTGACCAGCAACGACGTACCCAGGAACTGCTGGGGGATGATTTCTTCGGCCATGTCCGCGCCATTGATGTAAGTGCCGGCCCCCTGCGCCTCACCGGCTACGCCGCCCTACCAGCCTATTCCAGGGCTTCCCGGGATGATCAGTTCTTCTACGTGAATGGCCGCTTCGTCCGCGACAAGCTGCTCTCCCATGCCGTGCGCGAAGCCTACGCCGACGTGCTGCACGGCGCGCGCCACCCGGCCTATGCCTTGTTCCTGGAGATGGATCCGGCAGGCGTCGATGTCAACGTACACCCCGCCAAGACCGAGGTGCGCTTCCGCGATGGCCGCGGCATCCATCAATTCGTTTTCCATGCGGTGCAACGCGCCCTGGCGGTGCCCCTGCATGCCGCTGCTTCGGATGCGCAGCCCTACGCCGCAGGCCCGGCAACAGCCAATTACCGGCAGCCCCAAGCCCCATTCGCCCTGGCCCGCCAAGGCGAATTGGCCGTGCGGGAACAATCCCCCGCGGCCTATCTGGACTTCGCCCGCAACGCATTCTCCGCCAGCGCCACCGGCGAGTACCTACCGCAGCCGCTACCCGAGGCATCGCCCAACGGCCCGCCCCCCCTGGGCTACGCCATCGCCCAGCTCCACGGCGTTTATGTGCTGGCCCAGAACAGCGCCGGCCTGGTGGTGGTGGACATGCATGCCGCCCACGAGCGCATCCTTTACGAACGCATCAAGACCCAGCTCGATGCGGGCCCGCCGCCCACCCAGCCCTTGCTGGTCCCGCTGCTCATGAACGCCAGCAGCGCCGAAATGGCCACTGTCGCCGACCACGGCGACACCCTGCCCCTGCTCGGTTTCGACATCGCCGCCGCCGGTCCCCAGGAGTTGGCGGTGCGTACCGTCCCCGCCCTCTTGGCTGCCGGCGACCTGCCGGCCTTGATCCGCGCCCTGTTGGCGGACCTGCGGGAATTCCCCGCCAGCCGCGTGATCGAAGCCCGTCGCAACGAGTTGCTGGCCACCATGGCCTGCCACGGCGCAGTGCGCGCCCATCGACTGCTGACCCTGCCGGAAATGAACGCCCTGCTGCGGGATATGGAAGCCACCGACCGCGCCGACCAATGCAACCATGGCCGGCCCACCTGGGTACAGCTGTCCATGAATGATCTGGACAAGCTGTTCATGCGGGGGCAGTAGCCATGGATCGGGCCCCAAAGCTAACCGCGTTCAACACAGCGGGCCCAGGGATACCGGGGGCGCAGAAAACTATAAACCCCGTGGGGCTTAGCGCACGTTGGCAATCCCCATCTGCGTCATTCCCGCGAAAGCGGGAATCCAGGTTTTTAGGAGCCGCCATGGATTCCCGCTTTCGCGGGAATGACGGCATAACGACGTATCCGGGTTTTTCGCGTTTCCCTGCCTCCCCTTTATCTCTGCGTCCTCTACATCGAGAGGGGGGGCTGTGATGACCCAGCTACCTCCCGCCATCTTCCTCATGGGGCCCACCGCCAGCGGCAAAACAGCCCTCGCCATGACCCTGGCGGATCGCCTGCCGGTGGAGTTGGTCAGTGTTGATTCCGCCCAGGTCTTCATGGACATGGACGTGGGCACCGCCAAACCGGATACGGAGACCCTGGCCCGCTATCCCCATCACCTGATCAATCTCATCACCCCCGAGGAAAGCTACTCCGCCGCCCGCTTCCACGGCGACGCCCTGGCGATCATGGCCGACATCACCGCCCGGGGCCGAATTCCGCTGTTGGTGGGGGGCACCATGCTCTACTTCAAGGCCTTGCTGGACGGCCTGGCCGACCTACCCCAAGCCGATCCCGAACTGCGCGCGGCCCTGGACGCGGAAGCGGCGGCCAAGGGCTGGCCGGCCCTCCACGCTGAACTGGCCCGCCTCGACCCGACCACTGCCGCCCGCCTGGCCCCCAAGGACAGCCAACGCATCCAGCGGGCCCTGGAGGTAGTGCGCCTTTCCGGCCAGCCCATGAGCGCGCTCTATGCGGCCCAGAAGCGTAACCCGCCGCCTTACCAGGTATTGGCCATGGGCCTGGCGCCCTCGGAGCGGGCCTGGTTGCACCAACGCATCGCGGAGAGATTCGACCTGATGCTGGCCGCCGGGTTGCTGGAAGAGGTGGAAATGCTGAAGCGGAAATACCACCTCCATGCCAGCCTTCCTTCCATGCGCTGCGTCGGCTATAGGCAGGCGTGGGAGGCATTGGCAGGTACAATGCCCCTGCCGGAATTGAGGGATCGCGGTATATTCGCCACCCGACAATTCGCCAAGCGCCAATTGACCTGGTTCAACACCTTATCCGAGGTTGCCCTGTTCGATTGCACCGACCCTGCAACCGAGAGACGCATTCTCGACAATACAGAACGTTTCATCGCCGTAAGCAACGCAAGCCAGTCATGAGTGTGCCCTCCGACGAAAATCTTGACGACTTCACCATCACCTTTCGCCGTGAGATCGTGTTCTACCTGCGCCAACTCATCAACGAAGGCACCCAGATCAGCGTGATGTTCAATGAAGGCAGCGACACACTGTTGACGGTGCTGCTCGAGGTGGACGAAGAGAACGACAGCTTGATCTTCGATTGGGGCGGCAGCGAAGACACCAATCGCCGCTTCCTGCGCAGCGAGAAAAACTATTTTGTCGCCCGTCCCCAGGGCGTGCGCAACCAGTTCGCCGCTGGCCAGGCCAAGGAAGTCATCTACAACAAGCGCCGCGCCTTCGCCGTTAAATTGCCGGATAAGTATGTGCGCCTCCAGCGCCGGGAATTTTTCCGTCTCACCCTACCCATCACCCAACGTCCGGTCTGTACCCTGACCGCCCCCGATGGCCGGGAAATGAACCTGGAAACCGTGGACATCGGCCTGGGCGGCGTGGGCCTGGAAACCCCCAGCCTGACCATCCCTTGCGAACTGGGCACCGTCTTCCGCGACGCCCGCATCGACATCAAGAACCAGGGCGTACTTCGCCTGGACATCAAGGTCTGTTATCTGGGGGAGATCAGTCGCGGCAATCGCCATGCGGTGCGCCTAGGCTGTCATTTCGAGTCCCAAAACCGCACCCAGGAACATGAGCTGCAAAAGTTCATCACCCACGTGCAGCGGGAAGAGCGGGCCAAAATGGGCCGCTGATACGGCCCCTGCTTTTGCCGGCGCTCGTCCGGCCTGCCCAAGGTTTCGACACACGCTTTCAATCCCCTCCTTCCCGATAGGGTCGGGACTTTTGTCACGGCCGCTGGTTCGATCCGCTGGGACAAACCCCGCCCCCCTTTTTGATGCCTATATCTTTCGATATAACAGCACAAGCATCGGGCTTTTTCGAATCAAACACTTGGACTACTGTTTACTTTTCCATGCCTGAAGTGCTTTCTTAAATAGGCAGATCAAGGGCCTGAATTGCCGGCTTTTTTTCTTTGGCTTTTTCCCGGCCTTACCTACTATATCTAGTACCTGCTTCGCAGGCGATCCACAACATGTAGTGCAAGTCCTTGTTTTGTTGAGAGGCAAAATTTTTTGCTTTTCTTCGAAAAAAGACCCGGCTATTCTTCGGCCCCGGCATTGCGGAACGCGCATTCGGCCGGTCGCTTTTTCTGAATTTTTCATCTCTTCGGGAAACCAATAATGACCACTGAACTGAATACCACCGAGGAATCTCAAGACCAGCACATCGGCCAACTCGGCCTGCCACTGCCCCAGGAAATTTCAGGTGAGGTGCTCCTGGAAAAATATGCCAAAGGCAATGAACGGGATGTGCATGAAGTCCGCGCCCGCGTCGCCCGCGCCCTGGCCGCCTGCGAACCCGAAGATAAACGCGCCTATTGGGAGGCCCGCTTCCTCGAGGCCCAGGAAAACGGCTTCGTGCCCGCCGGCCGCATCAACTCCGCCGCCGGCACCGACCTCACCGCCACCCTGATCAACTGCTTCGTCCAGCCCGTGGGCGATTCCATCTCCGAAGTGGTGGACGGCCGCCCCGGCATCTACACCGCCCTCCAGCAGGCCGCAGAAACCATGCGCCGCGGCGGCGGCGTCGGCTACGACTTTTCCTCCATCCGCCCCGTGGGCGCCCACGTCAAGGGTACCCAGTCCCGCGCTTCCGGTCCCGTCTCCTACATGCGCGTGTTCGACCGCTCCTGCGAAACGGTGGAATCCGCCGGCTCCCGCCGTGGCGCCCAGATGGGCGTACTGCGCTGCGACCATCCGGACATCGAGGAATTCATCCACGCCAAGGACAACGGCGACCTGACCAATTTCAACATTTCCGTGGGCGTTTCCGATGTCTTCATGAAGGCCGTGGAAGCCGACCACGACGTGGAACTGGCCCATCGTGCCCCGCCTTCCGCCGACTTCATGTCCCAGGGCGCCTACCAGCGCGAAGACGGCATGTGGGTCTACCGCAAGGTGCGCGCCCGCGATCTGTGGGATCAGATCATGCGTTCCACCTACGACCACGCGGAACCGGGCATCCTCTTCCTGGACCGCATGAACCGGGACAACAATCTCTACTACTGCGAAACCATCGAGGCCACCAACCCCTGCGCCGAACAGCCCCTGCCGCCTTACGGCTGCTGCTGCCTGGGTTCCATCAACCTCACCCTGTTCGTGGAAGCCGCCTTCACTGAACAGGCCAGCTTCAACTTCGCCGGCTTCGCCAAGGTCATCGATACCTCGGTACGCATGCTGGACGATGTCTTGGATGCCACCCACTGGCCCCTGGAGCAGCAACACCAGGAAGCCATGAACAAGCGCCGTGTCGGCCTCGGCTTCACCGGCCTGGGCGATACCCTGATCATGCTGCGCCTGAAATACGACACCCCTGAAGCCCAGGTCATGGCCACCAAGATTTCCGAGTTCATGCGCGACCAGTCCTATCTGGCCTCGGTGGAACTGGCCAAGGAACGGGGCGCCTTCCCCCTGTTCAATGCCGATCTCTATCTCTCCGGCGGCAACTTCGCCTCGCGCCTGCCCCAGGAGATCAAGGACAAGATCCGCAAGCACGGCATCCGCAATTCCCACCTGCTCTCCATCGCCCCCACCGGCACCATCAGCCTGGCCTTCGCCGACAACGCCTCCAACGGCATCGAGCCGCCCTTCTCCTGGACCTATACCCGCAAGAAGCGCATGGCCGATGGCACCCACAAGGAATACGCGGTGGAGGACTACGCCTGGCGCCTGTACAAGCACATGGGCGGCGATGTGAACAAGCTGCCGGAATACTTCATCACCGCCCTGGACATCTCCGCCCAGGCCCATGAAGAAATGGTCGCCGCCGTGGCCCCCTATGTGGACACCTCCATCTCCAAGACGGTGAACGTGCCCGCCGACTATCCCTACGCCGACTTTGAAGACCTCTACATGGCGGCCTGGAAATCCGGCCTCAAGGGCCTGGCCACCTACCGTCCCAACAGCGTCCTGGGTTCGGTGCTGTCCGTGGAGTCCAGCAATACCGCCAGCAACGCCCAGAAGCAGCCCCAGGATGTGACCATCGACAGCGCCAACCGCCGCATGTCCATCGGCGCCCTGCCGGCCCCGGTGCTGGCTTCCCTGCGCTGGCCCGGCCGGCCGCGCATGGCCGATGGCAACACGGCCTGGTCCTACATGATCGAAACCCCGCAAGGCGAATTCGCCCTGTTCGTCGGCCAGATCGAGAACGACATGGGCCGTGCCCTGCCCTTCGAAGTGTGGGTCAACGGCACCGAGCAGCCCCGTGGCCTGGGCGCGGTGGCCAAGACCCTGTCCATGGACATGCGCGCCAATGACAAAGCCTTCCTCAAACTCAAGCTGGATGCCCTGGCCAAGACCGTGGGCGAGGAAAGTTTCGACATGCCCTTCCCCCCGGTGGGCGAGCGCAAGCTGATGCCTGGCGTGGTCTCCGCCTTCGCCCAGGCCGTGCGTTACCGCTGCGAAAAGCTCGGCGCCCTGGAAGGCGAGGAAGCCACGCCCGTGTTGGATGCCATGTTCAGCCGCGACGAGCCCAAGACCGGCACCGATGGCACCCTGTCGTGGACGGTGGACATCACCAACCCCGCCTCCGGCGAGGAGTTCGTCCTGGGCCTGAAGGAAATCACCCTGCCTGACGGCGTGACCCGTCCCTACTCGGTGTGGCTGTCCGGCCACTATCCACGCGCCTTGGATGGCCTGACCAAGTTGCTGTCCCTGGACATGCGGGTGGTGGACCCGGCTTGGATCGGCATGAAGCTGCGCAAGCTGACCAACTACGCCGAGCCCCTGGGCGACTTCATGGCCCGCGTGCCCGGCAGCCAGAAGCAGCAGAACTGGCCTTCCACCGTGGCCTACATCGCCCGCCTGATCATGCACCGCTACTTCATGCTGGGCATCCTCAATGAGGAAGGTTATCCCACCCGGGAAATGGGCATCCTCGAAGTGCCCGGTGCCACGCCGGAAAAGGGTGGCGTCAAGGTGATGCAGGGTTCCCTGTGCAGCGAGTGCGGCAACATGACCGTGATCCGCAAAGACGGTTGCGACTTCTGCTCCGCCTGCGGCGCGGTGGGCGCCTGCGGTTGATCAACCGCCGCCTGAAAGCGTTGTGTCTGATCCCGGCCTTCGCGGCCGGGATTTGTTTTTCGGCGCCGCCGCCTGCCCCGGTGGAAATCGTCGCCAGCCAATTCGGCCTCTTCGATGCCACGACACCGGATGAACTGTCCTTCGAGCCCACAAATGTGGTGCCGAGGGTCGAGGGACAACGCTACGGCTGGGTCATCGAAGTGAAGACCAACAAACGCAATCTGTCGGTGCGGGAAGAATATTTAATCCCTCTGGCGGCCAAGCCCAGCGCCGAACCCAAGGACGAGTTTCTCGAGGGTTTCAAAACGCCGCCCCAACGCCGCAATCAAGTCAGCCAGCGGCAACTCGTTCCCGTGGACGGAAAGATTTACGGCGAGTGGTCCGTCGGCAAGAACGAACCGGCTGGCCATCGTCACCTCCAGGTTTTTGTCGAAGGTCAATTGGCCGCCAGCTTCGAGTACGACGTCCGCTGATACCGCCCGCCCTCAGGGCTAGGCGCGCAGGCGCAGATTCAGCATATCCACCACCTCGGCCCAATCCGCATCCTCCAGGATTTCTACCTGCAAAAAGGCGGCCTGGGCGCGGGACCAGAAAGGTGCGTGCTCCAAGGGCACTTCCGCCGGCAGCGGCCCATGGGCAGTGATGAAACAATCAATGGACGTATCGTCGGACGGCAAGCCCAGTTGGGCGAACAAGTGGTTGATCGAATGCTGGGAATATTCCATGTCCATCTCCGTGGGCCAGACTTTATTGCAGCCTAGCCCACGGATGGACAACCGTCTATGGCGAAAACTCCGCCCTTGCAAAAAGCTCAGCCTTTCAAGCCCAGCAGTTTGACCGCATTGTCCTTGAGGATAAGTTGCCGCACTTCATCCTTGATGGGCAGCTTGGCGAAATCCTCCAGCCAGCGGTCTGGCGTGATGAGCGGGAAGTCGGAACCGAACAGCATCTTGTGCTTGAGCAGGCCGTTGGCGTATTGCACCAGAATCTGGGGAAAATACTTGGGCGACCAGCCGGACAGGTCGATATAGACCGAAGGCTTGTGGGTAGCCACGGACAGGGCCTCCTCCTGCCAAGGAAAGGAAGGATGGGCCATGATGATGGGCATGTCGGGGAAATCCGCCGCCACATCGTCGATGTGCATGGGGTTGGAGTACTTCAGCCGCACACCGCCACCGCCGGGCATGCCGGCGCCGATGCCCGTCTGGCCGGTATGAAACAGGGCTGGCAGCTTGTATTCGGCGATCACCTCGTAAAGGGGGTAGGCCATGGGGTCGTTGGGATAAAAGGCCTGCACCGAGGGATGGAACTTGAACCCCTTGACGCCGTATTCCTCGATCAGCCGCCGCGCTTCCTTGACGCCCAGCTTGCCGCGACGGGGATCGATACTGGCGAAGGGGATCATCACATCGCTGTTCTTGGCGACTTCCTCGGCCACTTCATCATTGGGCACGGCCCGCATACCGGTGGCCAGTTCGCCGTCCACCGGGAAGATGACGCAAGCCATCTTGCGTTCCCGGTAATAGGCGGCCACTTCCGACACCGTCGGCTGGCCGAAAGTATTCTTGAAATATTTGGCCTTGGCCGCTTCCATTTCGGCAGCCTCCTCATCCGTCGGCAGGCGGCAGGATTTTTCGGCATGGGTGTGCACATCGATGGCCACCAGTTCGTCCACGTTCAGCATGGCGTTCTCCACTATCGTCGGTTCTTGTTAATTTGTTTGAGATAAAACATTTTGAATTGTGCCAGTTTTTCCTGAGGGACGCATCCCCATGGTGAAATACAGGCTTCGCTCAGGAGACAGACATGCAACAACGCCCGCTGGGAAAGTCGGACATTACCGTTTCCGTGGTCGGCCTAGGCTGTAACAACTTCGGAGGACGGCTGGACCTGGAAGCCTCGCGGCCGGTGATCCACGCCGCTCTGGATGCCGGCATCACCCTGTTCGACACCGCCGACACTTACGGCAACCGGGGCGGTTCGGAAACCATCCTGGGCCAGGTCCTGGGGGCCAGGCGCAAGGACATCGTGCTGGCGACCAAATTCGGCAAGCCCATGGACGACGAGGGCAAGCGCAAAGGCGCCTCCCCGACCTACATTGTCGAGGCGGTGCATGCCAGCCTGCGCCGCCTGAAAACCGACTGGATCGATCTCTACCAACTCCATGCCCCTGATCCCGAGACGCCCATTGAGGAGACCTTGCGCACCGTGGAGACATTGGTTCGCAGCGGCAAGGTGCGCTATTTCGGCGTTTCCAACATGCCGGCCGACCAGGTCGGTCACACCTGTCGCCAGGCCGAGGCGCTGAGTCTCAGCGGACCAATTACCTGCCAGGACGAATACAGCCTGTTACGGCGAGGTATGGAGACCGAGCTACGCCCCGCCATGGAGGCGGCACAATTGTCCCTATTGCCCTTCTTTCCCCTGGCCAACGGGCTGCTCAGCGGTAAATATCGGGTCGGTGAAGCCGCACCGGCGGATACCCGCCTGGGCATCGCACCGCCCTATGTGCAAAGCTACCTGGGTGACGAAGACCGTCGGGCGGCGGAACGCCTGCGTCAATTTGCCGAACGACAAGGCCACTCCCTGCTGGAACTGGCCTTCAGTTGGTTGGCGGCGCAGCCCGTGGTAGCCAGCGTGATCGCCGGCGCCACCAAGGCAGAGCAGGTACGCGCCAACAGCATGGCGGCGGCATGGCGTCTGAGCGCGGACGAACTGGCCGAAGTGGATGAACTGACCAGAACCTGAAGACGACTACGAGACCATCCGTACCGTAGTCAGAACTCCAGTTCCAGCCCCTCCCGGGACAACAGGATTTCCGGATCCCCCGACTGGGCGGGGTTCTGTTGCAGCGCTTCGGCAAACACCTTTTCCAAGTCGTCGTCGGACCGGGTCGGCTCATGGTGGGTACATACCAGGCGCTTGGCGCCGGCCCGGCGTGCCAGCGCGATGGCATAGTCGAAGGTGGAGTGCCCCCAACCCTTTTTTGAGGGATATTCGGCCCTGGTGTAGGAGCAGTCCACGATCAGCACGTCCACGCCGTGGACAGCCTCGTCCATCTGTCTCTGTTTCTCGTCCACCATGGCCTGGTATTCGGCATGGCCTTCTTCGCCGGGCTCATAGATGTTGTACCAGGGCTCATGGTCGCCGGTGAAGAACATGGATTTGCCATTGCAATCCACCCGGTAGCCGAAATCGATGACCGGATGGTTGAGCAGGGTGCTGGTCACCGTGGCATCCCCGACGACTACGCTCTCACCGATTTCCAGGGTCTGGTATTCGATACGGGCGTGCAGTTCGGCTTCGCGGATGGGGAAGTAGCTGTACTGCATCTGCACGTTCATGATCTGCTCGATGCCCTGGCTGCTCACCACGTCGTAGGCGCCGTGGATGCGCACGCTGTTGCCGGGAATGAAGAAGGGAATGAAAAACGGCAGGCCGTGGATGTGGTCCCAATGGGTATGAGTGATGAAGATGTTCGCCTCTACCGGTAACTCCTTCAACAGGGTCTGCGCCAGGGGGAAAATACCGGTGCCGGCATCGAAGATGATGAGCTCACCCGCATCACTGCGCACCTCGACGCAGGTGGTGTTGCCGCCGTAGCGGACCGTCTTCGGCCCGGGAGAAGGTATCGAGCCGCGCACGCCCCAGAATCGGATTTTCATCAGTGCTTGTCCACTTGAACGAACAACGTGGCTTCGGCAACGATCTTGTCGAAGTCCCCCAGGCCGGTAACCACGGCCGGCAGGCTGTCGCCGAAGCCGGGCGCCGCCGGTATCTGACTTTGCCAGGCAAGCTGGCGCTCTTCCGGCGGCCGGTCAACGACGCGGCAGATCTGGTCGGCCACTTGCAGGCAGTTGAGCATGACCGAGGGTTCTGCATCGACCTTGTGATGATCGCGAATCACCTGCACCAGTTGCTCGGGAAACTGCCAGCGCTTGGCCAGCATGGCGCCAGCCACACCATGGTCCACGCCGATAATCTTGCGCTCCGCTTCGTAGAGCGGCATGGTACCGGCATCGCCCAGGGCCAGGGCTTCGCGGAACTCCGGCGCCATGAACTGGGCGAACACCACCTTGCCGAAGTCGTGCAACAGTCCGGCCACATAGCAATCCCCCGGGTCACTTTCGCCCTTGCCGTAAGTGGTGCACAACAGGCGCGCCACGGTGGCGGTGGTCAGGGAATGGACCAGATAACGCTGGATATCAAAGCCGGCGGTGTTGACCCGGGGCAGGATGCCCACGGCGGCGCAAGACAAGGCCAGGTTCTTGATAGTGTTGATGCCCAGGTACACCACGGACTGGTTCACCGAGGTGATCTTGTTGGGCAGGCTGTAATAGGCTGAATTGATGACCTTGAGGATTTTCATGGTCATCACCGGATCCTTCTCGATCACCCCGACCAACTGCTTAGGCAGGCAGTTGATGTTCCGCGTCATTTCCAACACCATCTGCACGCTGCGCGGGAAAGCGGGCATGCGATCCACGGCGACAGTGAGTCTTTTTTCCAGTTCTGGCGTCAGTTGGCTCACAGGAGACTCGCTAGGGTTTGCGACCGGCTGATTCAAGGTGCTTGATTATAAATGGACAACTCCCCCTGCCTTCGTGAAAAAGCCGGCATAAATTTCTATCTGCATGAGCCGCACGCAGGATAGGCATTGACCTGCTCTTCACTTGATGCGGGGAAAACGCCATACTTCGCTCCCCCACCCTTTTCCCAAGCCTTCATGATGCAGCACGATGCCAAAGCAGGGTCCGTCTATCTCATCGGCGCAGGTCCGGGCGACCCGGACCTCCTGACGCTGAAGGCTGCGCGACTGATCCAACAAGCGGACGTAATCGTTTACGACAACCTGGTCTCCACCGCGGTATTGAATATGGCGCAAGCCTCTGCGGAACGCATTTATGCAGGTAAACGCCGGGGCAACCATGCCCTGCCCCAGGAGGAACTGAGCCAGCTCTTGGTGAGGCTGGCCAAGGACATGCGCAAGGTAGTGCGCCTCAAAGGGGGAGATCCCTACATATTCGGCCGCGGCGGCGAAGAGGCGGAAGTCCTGGCCGCCCACCATGTGCCGTTCGAAGTCGTGCCTGGCATTACCGCGGCTGCGGGTGTCGCCGCTTACGCTGGCATTCCACTCACCCATCGCGACCACGCCCAGTCCTGCGTTTTCGTCACTGGTCACCTCAAGGACGGCAGCATGGATCTGGATTGGGCCGGCCTTGCTCGACCGAAGCAGACGGTAGCCATCTACATGGGGCTCACTGGCCTACCCTATCTATGCGAGAAACTGATCGAGCACGGCCTCCCCGCCGATTGGCCAGCCGCCATCGTGCAACAGGGAACCACGCCGCAGCAAAGGACCGTGGTGGGAACCCTCGCCACCTTGCCCCGCCTGACGGAAGAAGCCGGGTTGCGGGCACCAACCCTGATCCTGGTGGGACAGGTGGTCACGCTTCGGCAGAAACTGGCGTGGAAGGAAGAGTGCTACTAGCCCGATCGCCCCGGGTCAGCCCGGCAGCGGCCACTCGCCGGAGAAGGTTTTTTCCGCCCAAAGCAAAGCGGTGATGGTCTTGGCGTCGGTGATTTCGCCATCCCGCACCGCCAGCATGGCATCGGACAGGGACAGTTCCAGGACTTCAAGATGTTCGCCGTCATCCAAGGCAGCGCCGACATAACTCAAGCCGTGGGCCAGGAAGATTTCAATGCGCTCATTGGAATAGCCGATGCAGGGATGCATGGTCCCTAAGTGGCACCAGCTTTTGGCCTTATAGCCTGTCTCTTCCCGCAACTCCCGGCGAGCCGTATCCAGCCCGTGTTCGTTGGCGTCGATCTTGCCGGCGGGAAGCTCGAGAAAAATGCGTCGTAAGGGATAACGGAACTGGCGCTCGAACAGCATCTTGCCGTTATCCAGCACACCGATCACCACCACGGCGCCAGGATGCCCGATCCATTCCCGTAGGGTTTCCTGTCCACTGGGAAGGCGCACTTTGTCCTGCTGTACTTTGAGGAAGAATCCCGAATACACCGTTTCGCTGGAAAGCTCGGTTTCGATCAGGTCTTCATCTTTCATGGTTCAGTTGCGCCGTTCCCGCCATAGATAGCGGACAGTGAAGCCAGGGAAGGCGAACACCAGGAAGAGGAAAACGGTCACGGCGTAGAACTCCCAATGCTGGGGGTAAACGCCCCCGTGGGCCTTGGACTCCAGCAACGCCGCCAACATTCCCACCAGGAAATAACCGGCTATCGCTTCGAGCAGGCGCCAGACAAAACGCTTGCCGCTGGCAGGCAAAGGGCCGAACCAGAAGATACGTTGGGTGAAGAACGGTAGATTGGCAAGGAAGATTGCCAGAACGACGATCAGGAACTGTGAAGCCGTCATTCTGGCAGTATCACCTTAAAGGGAACGCTCGAGGGCGTATTTGCAGAGCTGGATTACCGCTTGCGGGAACAAACCGAACATGGCCACTGCCAAGCAATTGGCGGATAACAACAGCTTCATGTCGATGCCGGCGGCCAAAGGCGCCGTGTCAGTCGGTGCATCGAAATACATCACCTTCACCACACGCAGATAGTAGAAAGCGCCCACCAGGGAAAGCATCACGGCAAAAACGGCGATGGGGGTATGGCCGGTGGCCACGACAATGGCCAGTACCGAGAACTTGGCGAAGAAACCGATGAAGAAGGGAATCCCCGCCATGGAGAACATCAGCACCAGCATCATGGCCGCGAACCAGGGGCTACGTTTGTTGAGGCCCTTGAAGTCGGCGATTTCCTCGGCCTCGAAGCCCTTGCGGGACAACAGCAGCAGCATGCCGAAAGTGGCCAGGGACATCATCACATAAGCCACGGTGTAATACATGGCGGTGGTGTAGGCGGCGAAGGCGGGGGCACGGTTGTCGCCCACCACACCGCTCATCATGGCCAACAACATGAAGCCCATGTGGGAAATGGCGGAATAGGCCAGCATGCGCTTGAGGTTGGTCTGGGCAATGGCGGCCAGATTGCCCAGGGCGATGGACAGCACCGCCAGCAGCATGAGCATGGATTGCCATTCCAGGGCCACTTCGAACAGGCCGTACACCAATAACCGCATCACCATGGCAAAAGCGGCCAGTTTGGGGGCGGAACCGAGGAACAAGGTGATCGCCGTGGGCGCGCCATGGTAGACGTCGGGGATCCACATGTGGAAGGGCACCACACCCAACTTGAAGGCGATGCCAGCCACCAGGAATACCAGGCCGAACACCAGCACGGTCTTGTTGGCTGCGCCGTGATACAGCATCTGGTACACACCGCCGATTTCCAGGGTACCGGTTGCGCCGTACACCATGGACATGCCGTAAAGGAGCAAACCGGAAGCCAGGGCGCCGAGGACGAAATACTTCATCGCCGCCTCGGTGGCCCGCACCGAATCGCGGTCGATGGCCACCAGCGCATACATGGAGAGGGACAACAGTTCCACCCCCAGGTACATGGTGAGGAAGTGGTTGGCGGAAATCATCACCATCATGCCCAAGGTGGCGAACAACACCAACAGGTAGTACTCGCTCTTGTCCAGGCCACGGGCCTGGAGATAACCGCGGCTATAAATGATGACGAAAATCACCGCCAGATAGGTGAACAGCTTGAGCATGTCCGCCAGGGCATCGTCCACAAACATCTGGCTGAAGGTCAACACACTCTGTTCGCTGAAGGTGGTGGCAGTAATCGCGGCAGCGCCCACCAAGGTCGCGATGGTCAGGAAAGGCAGCAGCCAGCGGTTCCTGGCGCCGGCCAGGATATCCACAAAGATGATGACGCTCGCCATGACGAGCAGGAAGATCTCCGGCGCGGCCGGATAGAGATCGGGGGCTACGAAGTTGTTCAGCATCTCGTTCTCGCGCCGTTTCTTACATCAGCTTGCCGGCGGCAACATGCTTGAGCAGGTTGTCCACGGAGGCATGCATCACGTCAGTGAAGGGGAAAGGATAAAGGCCCATGGCCAGCACACACACGGCCAGGACGCCCAGGATCAGGAATTCACGGTTGTTGATGTCGTCCAGTTCGGCCACGTTGTGGTTGGCCACCGCACCGAACACCACGCGCTTGTACATCCACAGGGTGTAGGCGGCGCCAACGATCAGGGTGGTTGCAGCAGCGAAGCCGGTCCAGAAATTGAACTGCACCGCACCCAGGGCCACCATGAACTCGCCGACGAAGCCGGAAGTAGCAGGCAGGCCGGAGTTGGCCATGGCGAACAACAGAAACAGCGCGGCAAATTTGGGCATGGTATTCACCACGCCGCCGTAATCGGCGATCTGGCGGCTGTGTACCCGGTCGTACATGACGCCGATACAGAGGAACATGGCGCCGGAAACGAAGCCATGGGAAAGCATCTGCACCAGCGCACCCTCGATCCCCAGGGGATTGAAGATGAAAAAGCCCAAGGTGACGAAACCCATATGGGAAATGGAGGAATAAGCCACCAGTTTTTTCATGTCCGACTGCACCAGGGCCACGAAGCCGATGTAGATCACGGCGGTGAGGGACAAGCCGATCATCAGCGGTTGGAAGAACTGGCTGGCATCGGGCACGATAGGGAGGGAAAACCGCAGGAAACCGTAGGCGCCAAGCTTCAGGGCAATGGCAGCCAGTACCACGGAACCGCCGGTGGGCGCCTCCACGTGGGCGTCGGGCAGCCAGGTATGCACCGGCCACATGGGCACCTTCACGGCAAAGGAGAGCAGGAAGGCGATGAAGATCAGCTTCTGCACGCCGATATCGATCGGCAGCTGGTGCCAGTCGAGGATGTTGAAGCTGCCGGAACTGACGAACAGATAGACGAAGGCCACCAGCATCAACAGCGAGCCGAGCAAGGTGTAGAGGAAGAACTTGAAGGCGGCGTACACCCGGTTAGGACCACCCCAGATACCGATGATGAGATACATGGGGATCAGGCTGGCCTCGAAGAACACGTAGAACAGCACGGCGTCCAGGGCGCAGAAGATGCCGTTCATCAGGCCGGACATGATGAGGAAGGCGCCCATGTACTGGGCCTGTTTTTCCTCAATGACTTCCCAACCGGCCAATACCACCATGATGGTGATAAAGCTGTTGAGCAGGACGAAGAGCATGGAGATGCCGTCAACCCCCAGCAGATACTGGATACGGAACGGTGCCACCCAGGAGGCCTGCTCCACCAATTGCATGCCGGCCTGCTTGGCGTCGAAACCCATATAGATGGGCAGGGTGACCAGGAAACCGGCCACGGCCACGGCGAGGGCCAGCCAACGGGCTGCATTGCGTCGCTCGGAACCGACAGCGAAGACCAGCAGGGCACCGAGGATGGGCACCCAGATGGACAGACTGAGCAGGTGGGAACTCATCAAATTCTTTCTTTTATCAGGCGCGGTTGAACCACAGCGTCAGCAGGACGAAGACACCGATAATCATGGAAAAGGCGTATTGGTAGATATGCCCGGACTGGATCAGGCGCACCAAGCCGGCAATCGAGCCGACGACTTTGGCGGAACCGTTCACCACCACGCCATCGATCAGGACCTGGTCCCCGCCCTTCCACAGGCCGCGACCCAACAGGCGGGCGCCGGCGGCAAAGAACACTTCATTGAACTTGTCGAAGTAGTACTTGTTGTCGAACAGGACATACAGGGGTTTGCAGGTCTTGGCGATGGCTTCCGGAATTTCCGGTTTGACCATGTAGAAGAACCAGGCCAGCCCCACCCCGGCCATGGCCAGGAAGAACGGCAACGATGCAAAACCATGCAAGGCCATGGCAACAGCACCATGGAACTCATGGGCCAACTCTTCCATGGCGGGATGATGTTCCCCGTTGATCTGGATGGCACTGCCGAACCAGTCGCCGAACAGCATGGGTTCGATGGCGAAGAAGCCGATCAGTACCGAAGGGATGGCCAGCAGCACCAGGGGCAGCGTCACGACCCAAGGAGATTCATGGGGCTTCTGTCCGGGGGCAAGGCCATGATGGTGGTCGGCGGAGGCTTCCTCATCATCGTGGTCGCCTTCATGGTCATGGTGATCGTGGCCAAAGTTCTCCTTGCCGTGGAAGACGCGGAAATACATGCGGAAGGAATAGAAGGCGGTGACGAAGACGCCAACGATCACACAGAAATAGGCGTAACTCGCGCCGGGCAGATGGGAGGCGGCCACCGCTTCGATGATGGAATCCTTGGAATAGAAACCGGACA
>RXJP01000139.1:0-272 GCA_003963315.1 Rhodocyclaceae bacterium | reverse complement strand
GTTAGCGGACCAGTCGCACCCGCTCTTTCGAGCGATGTGATGGCCGGCGCCAAGGACATGAGCGAGGACCAGCGCAGCATGATGGTTCGCAGCATGGTTGACAGTTTGGCGACGCGATTGAAGCGAAATGGAGACGACGTAGAGGGATGGGTTCGGCTGGTGCAAGCGTATCTGGTGCTGGGTGAGCGCGACAAGGCGGCGAACGCACGCAGCGCGGCGCGTCAGGCAGTTGGGAGCGATGCAAACCGCCTCCTCCAACTCAATGACGGCCT
>RXJP01000167.1 GCA_003963315.1 Rhodocyclaceae bacterium | reverse complement strand
TCGCGTGAAATTCTGATCCTGGAGATTACTCAACATGAAACTCAAGCAACTTACCCTCGCCCTCTCCGCGATCTTCGTGGCTAGCGCCGCTATGGCCGTCACCGAGGCGGAAATCGATCAATCGTTCTTTCCCTACAAGTCTCAAATGCCCTCGTTCCCAGGGCTGACTGCCGGGGTTGTGATCAACAAGGGGAACGTTCAAAAATTCAAGGACGTTATTGATTCCGCGACTTTTGCATTGATTGAAAAAGGCCAACTGGAAATCCCGGTGGAGCAGACTCAATCGATCTCGTTGAGCCCGAATTACGTCGCGGCGACCAAGAAATTCGCCAACCAGGTGAAGCTGGGGGCGCAGCCCGGGACCATTGAAGGCTATGTGGCCGGCCGGCCATTTCCTTTCAAACCGGAAAAGAGCGATCCCCGTGCCGGGGAAAAGCTGGCGTTCAACTACAAGTACACCCAAGTCGTCGGGGATAGCGGCCGCATCTATCCGTTCCCCTGGGTTTACAAGGACTACACCACCGGCAAAGTTGAACGGCAGATCGATTTCGACTTCCACTTCATCAGCCTGAAACACCGTACCACCCAGCAGCCGGTGGCCGATATCACCCCGAATCCGTCGAATATCTATCGGAATATCTATTTGAAGGTGTTGTCGCCCCCGGACCTGAAGAATACCCAGTTGCTCATTCAGCGCTATGACGACGATACGAAGATTGACGATTCGTATCTCTATCTAGGCTTCCAGCGTCGCGTGCGCCGTCTGGCCACCGGGCAGACCACCGACTCCTTCCTCGGCTCCGATCTGATGATCGAGGACTTCGAGGGTTATAACGGTCGTGTGTTGGACGCGGAATGGAAGTATCTGGAAACTAAGACGATGCTCATGCCGGTGTACCGTCACAGCGAATGGAAGAACGTGGGGCCGAAGGATTCGGACGGTTATGGCATGGTGACCTTCCATGGCCAGTCGGAATGTTTCCCCAACGTTCCCTGGTCGCTGCGCCAAGTGCATGTATTGGAGAGCGTTCCCACCAGCCCCAGCAGTCCCATCGGCAAGCGGTTGATGTACATGGATGCCCAAGGCACCGTGTTCCCCATGATCCTCATCTTCGACAAGAAGGGGACTTTGTGGAAGCGGTGGATGGTCAGTTTCTCCGACTCTGCTTACCATGCACCGGTGAACAAGACTGCGGGGATCATGATCTATACATCGGCGTCGATGCTGGATGTGCAGGCCCAGCATTGCTCCGCGCTGTCATTGAAGATGCAGAGCGAACCGAATGCCAACCCGCCTTCAATGTTCAGCGTTCAGTACCTGCGTGGGGGTGATTGATCGTTATCCAGGACTGAACCCCTTCCCGCCGCTATGGTTGTTGATGTAGCGGCGGAAGGAAGATCCTCCTAGTCGCTTAACGGGGACTAGTTAGGGAAGAGCGTGGCTCTTCCCTTTTTCTTTTGGGATCCGTATTAACTGGGTCAATCAGTACGGGGCATGCGCGCATGCCTGCGTTTCAGCAATGCCGAGAAGGTTCCGCCCATCAGGGGCAGTAGCACGGCAGAGATGCCGAACACGGTGAGTATGCCGTAGCGATCGATGATTTGGGAAGCCGCCGCCACCCCCATGGATTGGCCGAGGAAAAAACAGGAGGCGAACAGGGATACGGCGGTACCCCTGGCCTTGGGCGCCATTTGGGTAGCGTTGATTTGCAGGGTGTTGTGCAGCATGTAGAAACCGAAGCCTGCACACCATGCGGCGGGCACCACCCATAGCCAGTGCTCGCCCAGGGTCAGGATGATGAAAGTGAGACCAAGTAGCCCGCCGCCGTAGGCCGCAAGCTTTTGTTCCCCCAGCGTCTTGACGAAGTAGCGGGCGAAGAGCGTGTAGCTCAATCCGCCTATGCCGAACAAGCCGAGCGCGGCGCCGGCCAAGGTTAATGTGAGGCCGAAACGCTGGTGCAGATAGGCGGGAATGAAGGACAGCGAGCCGAAGAGAAAGGCACCCTCGGCCAGCACGCTGAGCAGGATCACCCGCGACCAGGCGTTGCCCAGGATGTTCTTGACGTGGCCGAGGAAACTGTCCCCGTCGGGGGCTCGGGCAGCGGCGTCGCCATGACTGGGACTGCGCCGCAACTCCAGGACAAGCAGAATGCCCACTGCGAGATAGATCACCACCAGGCAGGCCAGGGCGCCGCGCCAGCCGGTGAGGTCGGCGAACAGGCCGCCCAGGAGTTGGCCGGAAATGAGGCCGAGAATCTGGCCGCTGAGAAAATAGGCGAGGGTGTGCTGGCGCTGTTCGTAGGGCACGTTATCGGCGATCCAGGCCATGGCCAGGGGAATGATGGCCGCGGCGGTGGCGCCGGTAAGGAAGCGGAAAATCACCAAGCTATGGAAGCTGCCCGCCATGGCGGCACCCAGGCTGCCAACGGTGCTGGCCAGGGTGGTGATGGTAACGATGCGGAACTTGCCGTAGCGATCCCCCACCGGGCCGTAGAACAGTTGCAGCAGACCATAAGCCAGGGCGAACATGGAAATGGCATGGGCGGCCTCGCCGGTGCTGATGGCAAAGGTGCTCGCCAGTTGCGGTAGCAGCGGATCGCTGATCCGTGCCGATACCGCGCTGGCGAAGGCAGCGCAGGAAAGCAGAAGTATCTGCCTGACGAGGACGCGATCCGGTGAGATTGTCATGGATGTGGGGGCCTTCAGGTAAGTTGCTTGTTCTGATAGTCGAACACCGCCTGCTCGATTTCTTCCCGGGTGTTCATGACGAAGGGGCCGTATTGCACCACCGGCTCGTTCAGGGGATGGGCCGCCAACAAGAGGAAACGGGCCGCTTGGTCTGTGGCGCTAATGGTGACACCGTCTCCCGTTCCCAGCAGGCCCGCCTGGTGGGTGTTGATGCGCTGGGCATCCTGCCCCGGTGCCAGGATGTCCACCATGCCTTCATAGGGATAGACGAAGGCATGGTGTCCCTCGGGCAGCCCATGGGTGAACACCGTGCCCGCCGGCAGGCGCACATCCAGGAACAAGGGCTGGGTGCTGATGCCCCGGATCGGGCCGGCCACGGTAGTGCCGGCGGTATCCAGGACGCCGGCGACCACCCGCACCTCGATACCGTCCGCCAGCGTCGCGGTGGGAATTTCCTCCGGCTGGATGTCCCGGTAACTGGCCGGCTTCATCTTTTCCTTGGCGGGCAGGTTGATCCAGAGTTGGAAGCCCCGCAGTCGGCCGTTGGTCTGCTGCGGCATTTCCGAGTGGATGATGCCCCGCCCCGCGGTCATCCATTGGGCGCCGCCGCCGCGCAGGTCGCCGCGGTTGCCCAGGTGGTCTTCATGCAGCATGTGGCCGTCGAGCATATAGGTCACGGTTTCAAAGCCGCGATGGGGGTGGGGCGGGAAGCCGGCGATGTAGTCGTCGGGGTTGTCGGACGAAAACGAATCCAGCATCAGGAAGGGATCGAGCCGATGGCCCTGAGTTTGTCCCAGGCTGCGCAACAGCTTGACGCCGGCGCCGTCGGAGGCCTGGAGGGCAGGAATGAGGCCTTTCAAGGTACGCGTGCTCATGGCATTTCTCCTCAGGGGTTTGCGGGGCCGTCCTTCGTGCCCCGATGGTGATGCTCATCATGATGCCTGACCAGCAGGCGGTGGCAGGCCCAGGCGCCAAGGCCGCAGAGGGCCATGATGCCGGCCAGGGGGCGGCCGCTGCCGTCGTGCAGGATGCCCACCAGGGCACCGGCAATGGTGGCGAACAGGAACTGTACCGCGCTGGATAAGGCCGCCGCGGTGCCCGCCATTTGGCCGTGGGTGGCTAGGGCTGCGGCGGTGGCGTTGGGGATGATCCAGCCGATGCTGGAGACGAAGCAGAAGAAGCCCACGACGAACCAAGCCAGGGAAATCATTCCCGAGAAGGCCAACACTGCAAGGCCGAGGCCGACGATGGGCGGCACCCAGAGCGCCCAGCGCAGCAGCGTGGTGGCGGGAAATTTTTGCAGCAGCCGCGCATTCAGTTGGCTGGAGGCGATCAGGCCGAAGGCGTTGGCGCCGAAGAACCAACCGTAGTGTTGGGGCGGAATGCCATAGAGATCGATCAGCACGAAGGGCGAGCCGGCGATGTAGGCGAACATGCCGGCCATGGACAGACCGCCGCCCAGGGTATAGCCGAGGAAAGCGCGACTGGCGAAAAGCTGCCCATAGTTGCGCAGCACCGTGCCCAGGCGCAGGGGAGGTTCGTGGGTGGTGTCGTGGCTTTCCGCCAAGCCAAAACTGACGGCGATCAGGCACAGGGCGCCGAAGCCGGCGAGGATGGCGAAAATGGCGCGCCAACCCCACAGGGCCAGCAAGCCGCCGCCGACCAGGGGGGCCAGGATAGGGGCCAGGCCCATCACCAGCATCAGCAACGAAAAGGCCCGGGCCGATTCCCGTGCGGTGGTGCGGTCACGCACCATGGCGCTGGGAATGATGATCCCCGCGCAGCCGCCCAGGCCCTGGAGAAAGCGCCAGGCAGTGAGTGCCGGGATGCTGTCGGCCAGGGCGCAACCCACTGAAGCGGCGGTATAGAGGGCGAAGCCTAAATAGAGCGGCGGCTTGCGGCCGAAGCGGTCGCTCACCGGGCCGTAGAAAAGCTGGCCCAGCATCAGGCCGATGAAAAAACTGGCCAGGGTGAACTCCATGCGTCCGCCCGCGCTGCCCAAGGCATGTTCCACCTGGGAGAAGCTGGGCAAATACATGTCGATGGACAGGGGAGCAACGGCCGTCAGCGTGCCCAGCAGGACAAGCCAGCCGGGAAAGCCTTGATGGGAAGTGTTGGGGGTGGGGGCGCGCATTTTTTATGGTCTTTGTGTTTTAGGAAGGGGAGGCATCAAGCGATCTGCGCCAAACGCTCCTGGGCGCCGGCCAACGCGGCGGCTTTCGACGCTTCGCCCAGATTGAGGCCTTCGGCGTAGATGAACTCCACATCGCTGATGCCGATGAAATTGAGGAAGTCGCGCACATAGACGGTCTGGCTGTCCTTGGCTGTGCCGGCATAGAGGCCGCCGCGGGTGGCGAAGATGTAGGCTTTCTTGCCTTCCAGCAGGCCCACGGGACCCTTTTCGGTATAGCGGAAGGTCACCCCGGCCCGGGCGATGTGGTCGAAGTAGGCCTTCAGGGTGGAGGGGATACCGAAGTTGTACATGGGCAGACCGATCACCAGCACATCGGCGTTCTTCAGTTCGGCGATGAGGGTATCGGAGAAGTCCGCCACGGCCTGTTGGGCCGGGCTGCGTTCCTCCGGCTTGGCGATGAAGGAGAGGAAACGTTCGGCGTCCAGGTGGGGAATGGGGTGGCCGGCGAGATCGCGGCTCACCACACGACCATCGACATGCTTGGCCTGCCAGGCCGCGACGAAACGGTCGGCCAACTGGCTGGATTGGCCCTGGGTGGAAAACAGGCTGGTGTTGAGTTGCAAGAGTGTGCTCATGATGGGGTTCCGGTTTGTATGGCGTGAGTGCCGACGGACCTATTTAACTATTTGCAAAGTCGATTAAAAAGATCAAAATTCTGCTGACAACTATCTATCGATTGGATATTTCTTGGCTACCCATATTTCCCTCGAACAATGGCGCGGCCTGATCGCGGTGGTGGAGGCGGGCGGTTATGCCCAGGCGGCGGAAAAGCTGCACAAGAGCCAATCCACTGTTACCTACGCGGTGCAGAAGATCGAGGCGCAACTGGGCGTCAAGGTATTCGAAATCCAGGGGCGCAAGGCGGTGCTCACCGCCACGGGGCAGTTGCTTTATCGCCGCGCCCGCTCCCTGGTGGGGGAAGCGGAGGAAATCGAACGGGCGGCCGGCGCCCTGTCCGCGGGCTGGGAGGCGGAAATCGGCCTGGCGGCGGAAATCCTGCTGCCGAGTTACGTTTCCCTGGAAGCCATGGCCCGCTTTGGCGAGGAGAGCCCCCATACGCGTATTGAGCTGATCGAGTCCGTGCTGGGTGGAACGGCCGAAGCGCTGTTCAAGGGGCAGGCCGATCTGGCCATCACGCCCCATGTGCCCCAGGGGTTCCTCGGGGATGTGTTGATGCCCCTGCATATCGTCCCGGTCGCCAGCCCGGATCACCCCTTGCATCAACTGGGACGGCCGTTGACCTATGGCGATCTGCGCAGCCATCGCCATGTGGTGGTGCGGGATACCGGCGCCAAGCGGGACAAAAAGGCGGTGTCGGTGGAAGTGGAGCAACGCTGGAGCGTCAGCAACTTGTCCACGTCCATCCAGGCGGTGTGCGCCGGTTACGGGTTCTCCTGGTATCCGGATGTGATCATCCGCGACGAACTGGCCCAGGGCCTGTTGAAGCCGCTGCCCCTGCGGGAAGGGAAAGAGCGGCCGGAATGCCTCTACCTGATCTTCGCCGATCCGGATTTCGCCGGGCCGGGGGTGCGGCGCCTGGCCCAGATCATCCGCGAGGTGGTGGCCGAGGAGTGCGGTTGCCGTGGGGGCGCTGCGCCTACTTAGTGTCCGGTAGCAGTTGCGCCATTAGTTGTGCGGCAATCTCCCCGGGGGATTTCCCGCCGGGCTTGTACCAGACCAAGGTCCAGTTAAGGGCGCCGAGAATGAACTTGCGCAGCAGGCTCTGGTCGATGCTGCGCTTCAGCGGCAGGTCGGCAATCAGCGTGCGCAGGATGTCCTCGTAACGCTGGCGGTCGCTGGCCAGCCGCTTTTCCAGGGCCGGCGCGTGGCGGCCGAAGAGGCTTTTCCCCGCCACGGTGGTGATGGGGTTCACCGCCACCAGGGCGTCGATATGGGCGGCGCACAGCAGCTCGAGGCGCTGCCGTGGCGTTTTGCCCCGGGCGACGGCGGCATCCACCAGGGCGGTGAGTTGGCGGAAGCCTTCCCGGTGCACCGAGACGAACAGGTCTTCCTTGGACGGGTAGTGGTGATAGATGGAGCCCGGTAGCAGGCCGACGGTTTCGGCGATGTCCCGCACCGAGGTGCCGTCGTAGCCCCGTTCGGCGAACAGGCGGGCGGCGGCGAGGAGGATCAGGCTGCTGCGCTCCTGTTCGCTGCCGGCGTCGTCGCCGATGACGGCCGAGAACCGGGCGATCTTGCGGCTGGCGGCCGCACGCTCCAGCACCTTGGTCTGGCGCGGCGAGAGCACAGCGGACTTGCCTTTGGGGTTGTGCCGGGCCAGGGCCTGGAGGCGCTTGGTGGTGGTTTCCAACTGATGCCGCTGCCAGATGTAGCGCACGCCGGAGGGCGATATCTCGTGGCCTTGGGCGGACAGGGCCTCGGCTACCTTGGCCTGGCCCATTTCCGGATGGGTGCGGGCGTAGTTCAGCACATGGCGCTCGATGTCGCTTTCGCTTCCCGATGGGGGCTGATGGTCGCTGCGGCTCATGGATTCCTTTTCTTCTGCGGGATCAACAACCGTGCCATGTTAAAGCATGGCTACGGCCTTCAGCTTCTATATAACCTAATTGTACGATTGTTTGACAAGTTAGTTTATGGGGTTTAATGTTTCATGTCTCAAGGGGTTGCCGGCCGCCCCGACATAAAAACGATCACATCCAGCAAGGAGGAAGACATGAATCTCGCCAGTTACCTGGAGGCCCATGCCGCGGCGCAGCCCGACAGGGTTGCCATCCGGTTCGAGGGCCAATCCGTCAGCTATGGGGAGCTCGAGCGCCGCGCCAGCCGCCTTGCCGACGCGATGGAAAAGGCCGGCATCCAGGCCGGGGAGCGGGTGGCCCTGTACCTGCCCAATGTGCCCGAGTTCGTGGTGGCCTATTACGCGGTGCAGAAGCTCGGCGCCCTGGTGCTCACCATCAACGCTATCCTCAAGACCGAGGAAGTGCGCTACCTGCTGGACGATGCCGGGGCCGCCGCCATCGTCGCCACCGGCGATTTGGTGCACTTCGTGCCCGACTGCAAAAGCTTGCGCCTGCGTATCGCCACTGACGGCGAAGCGCA
>RXJP01000035.1:87228-98369 GCA_003963315.1 Rhodocyclaceae bacterium | reverse complement strand
AGCTGGTGACGAACACCGGCGTGAACACCGAGAGGATCAACAGGTACAGCAGGGAGCGCAACAGCACCATGGGCTTACTTCACCAGTTGCGCCACAGCGGCGGCCAGATCGGGGTAGATGGGGGTGATGGCGGGCAGCAGGGGGTCGAGCCGGGTTTTTTCGCCCTTGCCGGTGAGCACCAGCATGGGTTGGGCGCCCACCGCCACGGCGGCTTGCAGGTCGCGCAGGGAATCGCCGATCACCGGCACTTCCGACAGCACCGTGTTGTAGCGGGTGGCGATCTCCTCCAGCATGCCCGGTTTGGGTTTGCGGCAGCCGCACTTGTCGTCGGCGGTATGGGGGCAGAAGAAGATGGCGTCGATCTTGCCCCCCACCTGCGCAATGGTGCGCACCATCTTTTCGTGGATGGCGTTGAGGGTATCCATGTCGAACAAGCCGCGCCCCACCCCGGATTGATTGGTGGACACCACCACGCGATACCCCGCCTGGTTGAGGCGGGCGATGGCCTCGGGCGAGCCGGGAATGGGCTTCCATTCGTCGGGCGATTTGATGTACTGGTCCGAGTCGTGGTTGATGACGCCGTCGCGGTCGAGGATGACAAGTTTCATGACTTCATTTTCACCAGAGTGGCGGGCCGACAGGCGAAGAACATCCGGGTCAAACCGGACCTTCTTCGCCGATTCAAGGGCTTAGGCAGAGAGCTTGGACAGGTCGGCCACCCGGTTCATGGCGGCGTGGAGCGTCGCCAGCAGGCCGAGGCGGTTGTTGCGCAGCTTCGCGTCTTCGGCATTCACCATCACGTCGTTGAAGAAGGTGTCCACCGGGCCGCGCAGGGCCGCCAGGGCTTGCAGGGAGGCGGTGTAGTCGCCCTTGTCGAAGGCGGCATCGGCCTTGGGCTTCACCTCGGCCAGGGCAGCGGCCAGGGCTTGTTCGGCGCTTTCCTGCAACAGGCCGGCGTCGATCTTTGCCGCCACTTCGCCTTCCACTTTCTTCAGAATGTTGCCGACGCGCTTGTTGGCGGCTGCGAGAGCGGCAGCCTCGGGCAGGGCGGCGAAGGCGCGCACAGCGGCGAGACGCTTGGGGATGTCGCCGAGACGCTGAGGTCGTTGTGAAACCACGGCGTCCACTTCCTGGGCGGAGTAGCCCTGGTCGCGGAGGGAACCGGCGAGGCGGTCGTAGATGAATTGGTTGATGGCTTCCCTCGTGCCGGAATCCAGTGCAATGACTTTGGCGACATCATTCAGCAGAACGTCCAATTCAATTGGAAGATCGTTTTCGATCAGCATGCGAATGACACCCAGCGCATGGCGGCGCAGGGCAAATGGGTCTTTATCGCCCGTCGGGATTTGCCCAATGCTGAACATTCCGCACAGAGTTTCCATCTTGTCAGCCAATGCAACGGCAACACCGGCTTTACCCCGTGGAAGATCGTCACCGGCGAAGCGAGGTTTGTAATGGTCTTCGATGGCATCGGCCACATTGACGTCTAGTTTGTCATGTAGCGCGTAGTAGCGGCCCATGATGCCTTGCAGCTCGGGGAACTCGCCCACCATGTCGGTGAGCAAGTCGGCTTTCGCCAACTTTGCGGCTTGCTCAGCTTGTTTAGCAACTGTTTCGCCATCAATGCGGAAACCGAGATCGCAGGCAATAGCGGCCACGCGCTTTACACGTTCACCCTGGGTACCCAGCTTGTTGTGATACACCACCTTGTCCAGACCCGCTACGCGGTCTTCCAGTTTCTTCTTGCGATCCTGGTCAAAGAAGAACTTGGCGTCTGCCAGACGGGGACGCACCACCCGCTCGTTGCCGCCGATGACGTTGCTCGGGTCGGCGGGGCGGATGTTGCTGACGATGAGGAACTTGTTGGTCAGCTTGCCCTCATTGCCCACACTCGCATCCAGCAGGGGAAAGTATTTCTGGTTGGCCTTCATGGTGAGGATCAGGCATTCCTGGGGTACTTCCAGGAAGGCTTCCTCGAACTGGCCGATCAGCACATTGGGCCGTTCCACCAGGGCGGTGACTTCGTCCAGCAGGGCTTCGTCGTGAATGGGCACCAGATTGTGGCCCGCCTTGGCGGCAGCTTCGGCCAGTTGTTTGGCAATCTCGGCGCGACGGGTGGCGAAGCCGGGAATCACGGCGCCATCTTTTTCCAGGGTGGCGGCGTAGCTGTCGGCATCGGCGATGGATACCCTGGGACTCGCAGCTTCGAAGCGATGACCGAGTGTTTCGCGGCCCGGCTTTAGGCCCAATATGTTTTGATTCGTATGAGTACGAACTCCCTCAAGCACATCCGCCCCATGAAGCACAATTAACGAATGGGCTGGCCGCACAAATTGAACGCTAGTCCAGCCATCTGAAAGTTGATACGTCATTACCTTTGGGATAGGAAGCTTTTGAAGAGTGTCCTCGATGACATCACCGAGCAATTGCTCAAGAGAAAAACCAGGGTCGGTCCATTGAAAGAATAGCGCCTCAATCTTTCCATCGTTCCGGCGCTCGAATAAGGGAATATCAGCTTCACTGAAGTTTTTTGACTGGAGTTTTTTCAGTAATGCAGGAGTAGGCTTTCCTTCACGGTCAAACGCCACCGTAACCGGTAACAGCTTTTCCGTAACAACCCGTGGCGCCTGCTGCGACTCTACGTTTTCCAGTCGAATAGCCAAACGACGAGGGCTGGCAAACCACTCCCACTTTTCTTCCGGCTTGACGAATAACCGGTCAATTAAGCCCTGTCTGATTTCACGTCCGAAAGTTTCACCTAGTTTCTTCAACGCCTTGGGCGGCAGTTCCTCGACGAAAAGTTCGACCAGTAGATTCTTCGTGATACTCATAGTCATACAGCCTTCTTTGCAGCGAGTTGGGCCAGCACTTCTTCGGCATGGGCCTTGGGTGCCATGGGGAAGCCGAGGCGGGCGCGGCTGTCCAGGTAGCTCTGGGCCACGGCCCGGGCCAGATTGCGGATGCGGCCGATGTAGGCGGCCCGCTCGGTGACGGAAATGGCGCCCCGGGCATCCAGCAGGTTGAAGGTGTGGGCAGCTTTCAGCACCTGCTCGTAGGCGGGCAGGGCCAGGGCCACTTCTTCGCTCATCAGGTGCTTGGCATTACCTTCGTGAGCGTCGAACGCCTTGAGCAGGAAGTCCACATTGCTGTGTTCGAAGTTGTAGGTGGATTGCTCCACTTCGTTCTGGTGGTAGACGTCGCCGTAGCTCAGGCCATCGGTCCACACCAGGTCGTAGACGTTTTCCACCCCTTGCAGGTACATGGCCAGGCGTTCCAGGCCGTAGGTGATTTCGCCGGTGATGGGCTTGCAGTCGATGCCGCCTACTTGCTGGAAGTAGGTGAACTGGGTGACTTCCATGCCGTTCAGCCACACTTCCCAGCCCAGGCCCCAGGCGCCCAGGGTGGGGTTTTCCCAGTCGTCCTCGACGAAACGGATGTCGTTCTGCTTGAGGTCGAAGCCCAGGGCTTCGAGGGAGCCGAGGTACAGCTCGAGGATGTTTCCCGGGGCGGGTTTGAGCACCACCTGGTACTGGTAGTAGTGCTGCAAACGGTTGGGGTTCTCCCCGTAGCGGCCATCCTTGGGCCGGCGGCTGGGCTGCACATAACCGGCCTTCCAGGGCTCGGGGCCGAGGGCGCGCAGGAAGGTGGCGGTATGGCTGGTGCCGGCCCCCACTTCCATGTCATAGGGTTGCAGCAGGGCGCAGCCCTGATTGGCCCAATAGGTTTGCAGGCGCAGGATCAGGTCCTGGAAACTGGGTTTGGTCTGACTCATGGGGAGGGAATCTGAAATTGCGTAAAGGCGCGATTTTACAGGGGAAGACGGGTTTCCGGCTCCCCTTGCGAAATCGTGCCGGACGCAAGTGTTTGACCACCCCTCGGCGCCGCCAGTCGCCTATTTGAGTGGGAGGTAGATGTCGGTGATGAGTTCGTGTTCCTGCACCTGGGGAACCAGGTTCAGGTATTCGAAGAAGAGCGGGAAGTCCCGCAACTCTTCACCGCTCTTCGGCAGCCAATGCCGATACAGGGGATAGATGCTCAGCCCCAGATTGGCTTCGTCGCGGCTGCCGATATGTCGGACGACCGCACAGCGTCCCGCGGGGATCCGTTTGTTCACCACCCCTTGGGGATTGGCGGGCACCGGTGCGGTGACGGAACCGCCCAGGTCGAAACGGAATTGTTCCGGCGGCGTGGCGGCCGGGTCGTCATAGGCGATGCCGAAATGCCGGCTCGTGGCGATAGGGGAAAGGCCGGTGGCCTTGCGCCATGCGATGAATTGCTGAACCGTGTCGTAGACCAGGGCGGGGGCGCCCCGGTGCTCGAGCACGGCGATGGCGGTTTCGGGAAAATCGACGATGCGGACTTCCATGGGGGTATTCCTCTCAAGGGCAGGCAATTGGAACCGCTCGGACCAAGGCTGCCAGGCAGGGTCCTTGCGGAATTGAGTAGGGGTTTGCCCCAGGGCCGTCTTGAACGCCCGGGAAAAGGATTCCGGATTTTCGAATCCCGCGTCCAGGGCGATGTCGATGATCCTGGCCTCCGCCTCAAAGACGAGGCGATAGGACGCTTGCTTGAGCCGCATGAGCTGCACGTAGCGGCCGACCCCGATACCTGCGTACTGGGAAAACTGGCGATGGAAATGGAAGCGGGAAAAATTCGCCACCCGGCTCAACACGTCCACCGACAATTCCTCATCCAGGTGTTGGTGGATGTGGTCGAACACTTTCTGGAAGCGGCGGCCATAGGCCATGGCCTTGGTTTCCGTCGCAGTGGTTTCCCGGGGCATGGCACCTCCTCAATCAGGCGCCACTATGCCCGGCGGTGCGCGCCCCTTCCTGACCGTTGTTGCTGACCTGCGCCGGTATCAGACGCCCAAATCCTCGGCGTAGGGCACGGCATCGGCATGGAAGGCCACGGGGCCGTCGGGTTCGGAGTGCACGAACTGGTGCACGAAGGGGTTGTCCGACACGTCGATTTCCGCCGGCGTACCTTCCGCCACCACCTTGCCGTGGTGGATGAAGTAGGCGTAGTCCACCACCTTGAGGGATTCGCTCATGTCGTAGGTGACGACGATGGAAGTCACGCCCAGGGCGTCGTTGAGGCTGCGGATCAGGCCGGCGATCTGGTTGAGGGAGATGGGATCGAGGCCGGCGAAGGGCTCGTCGTACATGGCCAGCATGGGGTCGAGGGCGATGGCCCGCGCCAGGGCCACGCGCCGCGCCATGCCGCCGGAAAGTTCGTTGGGCATCAGGTCCACCGCGCCGCGCAGGCCCACGGCGTGGAGCTTCATCTGCACCAGGTCGCGGATGATCTCTTCCGGCAAGTTGGTGAGTTCCCGCATGGGGAAGGCCACGTTCTCATAAACGGAGATGTCGGTGAACAAACCGCCGGCCTGGAACATCAGGCCCATCTGGCGGCGCATGGCATAAAGCTCGCTGTCGCCCTGTTCGTGCACCACCTTGCCGTTCACCCGCACGCAGCCCCGGGAGGGGCGAATCTGGCCGCCGATCTGCCGCAAGAGCGTGCTCTTGCCGGCGCCGCTGACGCCGAGGATGGCCACCACCTTGCCGCGGGGGATCTTGAGGTTGATGCCTTGGAGCACCTCGTTCCCGTTGTAGGAAAAGTGGAGGTCCTCGATTTCGATCAGGTTTTCGGATGTGCCCTTCATGGTGCGCTAGCCTTTCTGCAAGGCCGCCATGATAACGGATAGGCCTGGGTCATCCGCCAAGGAGACGGCTGGCGACCTGATAAAAAACAAAGCTGGCGCCCCAGGCCAGGGCCAGGGGCCAGGCCACGGCCAGCACGGCAAAGCCGACGCTGCGGGATTCGCTGCGGATGGTGGCGATGGTGGACAGGCAGGGCGTGTAGATCAGGCAGAACAGCATGAAGCTGTAGGCCTGGATCAGGGTCAGGCTGCCGGCGATGTGGTGGGCCAGGGCATCGCCTTCCAGGCTGTAGATCACCGCCAGGGCGCCGATCACCACTTCCTTGGCGACGAAGCCGAAGATCAGGGCGATGGTGAGTTTCTCGTCAATGCCCAGGGGGCCGAGCAGGGGCTGCATCCAATGGCCGATCATGCCGGCGTAACTGGCGGCACTGGCCGCTTCCACGCCCGAGGGCAGGTGGGTGAGCAGCCACACCAGCACCACGCCGGAGACGATGATCTTGCTGGCGCGGCGCAGGAAGTGGCTCACTTCCAGCCAGCCCCGCATCCACACCTGGCGCAGGGTGGGCAGGCGATAGGGCGGCAACTCGATGACGAAGGGTTCTTCCGAACGGAAGTGCTTCTGGCCGCGGAAGATCAAGGCGGTGAGGAAGGCCGTGGCGAAGCTGAGCAGGTAGAGGGACAGCAGCACCCAGGGCGCCTGGGTCGGGGCGAACAGGGCGCCGATGATGAAGAGGAATACCTGCAAGCGCGCCGAGCAGAGGGAGAATGGGATCACCAGCATGGACAGCAGGCGCAACGCCCGGCTGCGCATGACCCGGGTGCCCATGATGGCGGGCACGTTGCAGCCGAAGCCCATCAGCAGCATGACAAAGCTGCGGCCGTCGAGGCCCAGGCGCACCATCAGGGCGTCCATCAGGTAGGCGGCGCGGGAGAGATAGCCGGAGTCTTCCACCACCGCCATGAAAAAGAAGAACAGCACGATCACCGGCACAAAGGCGGCCACGGTGGACAGGCCGCCGTAGAGGCCATCCACCACGAAACCCCGCAGCAGTTCCGGCGCGCCGGCCAGCACGGGGGTGAGGACATGGGCATTGAACAGATCGAAGAGCCATTTCATGGCGTCTTGCAGGGGCGTGCCCAGCCAGAACACACCGGCGAAGACGCAGAACATGGCGAGGAAGAACAGGGGCAGGCCGAAGACGTTGTGCATCAGCACCCGGTCCAGTTTGTCGGAAAAGCGCTCCGGCAATTGCATCGGCACGTCCACCGCGCTGCGGCTCAGGGCCGCCGCCTTGTCTTCCAGGCTGTCGTCCTCCTGGAGCCGCTTGCGCGCGGCGATGGCATCCGGGCTGGCGTCTATTGCGTCCGGGGTTGCCGCGCCGGCCGCCATGCCTTGGCTGATCTGCAGGGCAGACTTCAGCGCCGCCTGCATTTCCGCCTGGCCGAGGCCGTACTTGGCGCTGATGGCCACCACCGGCAGGCCGAGGCCGGCAGCCAGGGCCTGGGTGTCGATGCGGATGCCCAGGGTCTTGGCCTCGTCCATCATGTTCACCAGCACCAGCACCGGCAAGCCCAGTTGCGCCAGTTGCAGGGGCAGCACCAGTTGCCGGTCCAGTTGCAGGGCGTTGAGCGGCACTACCAGCAGGTCCAGGGCCTGCCGCTCAAGGAAGTGGCGTACCACCTTCTCGTCGTCGGAATAGCCGTGGAGATCGTAGATGCCCGGCAGGTCCACCACTTCCACCATGTCGCCGCCGATGAGGATCTTGGCGGACAGTAGGTCCACCGTGACGCCGGGCCAATTGCCCACCCGGGCGGAAGCGCCGGTGAGGCGGTTGAAGAGGGTGGATTTGCCCGTGTTGGGCATGCCCAACAGGGCGATACGCTTGCTCATGGGGAAAGCCGCCCGCCGCTCAGGCGGCCCGGAGTTCGATGCAGGCGGCGTCGCTGCGGCGGATGATGATGTCGGTGCTGCCCACCCGTACGTGCAGCGGCCCATGGAAGGACGCCTGGCGCATCACCTGAATCTGCTTACCCACGCGCAGACCCAGGGCATTGAGGCGATGGTGCAGGGCCTCGGCCGCATGGATGGCCGTGATGGCGGCGGAGTTTCCGGGCTTCAGGGTGGTGAGACGGGTGGTCATGGCGGGCCTCGTTGAGAATCGATCTCATTATCGGGGGGTTCGGCGCCCTTGGCAAGGGTTTTTGCGAATCGTTCTCATCGCGCCGAGGTGCGCAGCAGGCGCAGGCATTCCATGGTGGCGCAGAGGTCAGCGGCGCGGGCATCGTCGAAGTTTTCCACCAGGGGGTCGGCGCCGTTGTCCAGCATCAGCTTGAGCATGTCGGCCTTGCCGCTGGAGGCGCAGTACATCAGGGTGGTGGAGCCCAGTAGGTTGCGGTTGTCCTTTTCGATGCCGGCATCGATCAGGCGCTGTACCACCGCGCCGTTGCCGGAAACGCAGGCCAGCCAAAGGGCGTTGTTGCCGTCGCTGTTGAGAGTGGCGATGTCCACGCCCAGGGCCAGCAGTTCCGCCACCAGGGCTTCGTTACCCAGCAGGGCGGCCCGCATCAGGGGCGTCAGGCTGTTCTTGCGTGGGGCGTTGAGGTCGGCGGGGTCGAAGTGCCATTCCGCCAGGAAAGCCAGCAGGGCGGGGGACAGCGCGGCAGCAGGCGTCGTGGCAGGCCGCTCGGCTTCGGCCAGGGCGGCGGCCAGGGGCGCGTAACCGCCGTCCACGCTGTAGACGTGCTTGAAGCGGAAGTCGGTGAAGGTGGCGGCATGGGTGCGGCTGGCGTTGCCGTGGTAGCAGTAGATGACCACCGGGGCCTCCTTGTTCAGCTTGAGCAGCAGCCGATCCTGGTTGGCGCCGGAGAGGTTCATGGCGCCGTCCACATGGCCCTGGATGTAGCTCTGGGCGTCGCGGCTGTCCAGCAGGATCAGGCCCGGCAGTTTGCCGGCACGGCTGTCGAGAATCATGCGGGCCGCTTCGTCGGCGGGTATGCAGTGGTAGGGGGCGTCGGCTTGGAGGGGGGCGCTGGCGGTCATGGGGTCGTCGTCCTGCAAATGGGCGTAAGGGGGAAGGGTTTCGATGCGCGGGTCCAGGACAGGCAGGCCGGCGGCGAAGTGGTAAAGGCTCTGGAAGCTTTCGTCCTGAAGCCCGAGCAATTGATGCACGGCGTCGTCGAAAAAACAGCCGATGCCGCAACCCGCCACGCCCAGGGCCTCGGCCTTGAGATAGAGGGCTTGGCCAATGACGCCGGCTTCCCGGTAAAGGGTGCGGTAGCGGGCCGGTTCGGCGGCAATGGCATCGGCGAAGGCGGTCACCATGCCCAGGGAGAAGCTGCCGCTGGCGGCAAGATCCTGATGGCATTGCACCTGGCGCGCGGTGCCCTGGAGTTTTTTCGGGTCGGCGCTGACCAGCTTCAACAGGGGGCCGAGGCCGGGAATGTCCAGTACCGTTTCCGGTGGTTTGCTCAAGGCGGCGCAGAGCTGGTGGCCTGCTTCATTCCGCGGCAGCAGGTACACGCCGGGGTCCAGGCCCTCCACCCGATGGACAAACAACAGCAGGTGGAATCCGCTGGCATCAAGCGGGGCAGTGACTGCCAAGAGGTCCACGAAATCCCGCAAGGGCAGGATGTGGCGGGGATCGAAGCGCTGGGCGCTACGTCTTTGCAGGATATGGCGGGCATCGGCCAGGAAGGGGGTCAACTGCGGCGTGGGCATCCTGCCGCCGCGGCTGGCGCTGATGACTTCATCGATGACAGGCCATTGATACTGCGGGTGGCGGTCGATGGTGCTGGCGGCGCCGGACCACTGGGCGTTGGCCAGGGCGGCGCGCCAATGGTGGACAGCGGCGGCATCGAAGGCGGCTTTCGCCCCTGCCACATCCAGGGCCAGCAGCAGCTCTGCCTCCTCCCGTTCGGTATCCGCGCGACCCTTGCGGCCGCCGTGGAAATCGTCGTCACGGTCGGTGCCGCTGAGGCGTGTGAGGGTGGCGTGGTCCAGCGGTACTTCCTTCACCGACCAGTCCAGCAGCGCGGCGGCGTAAACCACTGCGGCCTGGGCGTGGCCGACATCGAGCTGGCAGTAGCGGAAGGCCCGTTCGCCGTATTTCCAGGCTTCGCGCCAGGGCACGGTGGTGAGGATCAGGGCGAGCTGGGGCGCGGCGTCGGTGGGCGTGGCGCAGCGGGCGCGGCACTCCAGGCGGTGGTCGTCGGGGCGGTAGTGCCAGAGGCCGTCGGCCAAACCTTCCATGCCGCGTAGCAGGAGGTAGGCCTCCACCGGGTGCAGGTTGCCGCTGGAGGGATTGGCTCGTACCGCCCAGCGGTCGGGGCCGTAGGATTTCCAAGCGGTGAGGCCGAGGGAGAGTTGCAGTAGCGCCCCCAGGCTGGCAAGGCTAGGGGTTTGGCGTTGGCCATCGGGTAGCGGGCCCTGCGTATCCAACAGGGGCAGCCGTACTTTTTCGGCATCGGCGAAGGAACGGAAGGCGGCCGGTTGGTCGTCCCAATCCAGTGCCTCCGGCCCGGCGGCGTATCCGTCGAGGCGGTGCTTGGTGCGGCGGTGGTAGGCGAGGACGGTGTCCCGGGGAGAAGGGGCCATGGTTGCCTGTCAGCAATATGAGTGCCTGGGCGCACGGGAAATCACCAAGGGTGCCAAGACACCAGGGAGTGCCAAGGAAAATCAAACCTGAGGAACCACGGAACAAGTTCTCACCGTTCGGGCTGAGCCCTTCGACTGGGCTCAGGACAGGCCTGTTGAAGCCTGTCCTGAGCTTGACGAAGTGGCCCGGTGTTGACGCACCATGCGTTTCGACAGGCCCAACGCGAACGGAGTTAATCAGTGTTTCCCTAAACGGAGGTGTAGTGCCTTGTGTTCTTGCGTGCCGGGTGGTTTACCCGGCGACTTTTGTCGACTTCATGACACGGCGGGCCAGGGCGGGGATGAGCGTCACCAAGGCCAACAGCAGGGCCGGCAGGTTGCCCCAGCGGATATAGGGGGTGGTACCGGCGTAGCCTTGTACTTTGACCACCAGGGCATTGCGGGTGAACGGTGTTAGGGCGGCCGTGACCGTGCCGTCGGGGGCGATGGCCGCGGTCATACCGGTGTTGGTGGCCCTCAGCATGGGGCGTCCGGTTTCCATTGCCCGCGTACGCGCAATCTGCAGATGTTGCGGCTGGGCCAGGGAGTGACCGAACCAGGCGGTGTTGGACATGTTGATGAGGACGGTGGCAGTCGGTAGTGCGGCGAGCAATTCTTCTCCGAACAGATCCTCGTAACAAATATTGGGCATCAGTTGTTGCCCACGCCAGGCGATAGGGGGTTGGTTAGCGGAGCCGGCGGTGAAACCGGCGAGGGGAATGTTCACCAGTTCCAGGAAGCCGGCGAGACCCGGCGGGATGAATTCGCCGAAGGGCACCAAATGACGTTTGCGATAGGCGGCGACAGGAACGTCCGGCGCATCCCGGTGCAGCAGGATGGCGG
>RXJP01000035.1:0-87178 GCA_003963315.1 Rhodocyclaceae bacterium | reverse complement strand
TACGCGTCGCTGGAATCGATTCGTTGTGCCGCGCCGATCAGGGTGGCGTCATCCCCGCTGAGTCGGGCCAGCACGTCCCTGGGAATCTGATCGAAGAAAAGGGGAATCGCCGTTTCCGGCAGCACCACCAGATCAGCCGGATTGTCCCGGGCGAGGCGGACGTAACTATCGATGGATAAGGTGAGGTTCTGGGGGTCCCACTTTAGGCTTTGCGGAATATTGCCCTGGAGCAGGCTGACCGTGAAAGGTTCTCCCGTGGGTTGTGTCCACGACAAGCCGCGCAGCAGAGCACCGCCAATGGGTAATGCCATCAGCACTGCCAATAACGATAGGCGCCGCGCCCACTCCTTACAGTCTTTCGCTGCTGCCGGCAGGGCGGCCATCAATGAAGCGATGAAGCCGACGCCATAAACGCCCACCAGGGGAAAATAACCGGCCAAGGGGCTCGGCGGCGTCTGGGAATATCCCAGCGCCAGCCAGGGGAAGCCGGTGAACAGGTGGCCCCGCAGCAGTTCGGTCGCAGTGTGCAACCCCGCGAACAGTAACGCATCGTGCCAGGGCGTACGCCGGCGCAAGCGCATGAAAGCGTAGCTGGTCAGGGTCGGGAATAACGCGAGATAAAGGCACAGCAGCAGGGTGGCTCCCGCTGCCAGGGGTATCGCCATGCCGCCGACATCGTGCAGGCTGACATAGACCCAGGACACGCCGGTCAGGAAACGGCCCAGTCCCCAGGCCAGGCCCAATAGCGCACCCTCCCGGGGAGTGGCTGCCAGGGACAGCAGCCAGAAGAAAATGGCGACGTTCAATAACGGAATGATGGACCATTCCAACGGCGAGAAGCCGCTGACGGCCAAGGCGCCCAGCGCGGCGGAAAAAAAAAGGCGCAGGCGGCCCGCCGTCATGGCGCTCCTTCGTTGGCCAGGGACAGGTTGCGTTGTTGGTCGACGAGCAGCGTGTGCACGCGGCGGCTGTCGGCGCGCAGCACGGTGATGCGCAGTCCGCCCAGTTCCACCACTTCGTTGCGTTTGGGCAGGCGGCCCAGTTGCTGGATCACCAGGCCGCCGATGGTATCCACGCTGTCATGGGTGAAGGCGGTGCCGAAGGATTCGTTGAAATCCTCCAGCTCGGTGACGGCCTTGACCCGGTAGCGGCCCAGATTGTCCAGCACGATGTTGCCGGCGGCCTCGTCGAAATCGTATTCGTCCTCGATGTCGCCGACGATCTGCTCCAGCACGTCTTCAATGGTGACGATGCCGGCCACGCCGCCGTATTCGTCCACCACGATGGCCATGTGGTTGCGGCTGGCGCGGAATTCCCGCAGCAGCACATTGAGGCGTTTGGATTCGGGAATGAAGACGGCGGGGCGCAGGGTGTCGCGCAGGTCGAATTCCTTGCCGGCGAAATAGCGCAGCAGGTCTTTCGCCAGGAGGATGCCCACCACGTCGTCCTTGTTCTCGCCGATGGCGGGGAAACGGGAGTGGGTGGCTTCCACGACAAACTCCGCCACCTTTTCCGGCGGATCGTTGATGTCGATCACGTCCATCTGGGCGCGGGGCACCATCACGTCGCGCACGGTGGTCTCCGACACGGAGAGCACGCCTTCCATCATGGAAAGGCCGTCGGCATCGAGCAAATTACGCTCGAAGGCACCGTGGAGCAGTTTGAGGAGTTCTTCCCGGTCTTCCGGCTCATGGAGCAGGAAGGCGGAAAGACGTTCAATCAGTTTGAGCTTGGGCTTACTACTGGAAGGGTCCATTCTGGTTTGGGTTGATGGGCGATGGGTAATGACAGTCCGTGTCTGCTGCCATTACCGATCACGCATCGGCCCGGGTTCTTTCTATTGGTAGGGGTCGGCGTAACCCAGTCGAGCAAGAATCGTGCGTTCCTTTGCTTCCATCTCCTCCGCATCCTTCTTTCCGGCCTCGTGGTCGTAACCGTGCAGGTGGAGTATGCCATGCACGATCATATGGGCGAAGTGGGCGTCCGCCGTTTTACCCTGTTCCTGTGCTTCCCGCAGCACCACCGGGAGGCATACCACCAGGTCGCCCAGCACGGTCGGTGCGGTTTCGTAGGGGAAGGACAGCACGTTGGTGGCGTAGTCCTTGCCGCGGTAGTCATGGTTCAGGGACCGGCCTTCGTCGGCGTCCACAAAACGGACAGTGACTTCGGCGGGGCGTTCGATAGCGGCTTTGACCCAGCGGCGGATACGAGGCCGGGAAGGTAGCTGATCACTATTACAGGCGTATTGCACGGCCAGAGACAAACGGTGCAATACGCTGCGCGCAGGTGACGGCTGAACAGCCGGCTTGCGGCGAGAAATGGTCGAGGTGGCAACGGAGGCTGATCCCACCCTTCCCCCTTCTCCCTTCCCCCTTCTCAGCTTGTCTTCAGGCTTTTTCGGCATGTTTCTCGTAAGCGGACACGATGCGCGCCACCAAGGGATGGCGCACCACGTCGGACGCGTCGAATTCGACGAAGGCGAGGCCGCGCACGTCGGCCAGGATGCGGCGGGCTTCCACCAGGCCGGATTTCTGGCCGCGGGGCAGATCCATCTGGGTCGCGTCGCCGGTGATCACCGCCTTGGCGCCGATGCCGATGCGGGTGAGGAACATCTTCATCTGCTCCGGCGTGGTGTTCTGCGCCTCGTCGAGGATGATGAAGGAACGGTTCAGGGTGCGGCCGCGCATATAGGCCAGGGGCGCGATTTCGATATGGCCCTTCTCGAACAGCTTGGTCACCTTGTCGAAACCCATCAGGTCGTAGAGGGCGTCGTAGAGCGGGCGCAGATAGGGGTCCACTTTCTGCGACAGATCGCCGGGGAGGAAGCCCAGCTTTTCGCCGGCCTCCACCGCGGGGCGGGTGAGAACGATGCGCTCCACCTGGTCGCGTTCGAAGGCGTCCACGGCGCAGGCCACGGCGAGGTAGGTCTTGCCGGTGCCGGCGGGACCGATGCCGAAGGTGATGTCGTGTTCCTGGATCTGGCGCAGGTAGTCCACCTGGTGGGCGGTGCGGCCGTGGAGCTCGGTCTTGCGGGTGAGCAGGCCGGCGGAGGGTGGGCGGGTGTCGTTGGCCAGCTCCACCAGACCCAGTTGCACCTCGTCGATGGACAGCGGTTTATCCGCCAGGGCATAGAAGTGTTTGAGGGCCGCCGCGGCGTTGCGGGCGTTGGGCGTATCGCCGCTGATGCGGCACACCTCGCCACGGCGGGCGATGGTCACGTCGAAGGCGGTTTCGATCTGGCGCAGGTTCTCATCCAGGGGGCCGCAGAGATTGGCCAGCTGGGCATTGTTGAGCGGGACCAGTTTGACTTCCAGGCTCCGCGGCTTGGGGGCAGTCAGAGTTTGCACTCCTTCTTGAGGAACAACTCGGTCAAATGTTCACGGCGGGCCTTGGCGGCCTCCGCTTTTTTCGCGGCGTTTTGCGCATCCACGGTCTTCTGGTCCATCACCACCTGGGTGCCGAGGCGAGCCAGGGGGCCGAGCAAGGGCAGGGCGCCGAAAGCGCCGCTCTGCACCGCGACGCCGGTCGCCACCTGGCCGGCCGCCTGGGCCGTGGCAGCGTTGGAGACTTCGCCGCGACCGCTTTCGCCACCACCGTATTGCTTCTCCACCCGTTCCATGAGGGAAACTTCTCCCTTCAGGTCGTCACAGGACAGGCCGCCGTCCTTCATCTGCAAGCGGTCGAGGTTGACCTTGGCGAGGTCCTCGGTTTCCGCCTGCACGGGAACAGAAAGACAGACACTGGCGGAAAGGGCGGCGAACGAAGCGGCAAAGCGAACGACGGACAACATGGCAATCTCCTGTAGGTCAATCGACGGTGAGAATCTCGCCCCGCAGGCTATGGGGCAAGGCGCTGATGATGCGAACATTAGCAAAATGTCCGATCAGGCGGGCGTTGCCGGGGAAATTCACCACCCGGTTGTTGTCGGTGCGGCCGGCCAGCTCGCTGGCGTCCTTCTTGGCCTGGCCGGTGACCAGCACCCGTTGCACCGTGCCCACCATGGCTTCGGAAATGACATGGGCCTGTTCCTCGATGCGCTTCTGCAAGCGGGCCAGGCGGGCGCTCTTCACGTCCGCCGGGGTATCGTCGGCCATGTCCGATGCGGGGGTGCCGGGTCGGGGGCTGTAGATGAAGGAGAAGCTGGTGTCGAAACCGACTTCTTCGATCAGCTTCATGGTCTTCTCAAAATCATCGTCCGTCTCGCCGGGGAAACCGACGATGAAGTCGGAAGACAAAGACAGGTCGGGCCGCGCCGCCCGCAGCTTACGGATCACCGATTTGTATTCGAGGGCGGTGTAGCCGCGCTTCATGGCCGCCAGGATGCGGTCGGAACCGGCCTGCACCGGCAGGTGCAGGTGGGATACCAGCTTGGGCACCTTGGCGTAGGTGTCGATCAGGCGCTGGGTCATCTCCCGCGGGTGGGAGGTGGTGTAGCGGATGCGCTCGATACCGGGCATCTCGGCGATGGTTTCGATCAGGAAGGCCAGGTCGGCGCCCTCCTCTTCATCGCCCAGCTTGCCGCGGTAGGCGTTCACGTTCTGCCCGAGCAGGGTCACTTCCTTCACGCCCTGGGCGGTGAGGTTGGCGATTTCGGCCAGGATGTCCTCCATGGGCCGCGACACTTCCTCACCCCGGGTGTAGGGCACGATGCAGAAGGTGCAGAACTTGGAGCAGCCTTCCATGATGGATACGAAGGCGGTGACGCCTTCCACCTTGGCGGCGGGCAGGGCGTCGAACTTCTCGATCTCGGGGAAGGACACATCCACCTGGGCCTTGCCCGTGGTACGCCGGGCGCCGATCAATTGCGGCAGGCGGTGCAGGGTCTGGGGGCCGAACACCACATCCACATAAGGCGCCCGCTCGACGATGGCGGCGCCTTCCTGGCTGGCCACGCAGCCGCCGACACCGATCACCAAATTGGGATTCTGCTGTTTCAGGTGCTTGACCCGGCCCAGGTCGTGGAACACCTTCTCCTGGGCTTTTTCGCGCACGGAGCAGGTGTTGAAGAGAATGATGTCCGCTTCTTCGACGTTGTCGGTCTTCACCGCATCTTCGCCTTGGGCGAGGATGTCGGCCATCTTGTCGGAATCGTATTCGTTCATCTGGCAGCCGAAGGTGCGGATGAAGACTTTCTTGGTCATGGGGTGCTGCCGGGGGAAGGTAAGGGCCGGATTATAAAGTCTTGTTCTTCCCGGCCCAAGTCGAAGGGAGCCTGAATTTTTGTGTATTCGTGGTCTGTCCCCTAATATCTTCTATTAAATCTCAGACACCAGAACATTAAGGATAAATATGATTATTAGAAAAGAAAAAATACCGTTCTTCTGTGAGTTGAATCAAAAGACCTCTTACGCCAAGACGTCAATACTCAATCTATTTTTCCGTGCCTTGGTAATCACAATTCTCACGCAATACACAGTCAATGGTTATTGCGAATCCAATAGTAGCTGGCTGGATAACTTACTTGGTGGAAGAAAAATGTCTCAGGTTGCAGCAGAGGTAGCAGTACTAGAAGAAGAAGAAATAGATTATGTAGGTGGAAGCGACTTTAGCCCAGATGGAAATTACTTGGCCATTAGCCAACTAAGCTCATTTCGGCACCCTAGCCGTTTTATCCGAGTACATATATGGGATTGGAAAAACAAAAAAATCATCCATTCGCTGCAATCACCTATGGATGCCGGTGCTCTGGTAACAAAAGAGCCTATACGTTATAGCCCAAGCGGAAAATTTCTGGCGATTTGTCACGAGCGATCCCGCGACAATATTGTTATACGCATTTGGAATACTTCTGACTGGGAAGTTGAACGAGACCTTGTTGACAAGGCTCCTGGCGGTTGCAGAGCAATAGACTTTACCCCGGATGGGAAATACCTTCTTAGACTTGCTGATAGACCGCCTGCATCTTTGGAAAACAATTTGGTGGTATATAGCACCGAGTCATGGGAACCAATTTGGGGAATACGTACGACCCCATATTACCCTAATGCCATTGCCATAAGTCCTGACGGGAAATATGCAGCAACCATGGGATCAGTAATTAACCCAGATCCGAATTTTTGGTTTAACGGTATTCCTATACCGACTTTTGGAACGCCTCCCATAAAAGATACTGGCGTACTAGCAATAGTGGATATCGTGGGCCAATCCATTCTGCGAACGATAGAAACAAGCGGAAAAGAAAGATTAGCTTGGAGTGTTGATGGACAGAAAATCGCGATGTGCGGTGGTTATGGTGTGGATGTAATTGAACTCAAATCCGAAGCCTACTCAACACATGAGTCATTAAAAGCTGCACATATGTTCGTTCGCTACACCTCAGATGGGAAATACTTGATTGAGAGCGACGGCAATGGCCGTGATACCGGTTTAGGCGTGCAGATTTGGGATGAGGCGCATCGAAATCTATTGCAAACAATTCCGGGAAATATCGACAGTCTGAATGTCAGTCGGGATGGGCGTTATTTTGCTTTTTCTGTAAAAGAAAAAATTTTTGTTTTTAAGTTGTATTGACCTGGCCAATCTAACTGGGAGAAATCGATGGCAACTACGTGCTGGGTAGTGAGCGGTTCCAGAAGGACATCGAGACAGCATTGGGGCGCCGGGCACAACGTGGAAAGCCAGGGCGACCGGCGCAGCGATTGATCGATGAAGCCAGGCAGTTGGATTTACTCTGAGCCAACGGGTTTGTCGGTAATCCTCTCGATGGAGTGGATCAGTTTTATTCCTCCATGAGCTTTTCTTCGTCAGGCAGATGGATAACCCCATTGTTGAAGTTGTACTCGAAGACGTCGCCGTAACGGCCCCATTCGATGGCGGTGCGCAGGGCTTGCGCCGCGTCGGTTTCGTTCAGGGTGAAGCGCAGCAGCTTGAGGAACAGGTCCCGCGGCAGGTCGCCGGAGGGGTCTTGTTCCAGGCCATGGCGGATGTAGGCGATGAGGGGCACATGCTCCAGCACCTGGCGGCCGAACAGGGCCTGGCGCTCGGAGTTGTTGGCGTTCACATAGTGTTCCCCAAGGGGCGTGATCGCCATGTCGCCGCGGTCGAGCTGGGCCAGGCCGAGCAGGGCCAGGGCGCTGGAGATGTGGAGCAGCTCGTTGTCGGTGAGTTCGGTATCCTCGGCCAGCTTGGGCAGGTCGGCGCGGCCCTTGAAGGGCTCTTCCATCAGCACTTCCAGCACGCCTTCCATGCGCGCCACATCGGCTTCCGGCAGGCGGTCGCCCAGTTGCAATTTGGCTTCCTTTTCCGCTACCCGACCGGGACGGGCGGCGCCGGCGGTCATCTGGCCGTACACATCGTCGATCAGGGCGCGTACATCGGAGCCCTCCACCGCACGCGGTCGGGCCAGGGCCACCGGCAGTTCGGCGCGGATGCGCCCCGGGCCGCTGGCGAAGATCAACACCCGGTCGGCCATCATCACCGCTTCCTCGATATTGTGGGACACCACCAGCATGGCCTTGGTGGGCAGTTGGCCGGATTCCCATAGGGCGAGGATGTCCTCCCGCAGCTTTTCGCCGGTGAGCACGTCCAGGGCGGAGAAGGCTTCATCCATCAGCAGCACTTCCGGTTCCAGCACCAGGGCCCGGGCGATGCCCACCCGCTGCCGCATGCCGCCGGAAAGTTCGCGGGGCAAGGCGCCTTCGAAACCGGAGAGGCCGATCAGTTCGATGGCCGCTTGGGCCCGCCGCGCCCTTTCCTCCGGCGCCACGCCCTGGGCCTCCAGGCCCAGTTCCACATTCTTTTGCACCGTGAGCCAGGGGAACAGGGCGAAGGACTGGAACACCATGGCGATGCTGCGCGCCGGGCCGTAGAGGGGCATGCCGCGGTAATGCACGTCGCCGCCATCGGCGGGGATCAGGCCGGCCATGATGCGCAGCAGGGTGGATTTGCCCGAGCCGGATTGGCCCAACAGGGCGACGATTTCCCCTTCGTGCAAAGTGAAGTCCACCCCTTCCAGGGCGGCCCGGGCGGTGCCGTCGGCGGCACGGAAGGATTTGCCGACGGACTTGAGTTCGATGATGGGCGTGGCCATGAAGAAAGGAGTCCTTAGCGCAAGGGTTGGGAAATGGAGTCCGTCGCATTTTTTGCGTCGGGTTTAACCCCCCCGTCCCCCCTTGTCAGGGGGGAGTTCGATAGGCGGCGTATTTCGCAGCACGCCCCTCCCCTGACAAGGGGAGGACGGGAGGGGTTGCGGTTTTCGTCGAACCGAGGGACTCGCGCAATAGTTTGCATCATGCCACCTTTAAAAATGCAGCCGGTTTTCCGCCAGCCGGTACAGCCGTCGCCAGACGAAATGATTGAAGCCCATGACGAACACGCTCATCACGCCGATGCCGAGGGCGATGCGGGGAAAGTCGCCGATGGCGGTCATCTCGGCGATATAGCTGCCGATGCCGTGGGCTTGCAAGGTGGTATCGCCCCAGCTCACGTATTCCGCCACGATGCTGGCGTTCCAGGAGCCGCCGGTGGCGGTGATGGCGCCGGTGACGAAGCTGGGAAAGATGGCCGGCAACAGATAGCGCCGCCATTTGAGCCAGCCGGTGAGGCCGAAGTTCTTCGCCGCGTAGCGCAGCTCGGTGGGGATGGTGGACGCGCCGGCGATGACGTTGAACAGCAGGTACCACTGGGTGCCGAGGATCATCAGCGGCGAGAGCCAGATGTCCGGGTTGAGGTGGTACTTGACGATCACCACCACCGCCACCGGGAACATCAGGTTGGCCGGGAAGGCGGCGAGGAACTGGGCCACCGCCTGGACCCGTTCCGCCAGCCGGGGATTGAGGCCGATCCAAACGCCGATGGGAATCCAGATCAGGGCGGCAAGGAAGATCAGGATGATGACCCGGCTCAGGGTGTAGAGGCCGAGCACCACCACCCGCGCCGCTTCGCTCCAACCCACTTCGCTGTGGATGAAATGGAACAGCGCCCAGCAGGCGTAGAACACCGCCGCGGCGATCACCGCGTCCCAGATGCGTTCCGGCAGCGCAGAGGGCAGCGCAGGCCGGGAGCGGATCGAGGTGCCGTCGTAGCTGCGGCGGAACAGGGAGAAGGAGCGCTCCAGCAGGCGGGCGAAGCCGGCCACCAGTCCCTGGGTTTTTTCGGTACGGCGCAGCCAGGTGAGCAACCAGGAGGCTTGGGCGGTGTCGCTGCCGGTTTCCTCGAAACGGAACTTGTCCGCCCAGGCCAGCAGCGGACGGAAGAACAACTGGTCGTAGAGCAGCACCCCCACCAGCATGGCGCCGATGGCCCAGCCGATGGCGGAGAGGTCGCGGGCTTCGATGGCCAGGGCGATGTAGGAGCCGATACCGGGCAGCTTGATGTTCTGGTTGGAGACCGAGATGGCTTCCGAGGCGACGACGAAGAACCAGCCGCCGGACATGGACATCATCATGTTCCACAGCAGGCCGGGGATAGCGAAGGGCAGCTCCAAGCGCCAGAAGCGTTGCCAGCCGGAGAGCTGGAAGACCTGGGCGGCTTCCATCAGTTCCGCCGGCACGGTGCGGAAACCCTGGTAGGCGGAAAAGGCCATGTTCCAGGCCTGGGAGGTGAAGATGGCGAAGATCGCCGCGCACTCCACGCCGAGCAGGTTGCCCGGGAACAGGGCGATGAAACCGCTCACGGTAATGGAGAGGAAGCCGAGGATGGGAATCGACTGGAGGATGTCTAGGAGGGGCACCATCACTTTTTCGGCGCTGCGGTACTTGGCGGCGATGGCGGCGAAGAGGCAACTGAACAGCATCGACGCGGCCAGGGCGATGAACATGCGCAGGGTGGTGCGCAGCAGGTAGTAGGGCAGGTTGCTCGGGTCGAGGGAGAGCGGGATCACTTCTCCCAACTGGAACGGCCGCGCCATCTGCTGGGCGCCGTAGGCCAGCAGCACCAGCAGGGCCAGCACCAGGGGCAGCAGCGCCCAGTCCCAGCGATTGCCGCCGGCCTCGATGACCGGGCGGGGAAAGAATTGCTTGTTTTCGCTCATCGGAAATATGGGCTGGGGATTGCGGGCTCGGGAAAGGGGGAATGACGTGGCGGCCAATGTACCAGCGAAGCCCGGGGCCGGCATTGTCAATACAATGCGATGACAAACCCATGACAACAGGAGAAAAAGATGAACGCCCCTCCCCAGCGGCAGTACCGGTATTACGACTTCATCATGGCGGCCTTCGCCGTGGTGCTGCTTTGCTCCAACCTGATCGGCGCGGCCAAGGCGGCCCAGGTGGAACTGCCCCTGTTCGGCACCGTGGTGTTCAGCGGCGGTGTGCTGTTCTTCCCCATCTCCTACATCTTCGGCGACATCCTCACCGAGGTATACGGCTACGGCCGCGATCGGCGCGTGGTGTGGGTGGGGTTCGCCGCCCTGGCCTTCGCCAGTTTCATGTCGGTGGTGGTGCTGTCCCTGCCGCCGGCGACGGACGATTTCAACCGCGGCTACCAAGCCCATCTGGAAGCGGTGTTCGGCAACACGCCGCGCATTGTCGCCGGCTCCATGATCGCCTTCTGGTGCGGCACCTTCGTGAACAGCTATGTGCTGGCCAAGATGAAGATCGCCACCGAAGGCAAATGGCTGTGGACCCGCACCATCGGTTCCACCCTGGCGGGGGAGGCGGTGGACTCGGGCCTGTTTTATGCCATCGCTTTCTACGGCCTCTGGCCCGACAGCCAGGTGTTCCATGTGGCCCTGGCCCAATACGCCCTGAAGACCGGCTGGGAGGTGGTGATGACGCCGGTGACCTACAAGGTGGTGCACTTCCTCAAGCGCAAGGAGCATGAGGACTGGTACGACCGCCACACCAATTTCAATCCCTTCCGCATCAAGGTATGAATGCCATGAGCCATCCTGTTCCCATGCCGGTGCTGTTCGTGGCCCACGGCACGCCCATGAATGCCATCACCGAAAACCGTTTCCGTCCGCTCTGGCACCAATGGGGCGAAGCGCTGCTGCCCCGCAAGCCCAAAGCCATCCTCGCCGTCTCGGCCCATTTCTATACCCGCGGCACCCATGTCACGGCCATGGAAAAGCCGCCCACCATCCACGACTTCCACGGCTTCCCCCAGGAATTGTTCGACGTGCAATATCCCGCCCCCGGCTCCCCGGCCCTGGCGCAGCGGGTGGCCCAATTGCTGGCGCCGACGCCGGTGGGGCAGGACAAGGATAGCTGGGGGCTGGACCACGGCACCTGGTCGGTGTTGATGCATCTGTTTCCCAGGGCCGATATCCCCGTGGTGCAGTTGTCCATGGACGGCACCCAGCCGCCGGAGTACCACTACCAACTGGCCCGTCGTTTGCGGCCATTGCGGGATGAAGACGTGTTGGTGGTGGCCAGCGGCAATGTGGTGCACAACCTGCGCACCCTCAACCGCAGCGAAACGTCGCCGCCCGCCGACTGGTGCGTGCGTTTCGACGCAGCCGTCAGGGCCATGTTGGAGAAAGGCGATCACGCCGGCTTGATCCACTACGAAGCCTTGGGTGAGGATGCCCGTCTTTCCGTGCCTAGCCCCGACCATTACCTGCCTTTGCTCTATGCAATAGCCCTTCAGGGTGAGGGGGAAAAAGTGTCATTCCCGGTGACGGGAACCCACCTGCATTCCCTGAGCATGCTGTCCTGCCAGATCGGCTGACACGGGGGAAGGCGTAAACGGACAAGGGCGCCGTGGGGCGCCCTTTGTTTTTTGGAGCGGGTGAAGGGAGTCGAACCCTCTTCATGAGGCGGGTAAGGGGGTAGCCTCACGGCCACCCCCTCCCCTAAGAACCGTACGTGCAAGTTTCCCCGCATACGGCTCAAGCAACCCATAAGCACCCCTATTTGAACATTGAGGTGCCGGCAGGGCCGTATTTCTCAAAAACGTGGTACTGCATATGGCAATTCGGATGCAGCAAGACCAAGTTGGTCAGCTTGTCCGAACCTCGCTGAGATCGCTTGATTATGTGGTGGAGGTGCCACCCGGTTTCTCTCGTGATCTTTTGATTGCAGATGGGGCATTCACCTTCCTGCCACCACCACAACCAGCGAAGCTTGAGCCGTCCTTCGAGCGTCTTTTCCATTCGCTGTGCAAGCCGTCTGGAAAAATACTCGTCGTACGTCGGATCGTACGGATTCGCTTCGGCCATGATCTTGGTGTGGGGCCGTTTCCGGCATCCCGCCAAGATGGGCAGCAACTTGTCCTGATCCGCAAATCGCCAGTCACGCCCCTTGAGGCATTTGAAGTAACGCTGTTTGATCCACCGCTTCCCTTTGTTTGGGTGACGGCGACACGCCCAGCGCCATAATGCTCGCCAGATTTGATGATCGCACCTTGCAAACGTCTGGGACGCCATCTGACTTCGATGATAGTTGGCCCATCCCCTGAGTACCGGGGTCAGCTTTTCGATCACCTCGATCTGTCCAGCAGCCTTTCTGTCGCGCAGCAGGTTGCGGATTTTCTCCAGAAACGCCTTGATATTCTTCTTCGACGGCTGTGTGACCAGCATTCGATTGAAATATCTGACATTCCACCCCAGGAAGTCGAAACCCTCCGTCACATGCGTGATTTTGGTTTTCTTTTCCGAGAGTTTGAGGCCCCGGGCGGCAAGGAATTTCTCCACCAGAGGTTTGACCTTCTCCGCCAAAAACTCTTGCGAGCTCCCAGTGATGATGAAGTCATCCGCATACCGCACCAGATTGACCTTTGCCGCACGCGCCTCCCGCACTGTACGGAACAGTTTGGTCAGTTCATGTTGCAGCCCATCCAGCGCCAGATTCGCCAAGACCGGGGAAATGATGCCTCCCTGTGGCGTCCCTGCTTGCGTTGGGAAAAGCCTTCCCATCTCGATAAAGCCTGCTTTCAGCCATTTCCGAAGGACGCCCTTGTCTATGCAGACATTAGCAACCAGCCAGTCATGACTAATGTTGTCAAAACAACCTTTGATATCTCCTTCCAGCACCCATTTCGGGGAAGCTTTCCGGCCCAGCACGTTGCGCACTTGTTCGATAGCATCTGCCGTCGAGCGCTCACGTCTGAAACCGTAGGAATGAGGATCTGCGATTGTTTCGGCAACAGGATCCAGCGCCAGCAAATGCAGCGCTTGCATCGCCCGATCACGCATGGTGGGTATGCCCAGAGGGCGTTGGTCACCATTTGCTTTCGGAATGTAGATGCGTCGTAATGGTAACGGCTTGTATCTCTTGTTACCAAGGTCAACTACCGCTTTCCACTTCTCTTCCGGCGTGCCCCAGGTTTGTTTATCCACGCCTGGAGTCTTCCGGCCTTGATTCTCCGTGACCCGCCGAACTGCCAGCACTTTCGCACTACTCGATTTGGTCAGGAGTCTCTGCAGGGTGCGAACCCTCCGCCATTCCCCTACTTTTGCTGCCTTCGCAATACGTGCCTGTAGCCTCGCGACAACTTGATAAGCCTTGATCCATGAAACTTCGTGCCAAGACTGCCAAGCCGTAGAGGCGACATCGCAATCAGATTGCATTGCGTCCATATCAACCTCCGGTTGTATGGAGCGGGTGAAGGGAATCGAACCCTCGTTATCTGGTTGGGAACCAGGAGTTCTACCATTGAACTACACCCGCTCTGAACCTTCGGAGGAAGACGCAATTATCCCCGACCGGGAATCTTAGCATCATCCCCGTTGGGTTTGCGATTGAACAGACCCTTCTTACGAAGAGTCACCAGATGGAAGTCTGCACGCTTTCGCGTCGGGGCAATCGTTCCATCCCCTATCCCCGCTATTACAGCGAGGCATTCGCTTTTTCCATCCTCCTCTACCCACTACAGCATCAGATAACCTTGCGGTTACCTTTGTCTACCAAACTGGCCAGACGCCGCATTGGGCTTACCTCGTTCCGCACAAGTAACAGAATTGGGAAGGTCCCGCCTTTTCGCCGGTGATGCCTATGTCAGCGTGTTCGCACCAAGCAGGCGAACAACCGATCACGTGCCGTTTTGGCTGAGCCCGATATTGCAAGTTGCCTTTGGCTCATCAAGCTTAACGACGTTTAATAGCGGTTCACTTTTGTTGACCAACCAACCCAGCCTAGCGCCTCATCCGGGTGCAACTCCCGAAATCACACCAAGTCCCTCGCGGGATATGGCGTACCCCGTAAGGTGGCTACATTGTCAGAGCGCTTGGCACCCCACCGTTACCAGTGACGCACCGCTCCTAGACTACAAGGGGCTGAACCCCTGGTCCTGTCATCCCTTGCGGGCAGCAGGACAATTACTCGTACGGCCTTAGCCGCATCGTGCCGGCAAGCGGCACTTCTCTCGATAGGCTGTGTTCCTGCACTTCGAACGTGTGCAGCGGTTACAGCTAACCTACGCGACGCGAGTCGCACGCTTGGGAAGCTCAGGTAATGCCGTTATACGACACCCGCAGGAAGAAGGCGGATTCTAGTCCGATCTCGGAAACCATGGAAGGGGAGTGGCTTGGCGCACGCCGCAGAGTCGCTTTCCCGGCAATTTCCCGTTATCATTAAATATGCCTTTAGTTATATATGGAAGTGAGGTTCGATATGGCTTCCCGTTTCGTTTCTTTTTTTGCCGTCCTGACAATGGGCCTGCTTTCCCTGTGGACAGCGGGTGCCGCGACCGCGGCGGATGCCGTCAGTCACCTGGACCGCATCCGTGCCAACAAAATACTGCGGGTGTGCATCTGGCCCGACTACTACGGAATTTCCTACCGCAATCCGAAAACGGGACAACTTGTCGGCATTGATGTGGACCTGGCCCGGGCGCTGGGCCGGGATATGGGGGTGACGGTGCAGTTCGTGGACTCCTCCTTCGCCAAGCTGATCGACGACGTGACCGCCGACAGGTGCGATGTGGCCATGTTCGCCATCGGCATCACGGCGGCCCGTGCCGAAAAACTGCGCTTCACCCGGCCCCACTTGAAGAGCGACATCTACGCCATCACCACCCGGGGCAACAGCCGCATCAAGGATTGGAACGATATCGACAAGAAGGGCACCGTGGTCGCAGTGGCCAAAGGCACCCTGCACGAGCCGGTGATGCGGGACAAGCTGAAGAACGCCACCCTGGCGGTGCTGGATACGCCCTTCGCCCGGGAACAGGAAGTGGAGTCCGGCCGCGCCGATGTGTTCATGACCGACTATCCCTACAGCCGCCGCATGCTGGAAACCACCGATTGGGCGCGGTTGGTGGAGCCGATCGGGACCTATCACGTCACGTCCTACGGCTGGGCCCTGCAGCCCGGTGACGACCGTTGGTATGCCCGCCTGGAGTCCTTCATGAGCGAGATCAAGCGGGATGGACGCCTGATGACGGCCGCCAAGCGGCATAAGCTCGACCCCATCGCCGTGATCGATTGATATTGGCGTGAACTGGCTCGACAGGATCACCCAAAGGCAAATGGGCGCGCGGGGTTTTTTCGCCCTGCTGGCCCTGTTCGTCCTGTCCTCGGCCACGGCCACCGGCTATTTCATCCATCGCCTGCGTGTCGAGACCCTGAGCTATCACCTGCGTATTGCCGAAATGCAAGTACGCACCTTCGAGGACCATCTGACCCAGAGCGTGCTGGTGACGGATCAGATGATGGTCAATCTGGCGGATACGGAAAACCTGGAGCGGCCAGCGCCGGATCTGCGCGCCATCCTGCGCCGGTCCATCGCCAATTTGCCCCAGGTCCGCTCCCTGTCGGTACTGAGGGAGGATGGCCAGGTGCTGGCCTCGTCCTCCGCCGGCAACGAAGGCCAGCGCCTGGGTTTCACCGACCCCCAGCCGGCCTTGGATGGGGATGAGGGCTTGTTGCAAGTGGCGGGCCGTTGGCTGGGCCGGGACTTTTCCAGCGGACAAGCTGTGTCCCAGGCCAGCGCCGAAGCCGTGCAGGAAGCCCGCGACCTGGGCTTTATTCCCTTGCTGCGGAAGATCAAGAGCGGCGGGCATCGCTACACCCTGGTGGCTGCCCTCAATCCCGATTACTTTGTGCAGAAATACCGGGAACGTTTACTGCAATCCCCCGGCGATCTCCATGTGTTGCGCTACGACGGCTTGCCCCTGTTCGGTACCAGTGCGGCTATGCAATGGGGCGCCTTGCGCGCCGAGGATTGGGATCCCCTGGCCCTGTCGGAGCGGGAGATGGGCAGTTTCGATGACGCGGAACATAACGAGCTGACGGCCTACCGTACCTCGCGCCTTTATCCCCTGGTCCTGGTGCTGCGCCTGAAGCGCGGCGACGCCCTGACGGAGTGGCGCAAGGATGCCTTGCGCTTCAGCGCCATGGCGGCGTTGATCATCCTCAGTATTTCCGCCTTTGCCATCCTGTTCTTTTTTCACCAGCGACGCCTGGGGGAGCAACGTGCAGCCGCAGTGCTGGCGGAAAAGGAACGTCTGGGCGCGGTGCTCGATGCCTTGCCGGCCATGGTGTTCATGATCGGCCCGGACAGCCGCTATCGCTTCATCAATAGGGCGGCCCGGGAATTTTTTTCCGGGGAAGGACTGCCCCAACTCAATAATGGCGAATACGGCACCGATGCCGCCAGCCGCTATCTGCGCCAATGCAATCCGACCCTGTTCGACCGCCATGCCGACGAGATGCGGCAATTGATGGCGGGCAAGGTGGACCAGGTGTTTTCGGAGCACACCATGCAGTTGCGGGAAGGCCTTCGCTGGCACCAGCTCATGGCCCGCCGTATCGAGGCCGAGGGGGCCGAAGGCGTGGTGGCCATGGTCAGTGACATCACCGGCCGCAAGGATGCCGAAACGCAGCTCCACCTTGCCGCCAGCGTGTTCAAGGCCAGCGCCGAAGGCATCCTGGTGACCGACGAGGCGGTGAACGTGTTGTCGGTGAACGCCGCCTTCACCCAGATCACCGGCTACACCAGCGAGGACATGATCGGACAGAACCCGAAGAAGCTGGCGTCCGGCCAGCATCACGCCGCGTTCTACAAGGACATGTGGCTGGCCCTCAAGGAAAAGGGCCTGTGGCAGGGGGAGATCGTCAATCGGCGCAAAAACGGCCGCATCTATCCGGAATGGCTGACCATTTCCGCCGTGCGGGACGATCTGGGCAAGGTGTGCAATTACGTCGGCGTGTTCTCCGACATTACCGAGCGCAAGGCCAGCGAGGAACGCATCCGCCATCTCTCGGAACACGACTTCCTGACCGGTCTGCCCAACCGCATCCTGTTCCAGGACCGGGTCAGCCATGTCATCGCCCACAGCGAACGCAACGGCGCGCGCTTCGCCCTGCTTTTCATCGACCTGGACCGTTTCAAGACGGTGAACGACACCCTGGGCCACCATATCGGCGATCTGCTGCTGAAGGAGGTGGCCAACCGTATCGGCACCTGCGTCCGCAGCACGGATACGGTGAGCCGCCAGGGCGGAGACGAATTCCTGGTGCTGCTGGAGAATATCGAACAACCGGAGGACGCCGGCCGGGTGGCCGAGAAGCTGCTGGAACGCTTGGCGGATACCTGTGTGCTGGAAGGACATGAGCTCCACATCACGCCTTCCATCGGCATCGCCCTCTACCCCGAGGACGGCAGGGACATGACCACGCTGATCAAGCACGCCGACGTGGCCATGTACCACTCCAAGGAACACGGCCGCAACACTTTCCATTACTTCACCTCCGCCATGAACGCCACCGCCAACGAGCGGCTGTTGATGGAGCACGGCTTGCGCCGGGCCCTGGAGAACGGCGAGCTCGAAATGCATTACCAGCCCCTGGTGGCGCTGGTTGGACAGAAAGTCGTCGGCGCCGAGGCCTTGATGCGCTGGCGTCATCCGGATCTGGGCATGGTGCCGCCCCTCAAGTTCATTCCCGTGGCGGAGGAATGCGGCCTCATCGTCTCCTTGGGCGAGTGGGCCTTGAGGGAAGCCTGCAAACAAGGCGCGGCTTGGCATGCGGCCGGCTGGACGGACCTGACCATGGCGGTGAATGTGTCGGCGCCCCAGTTTGCCCAGGAGGATTTCCTCGACGCGGTGCGCGCCATCCTGGCCGACACCGGCTATCCGCCGGAGCGGCTTGAATTCGAAGTGACAGAGAGCCTGCTCATCGTTTCCTCGGAGGTCCTTCGCGCCAATATCGAAGGTCTGCGCGGCCTGGGCATCCGCCTCGCCATCGACGATTTCGGCACCGGCTATTCTTCCCTGGCCTATCTGCGCAAGCTGCCCATCGACAAGCTCAAGATCGACCGTTCCTTCGTCCGTGACGTGACCCTCGATGCCGACGATGCCACCATCACCACCACCATTGTGCAAATGGCCCATTCCATCGGCCTCCAGGTGCTGGCGGAAGGGGTGGAGACCCAAGGCCAGTTGAATTTCCTCCAAAGCCATGGCTGTAACGAGGTGCAGGGCTTCTACTTCAGCCCGGCCCTGCCGGCGGTGACATTCACGGCCTATCTCGAGCGCAACAACGGCATTGCCGCGCAATCCGCCGAAGCCACCGAGTCCACCTGATAAAATCAGCGGATGATTTCCCTCCGCATCAACGGCGCAGCCCGTTCGTTTTCCACCCCCATCACCGTCGCCGACCTGTTGGCCGAGCTTGCCCTTATCGACAAACGGGTGGCGGTGGAGCGCAACGGCGAGATCGTGCCCAAGAGCCGGCACGGCAGCACCGCCCTTGCCGACGGCGATGTGCTGGAGATCGTCGTTGCCGTGGGCGGGGGTTGATTCCCCGTCATCCCCGGCCGCCGTTGCGGCCCCACTTACCCGTTCGTCGCCATGACCCAGGACACCCTCACCATCGCCGGTAAAGCCTATTCCTCCCGCCTCTTGGTGGGCACCGGCAAATACAAGGATTTCGCCCAGACCCGGGAAGCCATCGTCGCTTCCGGCGCGCAGATCGTCACCGTCGCCATCCGTCGCACCAATATCGGCCAAGAGCCGGGCCAACCTTCCCTGCTGGACGCCCTGCCGCCTTCCGAATTCACCTATCTGCCCAATACCGCCGGCTGTTACAGCGCCGAGGAAGCCGTGCGCACCCTGCGCCTGGCGCGGGAGCTGCTCGACGGCCATGATTTGGTCAAACTGGAAGTGCTGGGGGACAGCCACACCCTGTTCCCCAACATGCCGGAAACCCTCAAGGCCGCCGAGGTGCTGGTCAAGGATGGCTTCAAGGTCATGGTCTATTGCGCCGACGATCCCATCCAGGCGCGCATGCTGGAAGACATCGGCTGCGTCGCCATCATGCCCCTGGCCTCCCTGATCGGTTCCGGCATGGGCATCCTCAATCCCTGGAACCTCAAGCTCATCATTGACCAGGCCAGGGTGCCGGTGCTGGTGGATGCCGGCGTGGGCACCGCTTCCGATGCGGCCATCGCCATGGAGTTGGGCTGCGACGGCGTGCTGATGAACACGGCCATCGCCCTGGCGCAAGATCCGGTGCTGATGGCCGGCGCCATGCGGAAAGCCGTGGAGGCGGGTCGCGAGGCTTTCCGTGCCGGGCGCATGGCGAAGAAGTTCTACACGGCCTCTCCCAGTTCGCCCACGGGCGGCCTGATCGGCTCGTGATCCGCATCCGCCGCCTTGCGGCCTGTCTTGTCCTGGCCCTGCCGGGGGCGGCTTGGGCGGGGGGCGAGATGTCGCGTCGGCCACTGCCCCAGGAAAAGTCCTCGGCGCCCGCGATACCCCAGGGTTATGCCTTCGACAATCCCCAATTGCTGACCCAGCAATTGCTATGGGGCGTCATCCACGGCGTGCGTTTGCTGGGCATCACCTGCCAGGCCCGGGGCGACACTGCCGCGGCCCTGGCCTACGTGGACTGGATGGACCGACAACAAGCCCGCATTCGCGCAGCGGAACGGGACCTGGCCCGGCACTACTTCGGTCGCGACACGGCGTCGCCAGAGGCCCTCTCTGCGGCCCTGCACCTTAAGCCAGCCCTGACCTCGCCGCCGGAGACCCTGGGCGCCGCCTGCGCCACCCTGCCCGAAGCCTTGCAACAGGAACGCTACGATCTGGAGAAGTTCTATGCATCCCGTCGCCAGGCCATTGAAAAGGGCGATCCGGATTTTCCGGGCGCCGTGTGGCATGAGCCGGCGGACATGGCCGTCGTAACCACGACGCCTACCCCATCCGGGACGGCCGAATCCCCTGTTTCGGCGCCGGCGGACCCACCTTCCATCGATCCCGCGCCCGTCGCCAAGGACCCTGAATGAGCGAAGACAACAAAACCGAATTTCCCCATCGCCATATCCGCAGCTTCGTCCTGCGCCAAAGCCGGGTTTCCGTGGCCCAGCAGCGCTATTACGACGAAGGCATGCCGCGTTGGGGTATTCCCTATCAAGCCAAGGCGCTGGACTTCGCCGCCGCCTTCGGCCGCACGGCGCCCACCATCATGGAAATCGGTTGCGGCATGGGGGAGACGACCGCCACCATCGCCGCTGCCCATCCGCAGAACAACTATCTCGGCATCGAGGTGCATACCCCCGGGGTGGGCGCTTTGCTCAAGGAAATCGCCCTGCGCGAACTCGCCAACCTGCGGGTGATCCAGCACGATGCGGTGGAGATTGTGCGGGACATGATTCCCCACGGCAGCCTGGCCGGCATCCATGTCTTCTTTCCCGACCCCTGGCACAAGAAGCGCCACAACAAACGCCGCCTGCTGCAAACGCCATTTGTGCATGAACTCGCCCTGCGCCTCGCCCCCGGCGGCTATCTCCATTGCGCCACCGACTGGGAGGATTACGCCGTGCAGATGCTGGAAGTGTTGGGTGGCGAACCCCTGCTGCAAAACACGGCGGAGGGTTACGCCCCCCGCCCCGACTACCGGCCCCTGACCAAGTTCGAGCAACGCGGCGTGCGCCTGGGCCATGGCGTGTGGGATATTGTGTTCCGTCGGAAGGCATGAGGATGAAACATCATGGGCGGAAAGTGCATCGAGTTTCACTATCGATTTGAACTGGCCGACGGCCGTGCCGCCGAGCACGTGGTGCGCCTGGATGCCCAAAGCCTGGCTTTGCAGCCCTCCCTTTGTCCAACCGAGCCTCGGGAATGGACCCAGCTTGAATTTCACCAGTGTTCCCATTGCCCTTTGCGCGTCGAGGATTCCCCCTGCTGCCCTGTGGCGGAAGGCTTGGCGGACCTGCTGGATTTCACCGGTCCGCTGGTGTCCCATGCGGCGTTGAAGGTAGAGGTGACCACCCCGGATCGGACCGTGACGGCAAGCACCACCGCCCAACGGGCGGTGAGTTCCCTTATGGGCCTGGTCATGGCCGCCTCGGCCTGTCCGCACATGAGCTGGCTGCGGCCCATGGCCCGCTTCCACTTGCCCCTGGCCAGCGAAGAGGAAACCCTCTACCGGGCCGCCTCCATGTATTTACTGGCGCAGTATTTCCGCCACCGTGAAGGCCTGGGTACCGATCTGGCGCTGGCTGGCCTGAGGGACATCTACCAGCGCTTGCACACGGTGAACATGGCCATGGCCGAGCGCCTGCGGGCTGCCGCCGAGGAGGATGCTTCCGTCAATGCGGTAGTCATTCTCGACCTGCTGGCCAAGGCGATGCCGGCATCCATCGAATATTCCCTGGAAGAGTTGGAGTACCTGTTCCGGCCTTATCTAGGGGAACGGTAGGTACTTGCGTTTCTCCTAGAGAAAAATCCCTAACAGGCGGTTGAGGAAGCGCCGGCCCTGCAGTGTTGGGACGATTTTCCATTCGGCGATAGTCAGCAAATTTTCTTGTTGAGCTTGGCGCAGATGATCCTGGGCCACGGCAATCGGCAGGCCGCTGCGTTCCTCGAACTGTGTCACGGCGAAGCCCTCCGTCAGGCGCAGGGCGTTCATCAGGAACTCGAAGGGCAATTCTTCCGTCGTGACGAAGCGCCGTTCCTGCACGAAATCGCCCCGGGCCGCGCCTGCCAGATAATCCTTCGGATGCTTGCGCCGCATCTCCCTCACCACCGGGCTTTCCGTACCCGGGGCCGACGAGGTGATCTTGCCGTGGGCGCCGGCGCCGATGCCCAGGTAATCGCCGAAAGTCCAGTAATTCATATTGTGGAAACAGGCGTTGCCCGGCTTGGCATAGGCCGAGGTTTCGTAGTGCTCGTAGCCCGCGCCGGCCAGGGTTTCCTCCACCATGTCCTGCATGTCGGCGGCGGCATCGTCGTCGGGCAGGGGCGGCGGATGGTGGGCGTAGGGGGTGTTGGGTTCCAGGGTCAGGTGGTAGGCGGAAAGGTGGGGCGTGCCGAAGGCGATGCCGGTTTCCAGATCGCGCCGTGCTTCGTCCAGGCTTTGCCGGGGCAGGGCGTACATCAGGTCGATGTTCACCTGGTCGAAATGCTTGAGGGCGAGGTCGATGGCGCGCTTTGCTTCGTCGCTGCCGTGAATGCGGCCCAGGGCCTGGAGCTTGGCATCATCGAAACTCTGGATGCCGAGGGACACGCGATTGACGCCGGCGGCACGGAAGCCGGCGAACTTGTCCGCCTCCACCGTGCCGGGGTTGGCTTCCAGGGTGATCTCCGCCGTCGGCGCCAGCGGCAGCCGGGCGCGGAAGGCCGCCAGCAGCGTATCCACGGCGTTGACGGAAAGCAGGCTGGGGGTGCCGCCGCCGAAGAACACGCTGTGTACGGGGCGGTTCCAGATGTGCGGCAGGGCCGACTCCAGATCGGCGATCAGGGCCGCCACGTATTCCGCCTCGGGAATCGCGTTCTTCGCCTCGTGGGAGTTGAAGTCGCAGTAAGGGCACTTCTTTACGCACCATGGGATATGCACGTAGAGCGAGAGGGGGGGCAGCGCTGTGAAGCGCGGTTCGCTATGCACTTCCGGCGCGGCGGCGATGGGGATGATGCGGGTCATGGCGGAGGGCAGGAATTTAAGGAGCGGGGGTATGCGGCGAGGAAATCACCAAGGCGGCCTTGGTGCTCTTGGCGATTATTTTTTTGTCAATCAGCACGGCTTGAGTCGAGCGACCAAGGCCCGCACCGCCTGGCCGCGATGGGAGCGGGTGTTTTTTTCCTCATGGCTTAGCTCGGCGGCGGACTTGCCCAGTTCGGGCACACCGAACAAGGGGTCGTAGCCGAAGCCCTCACCACCCCGTGGTGCGGTGAGGATTTCACCGTGCCATTCGCCTTCGCAGATGATGGGCTGGGGGTCGTCGGCGTGGTGCACCAACACCAGCACACAGGTGAAATGGGCGCGGCGGTCGGTGGTGCTTTTGAGTTCCGCCAGCAACTTCTCGTTGTTGCGGGCGTCGGATTTGGGTGCGCCGGCATAGCGCGCCGACTGCACCCCCGGCGCACCGCCCAAGGCGGCGACGCAGAGGCCCGAGTCGTCGGCCAGGGCCGGCAGGCCCGTGGCCCGGGCGCAATGGCGGGCCTTGGCCAAGGCATTCTCGACAAAGGTGACGTGGGGTTCTTCCGCTTCGCTGACATTGAAAGCGGATTGCGGCAGCACTTCGATGCCCAGGGGCGCCAGCAGTTGGGCAAACTCCTTGAGTTTGCCGGCGTTATTGGAGGCAAGGACGATTTTGTTCATCGTGATTTCCGATAGAGAGAAACCTGCAACCCCTCCCGTCCTCCCCTTGTCAGGGGAGGGGCGTACCGTTCAAAGCTTCTCGGCTCGAACTCCCCCCCTGACAAGGGGGGCTGGGGGGGTTAAAGATTTCGGTGAATCCATAGGGGAAGCCTTTGCAAGGCAGTTTCTTATACGCTGAGGGCCTTCTTCTGGGCCGCGATGATCTCGCCGATACCTTGTTCCGCCAGGGCCAACAGGGCGTCCAGTTCCTTGCGGGTGAAGGGCGTGCCTTCGGCGGTGCCTTGCACTTCCACCATGCCGCCGCTGCCGGTCATCACCACATTCATGTCGGTGTCGCAGCTTGAGTCCTCGGGGTAGTCCAGGTCCAGCACCGGCACACCGTCCACGATGCCGACAGAGACGGCGGCGACGAAATCCTTGAGGGGACTGGCGGCGAGTTTGCCGTCCGCCATGAGTTTGCCGATGGCGTCGTGCAGGGCCACCAGGGCGCCGGTGATGCTGGCGCAACGGGTGCCGCCGTCGGCCTGGAGCACGTCGCAATCAAGCACGATCTGGCGCTCACCCAGGGCATTGAGGTCGATCACGGCGCGCAGGCTGCGACCGATCAGGCGTTGGATCTCCTGGGTGCGGCCGGATTGTTTGCCCCGGGCGGCTTCCCGGTCGCTGCGGGTGTGGGTGGAGCGGGGCAGCATGCCGTATTCGGCGGTGACCCAGCCCTGGCCCTTGCCCTTGAGGAAGCCGGGCACCTTCTCTTCGACGCTGGCGGTGCACAGCACCTTGGTGTTACCGAAGGCCACCAGCACGCTGCCTTCGGCGTGGCAGGTGTAATCGCGGGTGATGGTGAGGGGGCGCAGTTGCGTCGGTGTGCGGCCGCTGGGTCGGGTCATGGAAGTTCCTTTAAAAAACAAAACAACCGCTTATGACACAGAGAACACGGAGATAGGAAGTACACAGAGCAAAGCCAAAAACCATTTTCTGTATTTTCTCCGTGTGCTCTGTGCCTCTGTGTTCTCTGTGCCAAAGGCGGTTGGGGTTCAGGTTCAGTTTTGCGAGGGGCGAATGATGCCCCGAATTTCGTCGATGGCGCGCTCGATGTCCTCATCACTGGGGGAGCCCAGTTGGGCGGCCCAGGGGCTGGGGGTTTCCCAGCGCAGGGCGATCAGGCTCAGGTTGTCGGCGTGGGCTCCGCCCTTGCGTTCGGCGTCGTCGAGGAGTTGGGGCACCGCTTTCTCCGGCGGCGCTTCTGATAATCGGCGGGCGAGGCGGCTGTCCCCCGCCGGCCCCCAGACGCCATCGGTGCACAGGGCCAGCACATCGCCGGGGAGCAAGGGGGTCTTGGCGGAGAAATCCAACTGGGGCGCCACGGGGCCCCCCAGGCAGCTATAGACGCGATGCCGCTCCGGATGGTGTTTGGCGGTATCGGCATCGATCAATCCCTGCGCCAATTGCAACTGCACCCGGCTGTGGTCGCGACTGCGCTGGAGGATACGGCCATCCCGCAACAGGTAGAGGCGGGCATCGCCGGCATGGATCCAGTGGGCCAGGCCGTCTTGCACCACGCAGGCGACGCAGGTGGTGCGGGGCGTCTCCTTCAGCCCGCGCAGCCCTGCCACCCGGGCGATAGCGGCGTGGGCGCCATTGAAACACTGGGTGAGGAACAGGAAGGGATCGGCCAGGGCAGGACGGGCCTGGTGTTCAAAAGCGTCGGCCATGTAGTCGATGGCCACCTGGGCCGCCACCTCGCCATGGGCGTGGCCGCCCATGCCGTCCGCCACGACCAGCAGCAACGCCTTTTCGCTGGCTCGGAACACGAGGCGATCCTGGTTGATGGCACGCCGGCCGATACGGCTTTCCTGGTGGACGAGATAGTTCATGGCCTGTTGTTCACCACGACGGCATGGCGAAAAACATAAAAGCTTTTAACCACGGGGAAAGGCAAAGGCTTCCTTATCGTTGGGTTTGCTTGCCGGTTTTCCCCCGTGTCCCCGTGGCTAAGGCCTTTGGCGCTCGCCGTGCCGACGTGGTGCCCGATGTGGTGCCTTATGTCTTTCACTTCCCGGCCCCCTTGATCCAATGGCTGAAACGGTTCAATAGGCCGGGAGGATCCACATCCCGCTCCGCGCTGGCCAGGCGTTTTTGCAGTGTGTGGGCGCTTTGGGGACGGCGCAGGGGGTCCAGGTGCAAGCACATGTCCACGGTTTCCAGCAGGTGGCGGGAATACTTGCCGGAGAATTGGCGCACCGCCGGCACCATGTCATCCCGCTCCAGGCGCAGTTGGGCGGAGGGCGGCGGTTTGCCGCCGAGGCAGGCGTAGAGGGTGGCGCCGATGCCGTACATATCGGTCCACGGCCCCAGCAGCTCTTGTTGTTGTGGTCCTTTCTCATACTGTTCCGGGGCGGCGTAGCCCGGGGTGTGCATGGTGCGCAGTTGGGGCACGTCGTGGCCGATCACCTGGCGTGCCGCGCCGAAGTCCAGCAGCACCGGGCTGCCGTCCTGCTGGCGCAGGTAGACGTTGGCGGGTTTGATGTCCAGGTGCAGCAGTTGGCTGCTATGCACGGCGCGGAGACCGTTGAGGACGCGGCCGAACGTATTGCGGATGAACTCCTCTCCCAGTTCCCCGGGATGTTTCAGGATGTGGGCGTGGAGGGTGCGTCCTTCCTCGTAACGCATGACCAGGTAGGCGGTGCCATGGGCGCGGAAGAAGTCGAGCACCCGCACCACGTTGGGATGGTTGAGCTGGGTGAGATGGCGGCCTTCCTCGAAAAAGCAGGTCAAGCCGTGGTTGAACACTGCCCGGTGGCGTGGGCTGACCACGGGCTCGGGGCTTTCGCCGGCGCGCAGGGCCAGGGCGTTGGGCAGGTATTCCTTGATCGCCACGGCGTCGCCCAGCATGTCCCGGGCCAGATAGACGATGGAAAAGCCGCCAAGGGAAAGCTGGCTTTCGATCTGATACTGGGCGAGCCAGAATCCGGCGGGGAGGGGTTGGTTGGCCTGGGCGGGCGACATGGGCGGGAAGGGATAGAATCCCCGGCATTCTGCGTCGCCGCGCCGGACCTGTAAAGACGACCGTGGCACGCGCCATTGCAACCATCGGAATCCCTCCATGATCTTCAGCATGACCGGCTATGCGGCAGGCAATCGCGACCTGGGTTTTGCCTCCCTCAATCTCGAACTCAAGAGCGTGAACTCCCGCTACCTGGACCTGGGTTTCCGCATCAGCGAAGACCTGCGTTTCCTCGAGATGCCCCTGCGTGAGCAGATTTCCGCCAAGGTGCAACGGGGCAAGCTGGAAGTGCGCGGCGGTTTGCAGGCCCGTGCCGGCAGCGGCCGGGACTTGGCGCCCAACCAGGCCCTGGTGGAACAATTGGCAAAGCTGGAAAGCGCGGTGTTGTCCGTTCTCCACGGCGCCAAGCCGCTGTCCGTGGCCGATGTGCCGCGCTGGCCCGGGGTACTGGCCGACGAGGGCCTGGATACCGACAAGCTCCAGGCCGAGGCCTTGTCCCTGCTGCAACAATTGCTGGACGAGTTCATCGCCACCCGGGCGCGGGAAGGGGAGAAGCTGGCGGCCGTGCTGCTGGATCGCGCTGCCCGCATGCGGGAACAGGTGGCCAAGGTAAAACCGCTGATTCCCCTGGCCCTGGCCGACTACCAGGACCGCCTGGCGGCCAAACTGCGGGAAGCCGTGGCCAACCTGGACGAGGATCGCATCCGCCAGGAACTGGGCGTTTTCGCCGCGAAGATCGATGTGGAGGAGGAACTGGCCCGCCTGGTCACCCACCTGGACGAAGTGGAGCGGGTGCTGAAGAAGGGGGGCGCCGTGGGCAAACGCCTGGATTTCCTGATGCAGGAATTGAATCGGGAAGCCAATACCCTGGCTTCCAAATCCGTGTCCACCGAGGTCACCGCCATTGCCCTGGAACTCAAATTGCTGATCGAGCAGATGCGCGAGCAGGTGCAGAATTTGGAGTGAGGCCCCGATTATGCAGACCATGACCCCCATTACCACTGGTTCTCTTTTTATCGTCGCCGCCCCTTCCGGCGCGGGCAAGACCACGTTGGTCAAGCTGCTGCTGGAACGGGACACCCAGGTGATGCACTCCATCTCCTACACCACCCGCCCGCCCCGGCCTGGCGAGGAGAACGGCCGCGAGTACCACTTCATCGATATCCAGACCTTCCTTGCCATGCGTGGCCGGGGGGAATTCCTGGAATGGGCGGAAGTGCACGGCAATTTCTACGGGACTTCCAAAGCCTGGTTGCAGGCCCAGATGCAGGCGGGTCACGACATGCTGCTGGAGATCGACTGGCAGGGCGCCCAGCAGGTGCGGGAAATCTTCCCCGACGCGGTGGGGATCTTCATCATGCCGCCTTCCGCGGAGGAGCTGGAGCGCCGTCTGCGTAGCCGCGGCCAGGACAGCGAGGACGTGATCCAGCGCCGGGTGGCCGCCGCCCTGGGCGAAATGCGCCACGTGGGGGAGTTCGCCTTTGTTATAATCAACGACGATTTGCAGATGGCGCTCGACGATTTGTTAGCCGCAGTTCGCGCCTCCCGGCTGCGATTCCATCCCCAGCGCGCCCGCCACCCCGGCGTTTTCCGCTTTCTCGATTCCAACTGATTCATAGCAAAGGACCCACCATGGCCCGCGTGACCGTAGACGATTGCCTCAAGCACATCCCCAACCGCTTCCAACTGACCCTGGTGGCCGCTACCCGCGCCCGCCAGCTCGCCACCGGCAGCACACCCTTGGTGGAAGCCGGCCGCGACAAGCCCACCGTAGTGGCCCTGCGCGAAATGGCGGTTGGCAAGGTGGGCATTGAAATCCTGACCCGAAGCCAGTCCTGAGCCGCTGACTTGAACCGGATGGACGGAACCCATGGCTACGGTGTTGCCGTCCTCCATCGCCACCGCTTCCAAACGGCCCTTTTCGGGCCGGGAGCTGGCCCCCGCCAAGGATGCATCGGCTGAGCTGGCGGCTTTCAACGCCCAGCTCGCCACCTATCTTTCCCCGGAAGACATCGCCAAGGTAGGCGCCGCCTACCTGTTCGGCGAGGCCGCCCACCAGGGCCAGTACCGCATCAGCGGCGAGCCCTACATCTCCCATCCCCTGGCCGTCGCCACCCACCTCGCCCACTGGCAGTTGGATGTGCAGGCCGTGATTGCCGCCCTCCTCCACGACGTGATGGAGGACACCGAGATCACCAAGGAGGAGATCGCCGAGCGCTTCGGTAAATCCGCCGCCGAGCTGGTGGATGGCGTCTCCAAGCTGGATCGGCTGGAACACCAGACCTACGAGCAGGCCCAGGCCGAGAACTACCGCAAGATGCTGCTGGCCATGGCGCGGGACGTGCGCGTTATCCTCATCAAGCTGGCCGACCGCCTGCACAACATGAGCACCCTGGACGTGATCCGGCCCGACAAGCGCCGCCGCATCGCCCGGGAGACCTTGGAAATCTACGCCCCCATCGCCAACCGGCTGGGCCTCAATAAGCTCTACCGGGAGTTGCAGGAGTATTCCTTCCGCCATCTCTATCCCATGCGTTATCGGGTGTTGGAGAAAGCGGTCAAGGCCGCCCGGGGCAACCGTCGCGAGGTGGTGGGAAAAATCCTCACCACATTGAAAAAAGCGCTGCCTGCTGCTGGTATCGACGCCGAAGTGAGCGGACGGGAGAAGCACCTCTACGGCATCTACCGCAAGATGCTGGACAAGCATCTCACCTTCTCCCAGGTGCTGGACATCTACGGCTTCCGCATCGTGGTCAAGGACGTACCCACCTGTTACCTCACCCTGGGCGCGCTGCACAGCCTCTACAAGCCGGTGCCGGGCAAGTTCAAGGACTACATCGCCATTCCCAAGGCCAACGGTTACCAATCCCTGCACACCACCCTGATCGGCCCCTACGGCACCCCGGTGGAAATGCAGGTGCGCACCGCCGAGATGAACCATGTGGCGGAAACCGGCGTCGCCTCCCACTGGCTGTACAAGGACGACGAAGCCCTTTCAGAATTGCAGCGGCGCACCCACAAGTGGCTTCAATCCCTGTTGGAACTGCAATCCGCCTCCGGCGACTCGGCGGAGTTTCTCGAACATGTGAAGGTGGATCTGCTCTCCAGCGAGGTGTACGTATTCACCCCCAAGGGCAAGATCATCAGCCTGCCCCGGGGCGCCACGGCGGTGGATTTCGCTTACGCCATCCACACCGATGTGGGCAACCGTTGCGTGGCCTGTCGCATCAACCTGGAATTGATGCCCCTGCGCACCGAGTTGCGCAACGGCGACCGGGTGGAAATCATCACTGCACCCCAGGCCAGCCCCAATCCCGCCTGGTTGAGTTATGTGCGCAGCAGCCGCGCCCGCTCCCGCATCCGTCATTTCCTCAAGACCCAGCAGCAGGAGCAGGCCGGCGCCCTCGGCGAGCGTTTGTTGGCCCGCGCCTTGAGTGAACTGGGCACCAACCTGCCCGCCGTGGATCCCGCTGCCTGGGAGAAATTCCTAAAGGAAAACGGCGGCAAGACCAAGGCCGACGTGCTCACCGATATCGGTCTCGGTAAGCGCCTGCCGGCGGTGGTGGCCCGCAGCCTGCTGGATACGCGTAGCGGGTCCGTACCGGCGGAGACCGTCAAGTCCCAGGGACCCATCCTCATCCGTGGCAGCGAGGGCATGGCCGTGCAACTCGCGACCTGTTGCCACCCCATTCCCGGCGACCCCATCATCGGGCTGATCCGTAAGGGACGCGGCCTATCGGTGCATACCCATGACTGTCCCGCCATCGCCCGCCTGCGTCACGGCGACAAACAGGAATGGGTGGATGTGGAATGGGAAGCCGGCGTTGAGCGGATGTTCCAGGTGGGCATCCGTGTTCTGGTGCACAACCGCCGTGGTGTGCTGGCCAAGCTGGCCCTGGCCATTTCCGACAGCCAGTCCAACATCATCGACGTGCGCGTGGAGGAAGATCACAGCACCACCTCCCTGGTCTATTTCACTTTGGAAGTGAACCATCGCGCCCACCTCGCCCGTATCATGCGCGCACTGCGCTGCATCCCGGAAGTGATCCGCCTGGCGCGGCTCAAGGACTCCATCCCCCGTCAGTAATTCAAGGAAGACAACCATGGCACTCTACGAATCCGAACACACCAAATTCATCCGCGAATGGCTCAAGGCCCACCCCGAAGAAGTGAAGGAACAGAAAGCCGGCCGTGCCCTGTGGTGGGACAAGGCTCCCGTGCCCCTGGCAGAAGCCAAGCGGCAGAGCGAGGCTCAAGTGCCCAACAAAGCCTATTACTACGACGCCAACTGAATAACGTTTTCCAAGAAGGCCCTGCCGGGCAACCGGCAGGGCCTTCTTGCATGCTGTTGACGTGGATCACGCGATGGTCGGAGGGCGGGAATAAGCTTCAACGTAGCTGAATCCAGGGAGGGCTTGCCATGACTACCTATGACTTTGATCTTGCCTTGGCCCGTCACGCCATCTGGATGACGCGATTGAAGTTGTATGTGCTTGGCATCGGTGAGCAGGGATTGACGGCGGAGCTCGCCGCCGACAGCACCGCTTGCGAATTGGGGCAGTGGTTGCTTGATGGCGGCAGGCAATATGCGGCCTCGCCAGGATTTTCCGCTTTATTGGCCGCCCACGATCATTTCCATGCGGTCGCCGGCGAGGTGGTGCGCCTTCATCGGGCTGGCGATGCCACGGAAGCCGTGGCCGTGTTGGAGCAGGTCTTGCCCGAGGCGACAGATCGGGTGACTCAGGCCTTGGTCGAGTTGCGGAAATTGCAGCAATAGCGGGGCTTGGGTGGCGGAAGGCAAGGGGGCGTTCAGGCTAATTTGTTACACTGGCCCGGGTCTTTAAAGGTGGGCTGCTCCCCTCATTCCACGCAGCAGGCCTGGAAATTCCGGAAAACAGGGCATGACAAAGGATTCATACAATACTTCCGGTGCAGGCCGGGGCAGTGGATGCTTCTCCCGTCTGTTAAGGAAGCCGCTCCCATGGTGGACACGGCGGGCTTCGGTCGCTGCCGTTGTTCTCGCCGTCTCGACTGCGGCCCAGGCAGGGGATGTCACAAGCGAGGGCGGTGAATTTTCGCTGCGGGGGTTCGGCACCTTGGGATTGGCCCGTTCTTCCTCCAGCCAGGCTGAATTCGTCCGCGACCTCTCCCAGCCGGATGGCTTGTCCACCCATTGGTCGGCCAAAACCGATTCCGTCCTCGGCCTCCAGGCCAATTTCCCCGCTGCCGAAAATTTGGAAGCCGTTGCCCAGGCCGTCAGCCGCTACCGTTATGACGGCAGCCATGACCCAGAGTTGACCTGGGCCTTTCTCAAATTCGAGCCGAACCCCAATCTCAGCCTGCGCGGCGGACGCTTGGGCACCGAGTTCTACATGCTCGCCGACTCCCGTTTGGTGGGCTACTCTTATCTGCCGATCCGGCCGCCGAACGACTACTATGGGGCGCTGCCGTTTTCCTATATCGATGGCGCCGACGGTCTGGCGACCCTGCCCTTGGGAGAGGGCCTGCTGCGGAGTAAGTTGTTCGCCGGCTTGATCCGCGAGAAGGCACCCCTGGCGAACCGCCAGTGGGACATGAACCGATCCGTCATGAGCGGTGCTTATGTCGACTATCAACAGGGCGCCTGGCAGTGGCGGTTGGGCTATGCCCAGGTCAAGTTCAAGAAGGATCTACCCCTGGCCGACCTCCACCAACTGCTGGAGCTCAATGGAGCGATGGATGCCTCAAAGGCCTTGTCCATGGCAGACAAGCTCAGTCGCTTCTATTCCGCGGGCGCCGTTTATGATAGCGGGCCCTTGCAAGTGCAGTTGATGCTTAGCCGGACACAGCACGACAGCAAGGTTTTCGAGAATTCCCATGCCGGCTATCTGATCGCCGGTTACCGGCTGAACAAGGTGACACCCTTCGCCGGTTTCTCATGGACGCGATCCTCGTCCAAGCAACTCAGCACCGGCCTCGGCCCGGTCATGGATGCGACGGTGGCCGGCATCATGGCCGATTCCCACAGTGATCAGCATACCGCCACCCTTGGCCTACGTTGGGACTTCCGGCAGGACATGGCCTTGAAGGCCCAGCTGGACGCCGTACGCGGTTCGCCCCGGTCGATCTTCCCGACCCGGTGGGAGCAGCCGAACTACAATGGCCGGCTGAACATAGTCAGCCTGGCCTTGGATTTCGTCTTCTGACCATGATGCGGCGATACCTGCTCCTGTTGGCACTCTGCGCACTGCTGCCGCCACCGGACGCCGCGGCGGATGTGGTTGTCATTGCCAATCCCAGGGCCGGCGTGGACAGACTCAGCCGCGACGAAGTGGTGAACATCTTCCTCGGCCGCTTCCGCCAGCTACCCTCCGGCCTCTCCGCATTGCCCGCCGACCTGCCGTCGAGCCAGCCCGAGAAAGCCGTTTTTTATCGCCAGTTGGTCAACAAGGAACTGGCCGAAATCAACGCCTACTGGGCGCGCCTGGTCTTTTCCGGCCGTACCGTGCCGCCCAGGCAGGCGGTAGGCAATGACGATCTGGTCAGTTGGGTGGCCGGCACCCAGGGCGCGATCGGCTATGTCGATCGGGCGAGGGCCGATGGGCGCGTCAAAATCGTTTACGAATTCTCGCCCTGAGCCATGGTGAAACTGCGCGACTGGCGCCAAAGCCTGATTTATCTCGCCGTCGTTGCCGTGGTGGGCAGCGGTATTTTTGTCGGGATGCTGTTTATCGGCGGTACCGTCTTCAGTACCAAGAGCCGCGTCGAAACGCAGACGACCACCCGCCTCAGCGAATTGCTCGATACCGTAGAGAGCACAGTCAGTATCGCCTGCTTTGTCCAGGATGAAAGCCTGGCGAAGGAAGTGGCCAACGGCTTGATGAAGAACAGCGGCGTCCTGGGCGTCAGCATCAGCGGCAATAGCAACGAACTGGCCCGCAATTATCGCAGCGGCGTGTCGCCGGCGGATCTGAAACGGGCCCAATCCGGCCGGCAGATACGGGTGATCCACTCCCCTTTCAGCCCCGACGTGCCTGTCGGGAAAATCGTGCTCGATCCCGACCCCAAGACCTTCGACCGCGCCGTGGACGATGAAGCCCGCTTCGTCGGCTTCTTGCTGTGGCTTCAGTTGGCCTCCGTGGTTGTGGTCATCGTCGCCGTCATGCTGAAATTGATCGTGCGCCCGATCAAGGGCATGTCCGACCGTTTGCACCGGATGGACCCGATTTCCGGCGACCGCTTGCAAATACCCCGGGGCTATGTGGGCAGCGAGCTTGGCCGCTTGGTCGAGGACATCAACGGGATGGCCGACCAGTTGGTGGTGTCCCTCAAGGACGAACGGGAAATCCGGCTCCTGCACACTATTGAGGAAAAGAAATACCGCGCCATTTTCGACAATGCCGAAACCGGGATTTTCACCGCCGACCGGAACGGTTGCATCAGCTCTTCCAACCCGGCCTTGGCGCGCTTGCTCAGGCTACCCGGGGATGTTGAGACAGCCCAGGTCCGGCTGATCGATCTGGCCTGGAGCCGGCCCGAGGATTTGCAAGGACTGATTGCCGACTGCATCGATGGCAAGGCTGTCACCGCTGCGGATCTCGAGTTCACGCCGGACGACGGCATGGCGCGCTGGCTCAATGTCGGACTTTCCAGCGTCGGTGGCGGTATGGCGCAAGGCGTCGTCTCCGATGTCACCGAACGCAAGTTGTCCGAGGATATGGCCCGCCGTCAGGCAGTGACCGATCCATTGACCGGAGTGGCCAACCGGCCTGGGCTGGAGGCGCATCTGCAGACGGCGATTCGGCAGCACGACGGTGCGACGGCGGGAGGTTTTACGTTGATGCTGGTGGATCTCGATGGATTCAAGCGCATCAACGATGCGTTGGGTCTGCCTGTGGGCGACCTGATCCTGAAGTCGGCCGCCGGCCGCCTGCAGTCCTGCATCAAGACTTCCGACACCGTGGCCCGTATCGGCGGCGACGAATTCGCCGTCATCCTGCCCAAGGTGGAGGAGGAGGCCATGGCCGCGAATATCGGCGAACGCATTGTCCGCACCCTGGCCCGCAGTTATGACGAACATGCCAATCCGATCCAATTGGGCGCCAGCGTAGGCATCACTATTTTCCCGAACGATGGCGTGGACATGCCCACCTTGCTGCGCAATGCGGAGCTGGCCCTGGATCGCGCCAAGCTCGGCGACGGTAACCGCTATACCTTCTATGATCCCGCCATGGCCGAGGCCGCCGCCCGCCGCCGCGCCCTGGAAACCGACATGCAGTTGGCCTTGCGCCGCGATGAATTCCGCCTGTTCTACCAGCCGATTATCGACCTCCAGGAAAACCGACTGGCTGGCGTCGAGGCCCTCATTCGCTGGCAGCATGCGGAAAAAGGCCTGGTGCCGCCGGATGCCTTCATTCCCGTGGCCGAGGAAACCGGATTCATCGTCGATATCGGCCTGTGGGGGCTGGAAACCGCTTGCCGCCAATTGGCTGTTTGGCAAGCTGAGGGACTGGACCTGTACATGTCGCTCAACGTCTCCGGGCGCCAGATCCCCGACGGGCTGCCGCCCCAGGCCTTGGCCGATGCCATCGCCCGCCATGGCATCGAGCCCTGGCGGTTGGTCCTGGAAATCACCGAGGGGGTGTTGCTGACCGACGTCAGCAAGGCGCAGCAATGGCTCGCCGCGGTGCGCGAATTGGGCCTGCACTTCTATCTCGACGATTTCGGCACCGGCTATTCCTCGTTGTCCTACCTCAAGCGCTTCCCCGTCAGTTCGGTCAAGGTGGACAAGTCCTTCGTCCGCGACATGCATAACGACCCCAGCGACCGCGCCCTGGTGGAGGCCGTGGTGGCGATGGCGAAAAGCCTCAGCATGTCGGTGGTTGCCGAAGGGGTTGAAACCGTGGAGCAACTCGACCTACTACGGGCCATGGGCTGCCGTTACGGCCAGGGCTATTATTTTTCCAAACCGGTACCGATCGAGGAATTTCGGCAAGTGTCAGCCCGCGTCGACACCATGTTGTCCTGAACAGAACAGAATGAGAAAACTTGTATTGGGATGTGTGTGGGCCGTTTCCGCTGCCACTGCACAGGCAAATGACGGCGGTGTCGAGTTTTCCGGTTCCGGATTTTTGACCGTCGCCGCGGGCAAGGTGTTGGGCGGCGACGGTGCGCAGGATTTCAATGGCTACCGGGCGCCCATGTTCGTTTCTGACTACGGCCAAGGCGGTATCTACCAGCGCGGAGGATGGACACTGAAACCCGACTCGAAATTGGGCTTGCAGGGCACGGCCGCCTTCAATCCCCATTTCTCGGTGACCGGCCAAGCAGTGGCGCGGGGGGCGCGGGACGGTCAATTCAATCTTGAGTGGGCCTATCTCAACTATGTTATTGATGACCGTTTGACTTTCCAGTTGGGCCGCAAGCGTCTGCCGCTTTTCTACTACTCGGAAACCCAGGACGTGGGGCTGGCTTACCCTTGGGTTCACTTGCCGCCGGGACAATACGGCTGGGAAATCGTCAATTACAACGGCGCCAACCTGCTCTATCGTGACCAATGGGGCGGATGGTCGTCAAGCATGAATTTCTTCGCCGGTGGAGAAACCCGCAGGGACAACCCCTATCAAAAAATCTACAACGGCAAAGACACCCGCACCGATTCACGCTGGAGCAATATCCGCGGCGCGGATATGACCCTGGCCAGGGACTGGGTCGAAGTGCGGGCGGCTTATATCCAATCCGATATTCAGAACCGTTTCGAAGATCCGACCATCCCTCCACCTTATGGGTATTCACCGAAGGCTGCGCAGAAAATCTATGCGCTCTCCTTCTCCGTGGACCAGCGCAATTGGGTCGTGCGCAACGAGTACCTCTACATGGACCGCAAGCCCATGGGAGAGGAGGATTACTCCTTCCTGCTCGGCGTGGGCTACCGCATTGGCCCGTACCTGCCCATGCTGACGTACAACCGGTACCGGATGCGCCTATCCCCCCATGCCGCGGATCCGACAGTGATTGATCCCGCAAGCATCGACCCCCTGGCGGCTGAACGGTGGTCCACCCTGGCGTTCTCCCTGCGTTACGACTTGACGCCCACCAGTGCGGTAAAGGCCCAGTTGGAGCGTTGGCGGGACGACAGCGGTTCCGCCTTCAATGCCAATGCCAGCGGCAACAGCGTGCCTTTTGGCAACGCCAGGCTGCTATCCGTCAGCTACGACATGGTGTTCTGAATTTGACGGGGTGTTAGTGGTCCAGATCCCTGGGCGGGCTGTCTTGCGGTGGGGTGGGACGCTCGTCGGCAGCCAAGGCTGGCGTCTTTCCTTCGGCGACAGGGGTTGTGTTGGCCATAGACGTGACTTCTGCCGGTGGCGCTGGCTGCGGCGCCGGCTGGCCGGCTTGCTGGATGGTTGGAACCTCGGGCGGTTGGTTTGGCTCTGCGCCGAATTGCAGGGAAACACCCCAGGCAACGGCCAGCATGATAATCAGAAAAATAAAGAGCCCCATCAAGGCATTGTAAGGAGAAGTTGTTGTCTGTCGCCTGACATTCCGGAGCGATGCAAATCCCATTTGGGGGTGGTGATGGCTGTGAAGCGTGGGGTAAACTTGTTTCACCTTGTGACCCATGAACACACAGCGTTATGACCGATGTCCAATCCGCGCTTGAGAGTATCCCGCACCTGAGTAAAAGGGTTTGTGCGATCTGGGGCCATCCGGAATTGGAAACCTATATCAACACCTTGGTGATGGATGCCCGCGATGGATCAAGGAAGGGGCTGCCCATGGAAATCGGCGCGGAATTGCTTTGGCTGGCCAAGGTCAACAAGATTCGTCAGGCGATCGACTTGAGCGAGAAACTTAAAATCAGCCTGCGTGATGCGCAGTTGAAGCTGGATCGTGATGAACGCAGCGAGGCGGACAATGCGTGGAGCAACCAAGCCCAGAAGGGGCGCCGTTATACGGACAAGCCTATAACCGCCCGCCCCCACCGTCGCCATGAGGAAAATACCGTTTTCGGAATTATCTACGGCGCGCTGACCAGCAAGTTGGTGCTTTTCCTGATCATCCTGATTCTTACGGCCAAGAGTGTGTGGTCCTATGTGAAGGTCTTTTTCTGAGCCCCGTGAGGGTTTCAGATAGCCGAACGGAAGCGGGATAGTTTTAGGCGCGATATCTCTTTCCCCTTCACTGCCAGCGCCGCAAACAAAAAGCCCAGTCCGAATGAACTGACCCCAAAAAGTTGGACAGTTAATTGGGTTAAGTCATACATTAAATCGCTCCGCGGCAAATTTGAGTCCCTCGGCTAAGGACATAAGTCGCGTGGAAACATCTGCTGTTTGCGCTGCATTATTCGAGTTTTCTTTACTCATATTCAGCACCCAGTCGACTCGCTCGGATACTTCCCGAGTTGCAATGCTTTGCTCTGCCAATGCCGACGATATCTCGCCAATCGCCTGTGAAACCCTGTTTGTATTGGAGAGGATGGTCGACGTACACGCGATTGCGGCTTCAACACTCTCGACACTTGCTGAATACTTTGAATTCTTCCGCAAGAGGGCGGATGCTTAGCCCATTCCATCAAATGGACGCCTTCCAACGAGCTGCGCTTATTCTCGGCGCCGTTCATGCCTAGAAGGCTACTCTTTCAAGCGACGATGGGCTGCCTCGGATGGCGGATGTGGCGGTCCAGCAAAAGTCCTTGCTCCCAGGCCCAAATAGCAAAGGCCGGTCTGTCATCAAATCCGGCCATTTGTTATTAGAAGATTACTGTCAGCTAAGGCCGATGATCTGCCTGATTCACATTTTTCGGCTTTTAACCGTATAAAGCCTCGAAAATGAACCAGCACAAGCTTCGCTGTTTTTACTTCGATATGAAGGTAACCCGCATAGCCTGAACAAAGGTTTGTGCTTGAGCAACGGCCCATGCTGCATCCTCTTGGCTTATCTGATCACCTTTGTAGTCTGCAATCAGGCGGAGATCTTCAACTTTATTGATGGACTTCCCCAGTTCAATGGGAACCCGTCCCGTTTTCACCAAGTGCAGACTGAAGGCTGAAATTAAACCACTGTGGGTTTTAGCCACCTCTGGTTCAACGGGAGCCCCTGAAGCCAGTAGAGCGGCTCTGGCAGCGTCGAACATGGCGTAGTAAGCCCTGTTGCATGCTCCATCACCGTCTCCCGTATCCAGTAGTACCTTGGCGGATACGGAGGCCTGAATGGCTTTGGCCATTAGCGCTTGGGCGTTCAAAGTCGAATGCCCTCTCGCTCGATGTTTTGCAGTAGCCGGGGATTGGAATAGTTTTCGGGATGCTGCCACTCTTCTTCCCAGATTGGTAAGGGCTGGATACGGATACCTGTATCCAGAAGGACGTCGTAAGCCAAATCGTCCATTTCCAACTTGGTGGCAACGAATTTCCCGGGGCGACCTTGCAGTAATACCGCCACATCGGCGTCGCTGTCTGGGCGATGGGACTTCCGAGCTCGGCTGCCGAAGAGAATGGCGCCCGCGAAAGCATAGCGGCCAGCCACTGCTTTTATAAAAGCCTGGGTGGCAGCTATCGTTTCAGTATCAATCTCGGCAAAGGAACTCATAGTGGCAGATTAGCGAGACGGGATTAGGTGGTCAATCAAGTTCCAGATATGGATTTAAATGGATTGAGAGTGTGCAAAACGGGTTACATGAGGCTTACACGGGTGCCAAAAACAAAAAGGCCAACCCCGGAGAGTTGGCCTAACTTGTTGATTTTACTGGTGGGCTGTGAGTGATTCGAACACTCGACCTACGGATTAAGAGTCCGCTGCTCTACCAACTGAGCTAACAGCCCGAGGGCGCGGATTATAACGGAAGCCGCGCCGTTTTTTCCTGGCTTTTTGGTGGGTCGGGCGAGATTCGAACTCGCGACCAACGGATTAAAAGTCCGCTGCTCTACCGACTGAGCTACCGACCCCCAGAAAAAGGAGGCCGGATTATAGGTGCCGCATTTTTCCCTGTCAAACCAAAAGGTAATGGTTGCGGCGCGCGGCAGGCTCAACCACGGGGATGGTGGCTTTGGTGCAATTGCTTGAGCCGTTCCCGGGCGACGTGGGTGTACACCTGGGTGGTGGAAATGTCGGCATGGCCCAGCAGCAGTTGCACCACCCGCAGGTCGGCGCCATGGTTGAGGAGGTGGGTGGCGAAGGCGTGGCGCATGACGTGGGGAGAGATGCGTTCCCGGGGAATGCCGGCGATCACCGCGTATTTCTTGATCAGGGCCCAGGCCATCTGCCGGGTCATGGCGCCGCTGCCGTCCTGGTTCTTCTGCCGACGGCCGGTGACGAACACTTCGTCGCAGATCTTGTCCTTCAACAGCAGGGGGCGGGCCTCCAGCAGGTAGCGTTGCAGCCAGTCCACGGCGACTTCGCCCAGGGGCACCAGTCTTTCCTTGGCGCCCTTGCCGAAGGTGCGCAGCACGCCGTCGTCGAGGCTGACTTCAAACAGGCGCAGCCCCACCAGTTCCGATACCCGCAGGCCGGTGGCGTACACCACTTCCAGCATGGCCCGGTCACGCAGGCCGATGGGGGTGTCCAGGTCGGGGGCGGCCAAGAGCGCTTCCACCTGCTGTTCGGAGAGCGTCTTGGGAAAGCGGCTGGCCGGGGCCGGCGGCAGGATATTGAGCAAGGGGTCCAACTGGATCCGGTTTTCGTCCAGCAGCCAGCCGTAGAGGCGGCGCAGGGCCGAGAGCAGGCGGCGTTGGCTGGTGGATTTGGGCGGCGTCGGCTGGTGGTGCAGATGGGCCAGATAGCCGTTGATTTCCGTTTCGCCCACGGCTTGCAGGGGCGTGTCCGCCAACCAGCGGGCGAATAGGGTCAGGTCGCTGTGATAGGCGGCGAGGGTGTTCTTGGAAAGGCCGTCGCGCAGCCAGAGGGTGTCGACGAATTCGTCGAGGAGATCAGCGTTGGCCTTGTTCATGGTCCAACAGCCAGCGTTTCACCTCCAGCAGGAAACCACCGCGTTGATGGGCGAAGCCGCCGAGGCCGCCGTTGAAACCGTTGCTGGCCGCCACGACGCGGTGGCAGGGCACCACCACCGGATAGGGATTCGCACCGCAGGCGCCGCCCACAGCTCGGGGCGCGGAGCCGATGGCCTTGGCGATGTCGCCGTAGCTGCGGGTTTCCCCCGGCGGAATGGCCGCGATCTGTTGCCAGACCCGGCGCCGGAAATGGGTGCCGGCCGGGGCCAGGGGCAGGGTGAAGTCGTGGGCCGGATTTTTCAACCAGGCGCGCAGTTGTCGCACGGCTTCCTTGGCCAGGGGCAATAGTGCCGCCACCTCGGCTTGGGCTTCGATGAAATGGATGTCGGTGATTTCATCCTCGGTGCAGTGAATGCCCAGGCAAAAACCCGGGGCCGCGACGACGGCCTGCCAGGGTTGCGGGGCCGGATGCTTGTTCATGCTTCGCCTCCTTGCAGATGCTTGCCCGCCTCCCGCCGCGAGAGGGGAGAGAGCACCGCGCCATTGTGGACGAGAAAGTCGGCCACCGCAGCCGGCGCGTGACGGGCGTAGTCCCGCAGGGCCCAACCGATGGCCTTGCGGATGAAGAACTCTTTCTCGCCTGCCTGTTGCAGGCAGTAGCGGAACAGGCGCTTCTCGTCGGTCTTTTCTTTCCAACCCAGTTGATGGAGCAGGGCGATACGGCGCAGCCAGAAATCCTCGTCGTGGATCAAGGCATCCATACGTGCGGCGAGGCTCGGTTGCCGCTGCACCTGAACACCCGCGACCTTGACCAGGTTGTCCACCGTGTCCCACCAGGACTTGCGCTGGGCCAGGGCCAAGAGGAATTCCAGGGCGTCGGGCGCCAGGGTCTGGGCCCGCATGGCCAGCAGATCGCAGGCCACATACTGGTATTCCCGTTCGCGGCGATGCCAGAGGATGTCCGCCGCTGCCAGCGGATCGCCTTCGTAACTGCGCAGCAGGCTGTGCACCGCCTTGCGCCGCCGGGGCGTGGCGATGCCGAGAAAGGCGAAGTGCTCCTGCATATAGGCCGCCATGGCCACGGCCCGTTCCTTGTCGGCCAGGGGCTGCAAGGCGGCGGTGACGGCTTCCGCCAGGGCGGCGGGCTTTTTGATCACGGGCCGCGCCTGTTGCCCTGGGCCTTGCGCCATGGTTTTACTGGCGGATTTCGCCGTCGCCCAGCACCACCCATTTCATGCTGGTGAGGCCTTCCAGACCCACCGGGCCGCGGGCGTGGAATTTGTCGGTGGAAATACCGATCTCCGCGCCGAGGCCGTATTCAAAGCCGTCGGCAAAGCGGGTGGAGGCATTGATCATTACCGAGGCCGAGTCCACTTCCCGCAGGAAGCGCATGGCGTTGGGATGGTTGGTGGTGAGGATGGCGTCGGTGTGGTGGGAGCCGTAGCGATTGATGTGGTCAATGGCTTCGTCCAGGTTGCTCACCACCTTGACGCTGATGATGGCATCCAGATATTCGGTGCGCCAGTCCTCTTCCGTGGCATCCGCCACCTGGGCGCCCGGCACCTGGGCGAGGATGGCCTTGGCCGCTGCATCGCAACGCATCTCCACGCCCTTGGCGGCGAAAATGGCGCCGATCCTGGGCAGGAACGCGGCCGCCGACGCAGCATGGACCAGCAGCGACTCGGTGGCGTTGCAGGGGCTGTACTTTTGCGTCTTGGCGTTGTCGGTGACGATCAGCGCCTTCTCGATATCCACTTCGGCGTCCACATAGGTGTGGCAGTTGCCGTCCAGATGCTTGATCACCGGCACCTTGGCTTCGGCGCTGATGCGTTCGATCAGGCCCTTGCCGCCGCGGGGAATGATCACATCCACGAATTCGGGCATGGCAATCAGGCGGCCGACGGCGGCGCGGTCGGTGGTTTCCACCAACTGAACGGCGCTGGCGGGCAAGCCGGCGGACACCAAGGCCTGTTGCACCAGCTTCCACAGGGCCACGTTGGAATGAATGGCTTCCGAGCCGCCGCGCAGGATGCAAGCATTGCCGCTCTTGATGGCCAGGGAAGCCGCCTCGATGGTGACATTGGGCCGGCTCTCGTAAATCATGCCGAACACGCCCAGGGGCACCCGCATCTGGCCGACGCTGATGCCGGTGGGGCGGCGCTTGACGCCGGTGATCTCGCCGACGGGATCGGGCATGGCGGCCAGTTGCTCGCAACCTTCGGCCACCGTGGCCAGCACTTTGGGGGTGAGGCGCAGCCGGTCCACCAGCGGCGCGGCCAGACCGGCCGCTTCGGCGGCGGCGATATCTTTGGCGTTGTCCGCCTGCAAGGCCTCGGTCTGTTCCCGCAGCAGGCGGGCCAGGGCAAGCAGGGTCTGGTTCTTGGCCTGGGTGCCGGCCTTGGCCATATCAGTGGCGGCAGCACGGGCAGCCACGCCCAGGGTGTTCATGTAAACGGTGATGTCCATGGCGATTCCCAAACGGGAGCGGTTCGATGTGGATGGAAGCCCGCCATTCTACCGCTGCCCCTCTTGTCCAAGCCGCTTCATGGCGCACAGGGTTGTCACCATGAGCATGGCATCATGGGGCCTGTTCCGCCTGATTGGAGATGCCATGAAAGCCCTGAAACCCTTGCGCCCCATATTGTTATCCGCCTGCCTGGCCGCGCTGGCTGCCCCGGCCCAGGCTGCGGAATCCGCCATCACCTCCCTCGCGGCCGACCGTCTGTCCACGGCGGTAACGGTGTACAACGACAACCTGGCCCTGGTGAAGGAGAGGCGCATGCTCACCCTGCCCACCGGCCCGGTGCGCCTTTCCCTGCGGGAAGTGTCGGCCCAGATGCAGCCCGAAACCGCCCTGTTGCGGGCAGTGACGGGCAAACCCATCACCCTGGTGGAACAGAACTTCGATTTCGATCTGCTGACACCGCAAAAGCTGCTGGATAAATATGTGGGCCGGGAAGTGAGCGTGATCCGCATCAATCCCGCCACCGGCGCCGAGACCCGGGAGAAGGCCACCGTGTTGGCCGCCGGTCAGGGGACCGTGCTGCGCTTCGCCGACCGGATTGAAACCGGCGTGCCGGGGCGCATCGCCTACGATAGCGTGCCGCCCAATCTGCGCGACCGGCCCACCTTGTCGGTGCTGTTCGATGGCGCCGGCGGCAACCAGACCCTGGAACTTTCCTACCTCACCGGCGGCCTTTCCTGGAAGGCCGACTACGTGGCCGAACTGGCGGCCGACGGCAAATCCCTCGATCTCTCCGGCTGGGTCACCCTGACCAATGCCAGCGGTGTCAGCTACGAAAACGCCCATCTGCAACTGGTGGCCGGTACGGTGAACCGGGTGACGCCCAGGCAGCCGATGTTCGAGGCCAAGGCCGTAGGTCGCGCCCTGATGGCCGCGCCCGCCGCACCCCGGGAAGAGGGACTGATGGATTACCACCTGTACACCTTCGAGCGGCCTACCACCCTGGCGGAAAACCAGACCAAGCAACTGGCCCTGCTCTCCGCCAGCAACGTGCCGGCGGAACGGGAGTATGTGCTGGCCGGGGCCGACTATTACTACCAGGGGCGCTACGACAGCTTGGGCGAGAAGATCAATCCCGCCGTTTTCCTGACCTTCCAGAACAAGGGTGGCGACCTGGGCAAACCGCTCCCCGCCGGCACCGTGCGCGCCTACGCCCGGGACAGCCAGGGGGCGGCGCAGTTCGTCGGCGAGGACCGCATCGAACACACGGCGAAGCACGAGACCGTGCGCCTCAAGTTGGGCGAGGCCTTCGACATCACCGCCGACCGGGCGCAGACGAATTACAAACGCATCAGCGACCGTAGTGTGGAAACCAGCTATCGCATCGTCATCCGCAATGCCAAGACGGAAAGCGCCGTCATCAAGGTGCAGGAGCCCCTGCCCGGCGATTGGGACATTACCCAGGAAAGCCTGAAGCACAGCAAGCCGTCGTCCCGCATCGCCCAATGGAACGTGCTTGTCCCGGCCGAAGGGAGCGCGACCCTGGAATACACAGCGCGGGTGAAGTGGTGAGGGCAGCCTTGCGTCGCCTGCTGTACTGCCTGTGCTTCCTGCTACCGCCTGCGCTACATGGGGCGGAAACGCCGACCCCGCCCGCCGTCACCCTGGCCAATATCTGGCACGGCGATAGCGATCCCACAGGCTACTGGCTCAGCGAAAAGCTGGATGGCGTGCGCGGCTATTGGGACGGCAAGCAGTTGCTGACCCGGGGCGGCACGGTCATCAATGCGCCCGCCTGGTTCACCGCCGGCTGGCCGGATCAGCCCCTGGATGGCGAACTCTGGGCCGGGCGGGGCCGCTTTGCCGAAGCGGTGTCCACCGTCCGTAGCCAGGTGCCGGACGATACGGCCTGGAAGCGCATGCACTACATGTTGTTCGATCTGCCCGGCCATCCCGGCCCCTTCACGGAGCGGGTGCCTGCGTTGAAGGCCGTGGTGGCCCGCATCGGTCAGCCTTGGGTGCAGATGATTCCCCAGATCCCCGCCACCACGGCGGCGGACGTGAAACGCCGCCTGCGCCTGGTGGTGAAGGGCGGCGGCGAGGGCCTGGTGCTGCACAAGGGTGATGCGCCCTATCGGCCCGGCCGCAGCGATGATCTCTTGAAAGTGAAGCCCTATCTGGATGCCGAAGCCAAGGTCCTGGCCCATGTACCGGGGCAAGGAAAGTATTCGGGACTGCTGGGCGCGTTGCAGGTGGAAAGCGAGGATGGCCGCCGCTTCAAGTTGGGCACGGGCTTCAGTGACGCGGATCGCCGCAACCCGCCACCGGTGGGCGCATGGGTGACCTATCGTTACCGGGATCTGACCAGTTCGGGGCTGCCCCGCTTTGCGTCCTATCTGCGAGTGCGGGCGGATCGAGAGGAGGTTCAGGGGCGATGAAGAATGCGGATTGCGATGCCGCGTTGTTACTTCGCTAAGGAAACGCGGAACAAGTCCGTTCGCCCTGAGTTTGTCGAAGGGCAGTTCCATGGAACCCAGGGCTTCGACTAGCTCAGCCCGAACGGTATCAGCTTAATCAGCGTTTCCCTAAGCGTAGCGACAACTGCAAGAACTCATCCCAGATATCGCCCTGGACCAGGCCCTTGATCATGCGGTCGATGCGCGCTGCGTGGAGCAGGGCATTGCGGGCGCCAACGGCGGAGACCCGTTGGGCGGCGGCGCGCAGGGGGTTCTGGCGCGGGCCGAAGACCTTGGCTTCCTTCATGGCGGCATCCATGGGCAGGCCGCGATCCACGGCGTTGCGGATTTGCGCCAGGGCGCGGATTTCCGAGGTCAGCGCCCAGAGCAGCAAGGGCGGTGCGGTGTCTTCGGCGCGCAGGCCGTCCAGCAGGCGGCCGCAACGGGCGGCGTCACCGGCCAGCAGCGCGGCGCGCAGTTTGTCTACGTCGAAGCGGGCCACATCCAGCACCGCGTCCTCGATCTGTTCCAGGCTAAGGGCGCCTTCCGGGTAGAGCAGGCCCAGCTTTTGGATTTCCTGGTGGGCCGCCAGAAGGTTGCCTTCCACGTGGCTGGCGATGAAATCCAGGCCGTCGCGGCTGGCGCTTTGCTTTTGCCGTGCCAAGCGAGTGGCGATCCAGTCGGGTAATTGGGGTAGCGGCGGCGCATTGCATTCCAGTACCACGCCGGCGTCCAGCAGCTTGACGAACCAGCTTGCCTTCTTCGCCTGCCAATCCAGCAGGGGCAGGGAGATCAGGGTGGACAGGCCGGGGCCGCCGTTCAGGGCTTGGTCGCAATGCTTTTGCAGGGCTTCGCCGCCGTCGCGGCCGGGCTTGCCCGAGGGGATGCGCAGGTCGATGAGTTTCGAGCCGCCAAAGAGGGACATATTGCCCGCGGCCATGAACAGTTCGTCCCAGCGGAAGCCGGGACCCGCCACCAGAACCTCGCGCTCTTCATAGCCCTGCTTGCGGGCCGCGGCGCGGATGGCATCCGCCGCCTCGATGGTGAGCAGGGGTTCGTCCCCATGTACCACGTAGAGCGGCGCCAGGGGCTTTTCCAGATGGACGGCGAGTTGTTCCGGCCGGAGCTGCACGGTTTATTGCTGGTCCGGGTCGATGGGCTTGGCCTTGGCGGTGGCCAAGCGACGCAGCACCTGCTGCACCATGTCGGTCTGCATGTCGCGCCAGAGCAGGGTTTCTTCCGCTTCCTTCGATAGCACCAGGTCGTCGGTGTAGGTGATGTCGCGGCGGATTTCAATCTTGGCCGGCACCATCAGGTCGCGGCCCTGTTTGTCATGGACGCGGAAGCTGAAGGTGCGGATCAACTGGAATTCCCGCACACGGCCGGAAGCGTTGAGGGAGAGGATCACCTTGCGCGGCAGGTCGCCGGTGACGGTGAGGATGGCGTCCGCCTGGGTGTCCTCGGACACCACTTCGGTGGCGCTGCCGGCGCGGATGTTGCGCGCCAATGTTGCCCGCAGATCGCTGCTTTCCGGCAGGGCGATGTAGAGCGTCTTGAAGGGCAGGTCCTGGCTGTTGCGCAGATGGAAGCCGCAGGCACCGAGCAGCACGGTGGCCGCCAGCAGGAGCAGGAGTCGGAACGCTTTCATGGGTGGGCGGCCTTTCGTGCGGTGGAATGGGCGGAGGCGGAACGGGCTTTGCCTTCTGGGGTGACGGGCTTGCGGTAAGCGTGCCCCAGATTGGCGGCGCGGGATTTGCCGTGGGATTTGGTGTGGTGCTTCTTGCCCTTCAGGTCTTTCTTGGCCAAGGCACCCGGCAGGAAGTTAAGGGCCACGGTTTCTTCCGCTGCCGAGCAGCGGGCGCCGTCCTTGCCGCAACGTTCGCCCTTGAGGACGCAGGTGGCGACGCCGTTATCGATGCGAGGCGATGAGAGCGCTTGGCCATCCCTGGCGAACAGGGACGAATCCTGTCGATTGAGTACCTTGCCCTTGGCCAAATCGTACGTGATGCACCCCAGTTGATGGCGGTCGCCATTTTTGGTCAGCCCCACGTAGGCCAGGTTGTTGCCGCTTTGGATCGGATGCGACCATTCGGGATGAAAGGCCGGCAGGATGACTTGTTTGACCTCGCCGTTGGTTACCCACTTCCAGCCCAGGCCATCGCCGGGTTGCAGGGATTGGCCATCCTCCAGCGGGATGGCTGCCTGGGGGGCGGCTTCGGTGGCAACAGCATCCTGGGCGACGGCGGTCGGCGCGTGTCCCGCACCCAGGGTGCAGAACGCCATCAGTGCGAAGGTGGAGAGCCGGGTACGCATCAGGCGACGATATTCACCAGGCGGCCCGGCACCACCACTACTTTCTTGGCGGGCTTGCCTTCCATGAACTTGATGGCCATTTCATCCGCCAGGGCGATGGCTTCGATGGCGTCCTTGCCAGCGTCGGCAGCCACCTTGATGCTGCCCCGCAGCTTGCCGTTCACCTGCAACATGAGTTCCACGGTGTCTTGCTTGAGGGCGGCTTCCAGGGGCTCGGGCCAGGGGGCGTTGAGGATGTCGCCGCCATAACCCAATTCTCGCCACAGGGCGTGGCTGATGTGGGGGGCGATGGGGGAAAGGACGCGGAGCAGGATGGAAAAGCCTTCCTGGGCCACGGCCAGCCAACCGTCGGCGGCATCCTTCTGCACCTTTTCCAGGGCATTGAGCATCTTCATGCAGGCCGAGGCCACGGTGTTGAACTGCTGCTTGGAAAGATCGTAGCTGGCCTGTTTCAGCGTGACATGGATTTCCCGGCGGGCAGCGGCGAGATCATCCGCCAGGCTGGCAGGCATAGCGGCGGCGGACTGGCCGGCCAAGGCGTGACCGAAGGCCCACACCCGCTTGAGGAAGCGGTGGGCCCCTTCCACGCCGGAGTCGGCCCATTCCAGGGTCTGCTCGGGCGGCGCGGCGAACATCATGAAGAAACGGGCCGTGTCGGCGCCGTATTGCTCGATCAGGGCTTGCGGGTCCACGCCGTTGTTCTTGGACTTGGACATGGTGGTGAGTTCATGGTCCAGCACCGTACCGTCGCTCTTCAGCTTTGCGCCGGTGATCTGGCCCTTGGCGTCGCGCTGGACATCAATCTCGCTTTCCCAGTAGTAGTCTTTGCCGCCGCCTTCCGGCTTGTGGGAGAAGGCGTGGTTGAGCACCATGCCCTGGGTCAACAGATGGGCGAAGGGTTCGCGGTATTTCACCAGGCCCAGATCGCGCATCACCTTGGTCCAGAAGCGCGAATACAGCAGGTGCAGGATGGCATGCTCGATGCCGCCGATGTACTGGTCCACGGTCATCCAGTAATCGGTCTCGGCATCCACCATCGTGTTGGCACCGGCACCCGTGGCGTAGCGGGCGTAGTACCAGGACGAATCCACGAAGGTATCCATGGTGTCGGTTTCGCGCTTGGCCGGCTTGCCGCACTTGGGGCAGGGAGTGTTGAGGAAGTCCTCGCGCTTGAGCAGGGGATTGCCGGAACCATCGGGCACGCAGTCCTCGGGCAGCACCACGGGCAGTTGCTCGTCGGGTACGGGCACCGGGCCGCAATCGTCGCAAAGCACCATGGGAATCGGGCAGCCCCAGTAACGCTGACGGGAGACGCCCCAGTCGCGCAGGCGCCACTGCACTTTTTTCTCGCCGATGCCTTGCGCCGCCAGGTCGGTGGCGACCGCGTTTACTGCGGCTTCATAGCCCAGGCCATCGTACTTTCCGGAGTTCACGGTTTGGACGTTGACCTTCCACCCGTACCATTCTTTCCAATCACCAGCCGCGTCAAAGAGATCGTATTCCGCAGCGTCAGAGTCTTCCGCAGTCCGCGTCCGCGCCATCACCTGTTTGATCTCAATACCGTACTTCTTGGCAAAGGCGAAGTCCCGCTCGTCATGGCCGGGCACACCCATCACCGCGCCGTCGCCATAGCTCATCAGCACGTAGTTGCCCACCCAGACCGGCACTTGTTCGCCGGTGAGGGGATGGGTGACGAAGAGGCCGGTGGGCAGGCCCTCCTTTTCCATGGTTGCCATATCGGCTTCCATGACGGAGCCGTGCTTGCACTTTTCGATGAAGGCGGCGAGGTCGGGATTGCGCTTCGCTGCATGCAAGGCCAGGGGATGCTCGGCGGCCACGGCGCAGAAGGTGACGCCCATGATGGTGTCGGCGCGAGTGGTGAACACCCAGAGCTTGCCGTCATCGATAGGCTGGCCACTGTCGTCGGTGATGTCGTGCTTGAAGGCGAAGCGCACGCCGGTGCTCTTGCCGATCCAGTTGGCCTGCATCAGCTTGACCCGCTCGGGCCAGCCTTCCAAGGTGTCCAGGTCGTTCAGCAGTTCGTCGGCGTAGTCGGTGATCTTCAGGTAGTAGCCGGGGATTTCGCGCTTTTCCACCAGGGCGCCGGTGCGCCAGCCGCGGCCGTCGATCACCTGTTCGTTCGCTAGTACGGTCTGGTCCACCGGATCCCAGTTCACCACCTGGGTCTTGCGTTCGGCGATGCCTTTTTCCAGCATGCGCAGGAACAGCCATTGGTTCCACATGTAGTACTCGGGGCGGCAGGTGGCCAGCTCCCGGCTCCAGTCGATGGCGAAGCCCAGGGACTTCAACTGGCCCTTCATGTAGTCGATGTTGTCGTAGGTCCACTTCGCCGGCGGCACCTTGTTCTTGATGGCGGCGTTCTCGGCGGGCAGGCCGAAGGCATCCCAACCCATGGGTTGCAGCACGTTGTAGCCGCGCATCTTGTGGAAGCGGGACAGCACATCGCCGATGGTATAGTTTCTGACGTGCCCCATGTGCAGCTTGCCCGACGGATAGGGGAACATGGACAGGCAGTAGTACTTGGGCTTGTCCTTGGCAGCCTGGGCCTTGAACGCCTGGGTGCTTTCCCAGTATTCCTGGGCGGCTTTTTCGATATCCGACGGTGTGTATTTTTCCTGCATGACCGGGGTTCTGGTGGGGTTCGAATGAAAGGGCCGGATTATACCTGCCGCCTCTTGCCGCCCCCGGCCCAGTCCTTGTGTAAATCCCTGAAAGCTCTGCCATGAAACTCCGTACTTTCATCCTGCTTGCATCAATGATCGTCTCCGGCCATGCCCTGGCCATTCCCCCAGCGGTGGTGGATGCCGTGCAAATGCCGGCGTGGCGGGTGCGCGGCGAGAAAATGGAACCCTTGGCGACAGGCATGGAAGTGCTGAACGGCGACCAGGTAAAAACCGGCGTCGGTGCCCGGGTGTACCTCAAACTGGCGGAAGGCAGCACGGTCAAATTGGGGGAATCGGCGCAGATGAATTTCCATTCCCGCAGCCTCAAGCCCCAGAGTTTTTTCCACGGCGCGCTGGATGTGCTGACCGGCGCGTTCCGCTTCACCACTGCCCAGGTGGCGAAGCTGAAAAAACGTGAACTGGCCATCAGGGTCGGCACGGCCACCATCGGCATCCGCGGTACCGATGTGTGGGGTCGGTCGGGCAAGGAGCAGGATCTGGTGATGCTGATCGAAGGCCACATCGAAGTGCAACCCGCGCAAGGTGAGGCCGTGACCATGGCCGAACCGATGTCGGTTTTCATTGCGCCCAAGGGCGCCGCGGCTTTGCCCTTGGGCGTCGCCACCCCTGAAGAGTTCGCCAGCCGGGCCAGGGAAACCGACCTGGAAAGCGGCAACGGGGCGCTGATGCGGCAAGGCAAGTTCGCGCTGCGGCTGGGGGATGCCCTGGATGAGTCCGGCGCCCTCAATCTCTTTGATCGGGTGTGGGCCGCGGGCTATCCGGCGCGCTTACGCCCCGTGGCGGACGGCCAAGGTTGGCGCTACGAAGTGCTGCTGAAGGGGTTTGCCAGCAAGGAAGCCGCTGAACGGGCTGCCGCACCGATTGCCGATGCGTTGAAACTGTCGGTTAGCGTGACGCGCTGAAGCGCGCTACCGTCTGCGGTTCAGGAGCAGCAGGTACAAACGCCGGACTTGCCGGTGCGGCTGAGGGTGCGCCAAGTGCGGGTGGCGATGGTGTTGCCGGCTTCCAGCCAGGTCAATTGCAAAGACCAATAATGGCGTTGCAGACGGGCCCAGGTACGCACGGGGGAGAGGGTATTGAGACGGCTGGATTCAGCGTCAATCAACGCATGGAGCTTGTCCATCGCCACCTGGGCGTAAGCTGAAGAATCGGTACTGCCCGTCCTGCGGACGGCGTAGGCGGAAGCTTCCCGCCAGAGGGCTTCGGCCCGCTCGTTGGAAAGCCCGGCCCGCCTGGCAAGCCAGGGCAGTTGCAGGGGGTGGTTGTTGCTGTTCATGGTGATCTCTCTTTTGGTTTGGTTATATTGCATTGCACAATTAAATTTTAGCCACCTCCCCATTGATAAACAAGGAAATAGTTCACTATTCCCCCGGTTTTGTGCAGTATTTGCCGCAGAGCAGCATTGCTTTTTCCCCCTAATTCAGGCACTTGAACCCCCCTGGCTATAATTCCCTTCATGTCCGATCTCCTCTCCGGCCTGAATACCGAGCAGCTGGCCGCTGTCACCCTTCCTCCGCAGCACGCCCTGATCCTGGCCGGGGCCGGTTCCGGCAAGACCCGGGTGCTCACCACCCGCATCGCCTGGCTGATTTCCACCCGGCAGGTCACGCCCCAGGGCATCCTGGCGGTGACCTTCACCAACAAGGCCGCCAAGGAAATGCTGACCCGTTTGTCGGCCATGCTGCCCATCAACACCCGGGGCATGTGGATCGGCACCTTCCATGGCCTGTGCAACCGCATGCTGCGCGCCCATTACAAGGACGCCGGCCTGCCGCAACTGTTCCAGATCCTCGATTCCGCCGACCAGCAGGCCTCCATCAAGCGCTTGTTGAAGGCGCTGAATGTGGATGACGAGAAATTCCCGCCCCGGGATTTGCAGAATTTCATCAACGCCCAGAAGGAGCAGGGCCTGCGTCCCAATGCCGTGGAAGCCTGGGACGACTGGAGCCGGCGCCGGGTCGAGCTCTACGCCGCCTACGAGGCCCAGTGCCAGCGTGAAGGCGTGGTGGACTTCGCCGAACTGCTGCTGCGTTCCTACGAGTTGCTCCAGCGCAACGAACCCCTGCGCCGCCATTACCAGGAGCGCTTCAAGCATGTCCTGGTGGACGAGTTCCAGGACACCAACGTGCTGCAATACCAGTGGCTGCGCCTGCTGGCGGGGGAGGGCGCCGCGCTGTTCTGCGTCGGCGACGACGACCAGAGCATCTACGCCTTCCGCGGCGCCGAAGTGGGCAATATGCGCGACTTCGAGCGGGAATACCGGGTGCAGAACGTGATCCGATTGGAACAGAACTACCGTTCCCACGGCAACATCCTCGATGCCGCCAACGCCATCATCAAGAACAACTCGGCCCGTCTCGGCAAGAACCTGTGGACCGATGCCGGTGCCGGCGAACCGATCCGGGTTTATGAAGCACCCTCCGATCTGGAGGAGGCCCGCTGGATCGTGGAAGAGATCAAGGCCCTGAGCCGCGACGGCCATGCCCGCAAGGAAATCGCCCTGCTCTACCGCAGCAACGCCCAATCCCGCGTGTTGGAGCATGCGCTGTTTTCCGCCGGCCTGCCCTACCGGGTTTACGGCGGTTTGCGCTTCTTCGAGCGGCAGGAAATCAAGCACGCCCTGGCCTATCTGCGTCTGATCGCCAACAGCGACGACGACACCGCCTTCGCCCGGGTGGTGAACTTTCCTACTCGCGGCATCGGCGCCCGCAGCATTGAGCAATTGCAGGATGCCGCCCAGGCCGCCGGCAGCAGCCTGTTCGGCGCGATTGCCTTGGTGCCGGGCAAGGCCGGGGCCTCCCTCGGCACCTTCGCCCAGCTCATCCACAAGTTGCGGGAAGCCATGGATCTGCCCCTGCCGGAATTGGTGGAGCATGTGGTGGAGCTGTCGGGCCTGCGCAGTCACTACCAGAACGAAAAGGAAGGGGAGGACCGCCTCGCCAACCTGGATGAATTGGTGAATGCCGCTGCCAGCTTCGTCGCCGAAGAAGGCCAGGTGCGGGAGGAGGCCGAGGAAACCGGCGAGCTCTCCGCCGATCTGGCCGCCTTCCTCACCCATGCGGCGCTGGAAGCCGGCGAACACCAGGCCGGCGAACAGGATGACGCCCTGCAACTGATGACGGTGCACTCCGCCAAGGGCCTGGAATTCAACATGGTGTTCCTCAGCGGCCTGGAGGAAGGCCTGTTCCCCCACGAAAATTCCGCCATGGAGGAAAAGGGGCTGGAGGAGGAACGCCGTCTCATGTACGTGGCCGTCACCCGGGCGCGGCAGCGACTTTACCTGTCCTTCGCCCAGACCCGCATGCTCCACGGCCAGACCCGTTATAACGTGGCCTCCCGTTTTGTTGAAGAAATTCCCGCCGGCCTGCTCAAATGGCTCACGCCCAAGGCCCAGCGGGGCCGCAACGGGTATGGCGGCGGTTACGCCGTGGAGTCACCGCGGGCTTCCTACGGTGGCAACACGGGCGGTTACAGCCGCAGCCGCGAACCGGAAGGACTGGGCTTCTACATCGGCCAGAACGTCATACACGCCAAGTTCGGCCTCGGCGTTATCGTCAATGCCGAAGGCGGCGGTAACGACGCCAAGGTGCAAGTGAACTTCGGTAGCAACGGCATGAAGTGGCTGGCCCTGTCGGTGGCCAAGCTGGAGCCGGTGTAATGCCTGTTCTCGATATCAATGGCAACAGGATTCACTACGATACCCTGGGGCAGGGGCCGTGGCTGACCCTGTCCTCTTCCCTGGCGGCGGATATCTCCCTGTGGGACGGGCAGATGGCCGCCCTCACGCCTTATTTCAGCGTCCTCCGCTACGACATGCGCGGCCACGGTCGCAGCTCCATCGCGGAGGATGCCTGCGGTTTTGGCGACCTGACCGCCGATGTGCTCGGGTTGTGGGATGCCTTGGGCATTGCCCGTTCCCATTTCGTCGGCCTCTCCATCGGCGGCATGATCGGCCAGCATCTGGCTTTGGCCGCCCCCGAGCGCCTGGATCGCCTGGTGTTATGCAGCACCAGCAGCGGCTACGGTGACAAAGGCAGCGCCAATCGGGAAGCCGTGGCGAAGCTGTGGGAACAGCGTATCGCCCAGGCCCGGGCCGGCGGCATGGCAGCCATGGTGGAAGGCACCCTGGGGCGTTGGTTTACCGAAGCCTATCGTTTGGAGGAAGCGGAGGTCATGGCCCGCATCGGCGCCATGATCCAAAACACTTCCCTGGCGGGCTATGCCGCTTGTGGCCGGGCCGTGGCCGGTATGGACACCACGGATCGCCTGGGACGAATCGCCATGCCCACGCTGGTGCTGGTGGGGGACGAGGATGCCGGCACAACGCCGGCCATGGTAGCGTCCATCGCTGCCGCCATTCCCGGCGCCCGCTACGAAAACATTCCCCAGGCTTCCCATCTGCTCAATATCGAGCAGGAAGATTTGTTCAATACCTTGCTGCTGGCTTTCCTCGGCGTCCTCTAACGCCGCAACAAACAGCTTAGGGAAGGTCTGAACAACTCCGTTCGCGTTGAGCTTGTCGAAACGCGTGGTGCGTCACCAGGGGGCTTAGACAGGTCAGGCGCGGCCCGCCCGGCTGGTGCTTAATCAGACCTTCCTTAGGCGCGTTTACGCGCTTCCGCCTTGGCGCGGGCCTTCTGGCTGGCTTGCAGTTCGGCATGCAGGGTGGCGAACTCCTGGGAGAGCTTGTGGCTGCGGTCCAGGTGGATCATGGGTTTCGCCTGCTGGTGGGATTCCTTGATCTTCACCGAGGCCGAAATCAGGGTGTTCAGTACCGGCAATCCCTCTTCCCGCAACTCCGCCACCACTTGCTGGGGCAGGTTGGCCCGGGGCTGGAACTGGTTCACCACGATACCTTCCACTTCCAGATCGCCGTTATGGTCGGCGCGGATTTCCGCCACGTTGTCCAGCAGGGTGTACAGGGCGCGGCGGGCGAACTCGTCGCAGTCGAAGGGGATCAGGCAGCTATCGGCGGCGATCAGGGCCGAGCGGGTGTAGAAGTGCAGGGCCGGCGGCGTGTCGATCCAGATTTCGTCGTAGTCCAGGGCGTCCAGGGCTTCCTTCAGCTTGTAGATCTTGTAGCGGGATTCCAACTTGGCCTGGAGCTCTTCCAGGGCACCGTCGGCGGGCAGGACGGACAGGTTCTCGAAGGGCGTGGCGGTGATGAAGTCTTCCGTGGGCAGGGGCCGCAGCTTGAAGTTGAGCATCTGGTCGAAGAAGCCGGTGGCCGTGTGTTCCAGGCTATCCACCCCGTCCCCCAGCAGGTAGCGGCTGGAATTGCCCTGGGGATCGAGATCCACCACCAGGGTGCGGGCGCCATTGGCGGCGCTGATGGCGGCCAGGTTGCAGGTGATGGTGCTCTTGCCGACGCCGCCTTTCTGGTTGAACACAACGCGCTTCATGGCCGATCTCCCGATGATGTGAAAGGGCATTCTGCCACAGGGAACGGCGTCATGTTGCAGCACAATATCCCGCCGCCTCCGGGGGCTGTGGAAACCCGTAATGACGGGCCTTCCGGGGGCAGGAGTATCATGCCTCCCCCGAGAGGAGTTACGCCATACCATGGATAAGAAAGCCAAAGACCTGCGCGAAGCCGCGCTGCAATATCACGAATTCCCCACCCCCGGAAAGATCGCCGTAGTCCCCACCAAGGGCCTCACCAACCAGCGCGACCTGTCCCTGGCCTATTCCCCTGGCGTTGCCGCGGCCTGTAACGAGATTGTGGACAACCCGGCCAATGCCAGCCGCTACACCTCCCGCGCCAACCTGGTGGGCGTGGTCACCAACGGCACCGCCGTGCTGGGCCTGGGCAATATCGGCCCCCTGGCCGCCAAGCCGGTGATGGAAGGCAAGGGCGTGCTGTTCAAGAAATTCTCCGGCATCGACGTGTTCGACATCGAGCTGGATGAGCCCGATCCCGACAAACTGATCGACATCATCGCCGCCATGGAGCCCACCTTCGGCGGCATCAACCTGGAAGACATCAAGGCCCCCGAGTGCTTCTACATCGAGCGGAAGCTACGGGAGCGCATGAAAATTCCCGTCTTCCACGACGACCAGCACGGCACCGCCATCGTGGTGGGCACTGCCCTGCTCAACGGTCTCAAAGTGGTGGGCAAGAAAGCCGAAGAAGTGAAACTGGTGACTTCCGGCGCCGGGGCCGCTGCCCTGGCTTGCCTCGACCTTCTGGTGATGCTTGGCGTCAAGGTGGAGAACATCTGGGTCACCGACATCGAAGGCCTGGTCTATGAAGGTCGCACCAAGCTGATGGACGACATCAAGGCGCGCTATGCCAAGAAGACCGACATGCGCACCCTGGGCGAAGTGATCCAGGACGCCGACGTGTTCCTCGGCCTTTCCGCCGGCGGTGTGCTCAAGCCCGAGATGGTGGCCAAGATGGCGGCCAAGCCCCTGATCTTCGCCCTGGCCAACCCGACCCCGGAAATCCTGCCGGAGGAGGTGAAGAAGGTCCGCAACGACGCCATCATGGCCACGGGCCGTTCCGACTACCCGAACCAGGTGAACAACGTCCTCTGCTTCCCCTTCATCTTCCGTGGCGCGCTGGATGCCGGTGCCACCAGCATCACCGAGGAAATGAAGCTGGCATCGGTGCGCGCCCTGGCCGAGCTGGCCCAGGCGGAAAGCTCCGATGTGGTGGCCGCCGCCTACGGCGACGAGAACGTCGCCTTCGGCCCCGAATACCTGATCCCGAAGCCCTTCGACCCGCGCCTGATCGTCAAGATCGCCCCGGCAGTGGCCCAGGCGGCCATGGATTCCGGCGTGGCGACGCGGCCCATCGCCGACATGAACGCCTATCGGGATCAGCTCAACAGTTTTGTCTACCACTCCGGCTTCATCATGAAGCCGGTGTTCACCGCCGCCAAGAAAGCGCCGAAGCGGGTGCTCTATAGCGAAGGTGAGGATGAACGGGTGCTGCGTGCTGTACAGGCAGTGTTGGAAGAAGGCCTGGCCACGCCGGTGGTGATCGGCCGTCCCGAAGTCATCGAGATGCGCCTGGAGCGCGCCGGCCTGCGCCTCAAGGCCGGCGTCGATTTCGAGGTGGTGAATCCCACCTCCGACGCCCGTTATAAGGAACTGTGGCAGGAGTATCACCGGATCATGGGCCGCCGCGGCATCACCCAGGACATGGCCAAGCAATTGATCCGCTCCGACACCACCCTGATCGGCACCATGCTGCTGCGCCGGGGGGACGTGGACGCCATGTTGTGCGGCACCGTCGGTCGCCACGCGGTGCACCTCAAGCATGTCAGCGAAGTCATCGGCATGGAAGCCAATGCCCACTGCATGGCCGCCATGAACCTGCTGATGGCGCCCAACCATACCCTCTTCGTCTGCGACACCTATGTGAACGAAGATCCCAGCGCCGAGCTGCTGGCGGACATCACCCTGATGGCGGCGGAAGAAGTGCGCCGCTTCGGCCTTAGCCCCAAGGTGGCGCTGCTTTCCCATTCCAACTTCGGCAGCATGTGCTCGGCCTCGGCCCTGAAAATGAGCCGCACCCGGGAGTTGATTGCCGCCCGTGCGCCTTCACTGGAGGTGGATGGCGAGATGCACGCCGACGCCGCCCTGGACGAAGCCACCCGCAGCCGACTCTTCCCCGACTCGGTGCTCAAGGGCGCCGCCAATCTGCTCATCATGCCGAACCTGGATGCGGCCAATATCTCCTTCAACCTGCTGAAGACTGTGGCTTCCGGCGGCATCACCGTGGGCCCGATCCTGCTCGGCGCCGCCAAGCCGGTGCATATCCTCACGCCCACCGCTTCCGTCCGCCGCTTGGTGAACATGACGGCCCTGGCGGTGGTGGACGCCAACCACAACGCCGGGAAATAACACCATGGCCGGCACCATTCGATTGCACGCCACCGGCGGCCCGGAAGTCCTGCAATGGGAAGAAGTGGATGTGCCGCCCCCGGGCCCCGGTGAGGTCACCCTGAAGCAGGAGGCCGTGGGCCTCAACTTCATCGACATCTACGTCCGCACCGGCCTGTATCCCACACCCTTGCCCACCGGCCTGGGTCAGGAAGGGGCCGGCATCATTACCGCCGTGGGCGCTGGCGTCAGTGAATTCGCTGTGGGCGACCGGGTCGCCTATGCCAGCAGCCCCCTCGGCGCTTATGCCGAAGTGCGTACCCTGGCCGCCGACCTGCTGCTCAAGCTGCCCGACGCCATTCCTTTCCAGGTGGCGGCTGCCGGCCTGATGCGCGGCCTCACCGCCCAGTATCTGCTGCGGCAAACCTACCAGGTGCAAGCCGGCGACCCGGTGCTGATCCATGCTGCTGCCGGCGGTGTCGGCATGATCGCCGCCCAGTGGGCCAAGGCCCTGGGCGCCTTGGTGATCGGCACCGTGGGCTCCCGGTCCAAGGTGGATCTGGCCAAGCGCTACGGCTGCGACCATGTCCTCGTCCTCGGCGAAGGCAAATTGCCGGAACAGGTGAAGGCGCTGACCGACGGCGAAGGCGTGGCCGTGGTGTACGACGCCATCGGCAAGGACACCTTCTTTGATTCCCTGGACAGCCTGCGTCCCCTGGGCATGATGGTCACCTATGGCAACGCCTCCGGACCCGTGCCGCCCATCAGCCCCCTGGAACTCTCCAAGCGCGGTTCCCTCTTCCTGACCCGTCCCACCCTATTCACCTATACCCGCAAGCGGGAAGCCCTGTTGGCCATGGCGGCGGATCTGTTCGCGGTGATCGCCAGCGGCAAGGTGAAGATCGAGGTGGGCCAGTCCTATCCCCTGCGCGAGGCCGGGCGGGCGCAACTCGATTTGGCGGAACGGCGGACCACCGGCGGCACCGTATTGTTGCCGTGAGGCTCCGGTTGTTTGCGACGCCGGTTACCCCCCCCAGCCCCCCTTGTCAGGGGGGAGTTCGAATAGCGAACCTTGAGGCAGTAGGTCCCTCCCCTGATAAGTCTGTCCTGAGCTTGGTCGAAGGGGGGAGGACAGGAGGGGTTACGGTTTCAGGTTTTGCGGCGCGGCTATTCCTTGCCGCCGCCTGTGTACTGCTAGCGCAGACAGCCGCCGCCGACGTCCAAGTCAACGACGACAGCGGTGCCGTGATCCGTCTGGCGGCCCCCGCCAAGCGTATCGTCAGTCTGGCGCCCCATGTCACGGAAGTGCTGTTCGCCGCCGGCGCCGGCGACAAGCTGGTGGGGGCCGTGGAATACAGCAACTATCCTGCCGCCGCCAAGAAAATCCCCCGCGTCGGCTCTTACGCCCGGCTCGACCTGGAAGCCATCGCCGCCCTCAAGCCCGACTTGCTGGTGGCCTGGGAAAGCGGCAATGCGCCGGCGGAGCTCACCAAGCTCAGGGCGCTGGGGCTGACGGTCTATGTCACCCAGCCCAACCGCATCGAGGATATTCCCCGCGACATCGAGCGCTACGGCCGCCTGGCCGGCACGGAGGGTGTTGCCAATGCCGAAGCGGGCCGTTTCCGGGCCCGCTATGGGGAGCTGGGCCGGCAATACAGCCAGCGGCCCGCAGTCAGCGTGTTCTACGAAATATGGAAGCAGCCGCTGATGACGGTGAACGGCAAGCAGATCATCAGCGATGTGCTGCGCCTCTGCGGCGGCCGTAACGTATTTGCCGACCTCCCATTGCTGGCGCCCACCGTCAGCGTGGAAAGCGTCATCGCCGCCGATCCTGAAGCCATCGTCGCCAGCGGCATGGATGAATCCCGGCCCGAATGGCTGGATGACTGGCGGCGCTGGGGCGCGATGACCGCGGTGAAACGGGACAACCTCTATTTCGTGCCGCCGGACCTGATCCAGCGCCACACGCCACGCATCCTGGAAGGCGCAACGCAACTCTGCGCCCAGCTCGAAAACGCCCGCGGCAAGCGACGGAAATAGCTGTGGTTGGACCGTGGCCAGCGGTGGCGGACCGGCCCTTGCTCCGGCCCGCTCAATAAGCGGTAGGCGTCGGCAGGGCGTCTGCCGGCCAGGTGTTTTCGAAAACGAACTGTTCCTTGGTCAGCCGCGTACCCCAGCCCAGGGTTTCCAACAAAGGCTGTGCAGGAAATTCGGCGACGGGGCCGATGCAGAGGATGGCGATGGGTTTCGCCCCTTCCGGCATGTGCAGCAGTGCGGCCAAGTCGGCCGGCTCGAAGAAGGACACCCAGCCGATGCCGATACCCTCCGCCCGTGCCGCGAGCCACATGTTCTGGATGGCGCAGGCGGCGGAGGCCAGGGCCATTTCCGGCAGGGTGCGCTTGCCGAAGATATGCTTGTCGCAGCCATCCATCAGCGCCACCACCACGATCTCGGCGCAGCTACGCAATCCCTCCACCTTGAGCTTGAGGAATTCCGCGGCGCGGCTGGGCAGGGCGGCGGCAGTACGCTGCCGCTCCGCTTCGACGATGTCCGCCATGGCGCCCTTGAGCGCGGCATCGCTGATGTGCAGCAGGCGCCAGGGTTGCATATAGCCCACCGAGGGAGCGGCATGGGCGGCAGCGTACAGCCGTTGCAGCAGGCCATCTGGCAAGGCGCCGGGAACGAATTCGCGGATGTCGCGGCGTTGGTGGATGGCACGGTATACCGCATCCACATCGGCATCGGGAAAGCGCTGTTCCATGGTCTGGCCTTATAAGCCGCTGCCGCGGGAGATGGTTAGAAGTCCAGGCCCGGCATGGCTTTCACGCCGGCCTGGTAGGCATGCTTGATGTCGTTGATTTCGCTGACGGTGTCGGCCACGTCGATCAAGCCCTGGGGCGCGCCGCGGCCGGTGAGGATGACATGTTGCATGGGTGCCCGGGCCTTGAGCGCGGCGATGGCGTCGTTAAGGTCCAGCCAGCCGTATTTGAAGGCGTAGGTGATTTCGTCCAGGATCAGCAGGCGGATGTCCGTGTCTTTTAGATACTGGCAAGCCAAATCCCAGGCGGCCCGGGCGGCCACGGTATCGCGGTGGCGGTCCTGGGTTTCCCAGGTGAAGCCTTCCCCCATCACATGCCAGCGCACGCCGGGCAGGCGGCTGAAGAGGGCTTCTTCGCCGGTGTCGGTGCGGCTCTTGACGAACTGGACCACGGCCGCCTGCTGTCCGTGGCCGAGGGCGCGGGCCAGCACGCCGAAGGCGGCGGAGGACTTGCCCTTGCCGTTGCCGGTGTTGATGAGCACCACGCCGCGTTCAATCTGGGCCGCGGCGATGTGGTCGTCCACCACCGCTTTCTTGCGGGCCATGCGGGCTTTGTGTCGGCTGTCGATATCTTTTTCCATCAAGCGGGAACGAACCAGCGTTGACCGCCGGCGTCGGTGAGTTCGTGGAGGGTGTGGCCGTAGAGGCAGGAAAGATTCGTCGCGGTGAGCACCTCCGCCGTCGGTCCCGCCAGCCAGGTGCCGGTGCCGAACAGCAGCAGGACGTGGTCGCAGTAGCGTGCCGCAAAGCCCGGGTCGTGCAGCACCGACACCACGGCGGTACCGCTGCCAGCCTGGCGCCGCATCAGGTCCATGAGGGCGACCTGGTGGTTGAGGTCGAGGTGGGTCAGGGGTTCGTCCAGCAGCATCAGGCGCGGCTGTTGGGCAAGCAGTTGGGCGATGGCCAGGCGTTGTCGTTCGCCGCCGGACAGGGTGAGCACGTCCCGCTGGGCGAGGTCTTTCAGTCCGGTTTCTTCCAGGGCCGCCAGGGCGATGCGGCGATCCTCCGCCGACTCCCAGTCCCAGCGGCCCAGATGGGGGTGGCGGCCGACGAGCACGGTTTCCAGCACGGTGGAGGCGAAGGGGTCGAGCTGGCGCTGGGGCAGGATGCCCCGTATCCGGGCCAGATCCCGGGGCGGGATTGCATCAAGGGATTCGCCATCCATGAGGATGCGGCCCTGGTCGGCATGGCGCAGGCCGGCCAGGGTGTGGAGCAGGGTGGACTTGCCGGCGCCGTTGCGGCCGAGCACGGCCCAATGCTGCCCACGGACTACTTGCCAATCCAAGGCGTCGCAAACCGGATGGCCGGCGATGCTGATGCGCAGGCCGGAAGTGGTGAGGAGGGCGCTCACGAACGTCCTCCCGGTTGGCGGCCAAGGAGGAAGAGGAACACCGGCACGCCGAGCAGGGCGGTGAGCACCCCCACGGGCAATTGCTGGGGCGCCACCAAGGTGCGGGCCAGGGTGTCCGCCAGTACCAGCAGGCTGCCGCCGGCCAGGGCCGAGGCCGGCAACAACAGGCGCTGGTCGTTGCCCACGGCCATGCGCATCAGGTGCGGCACCACGAGGCCGATGAAGCCGATGCTGCCGGCGGTGGTGACGGCCACGGCGGTGAACAGGGAGGCCAGGGCATAGACGATGCGTTTGATGCGCGGGACGGATACGCCGAGCGACTGGGCCAGGGTGTCGCCCCGACTGAGTAGGTTGAGTTCCCGGGCAAAGGGCAGCGCAGCGGCGATGCCGGCCACGAGCAAGGCCAGGGCCGGCCAGGGGTTGCTGATCTGGCCGGCATCGCCCATCAGCCAAAACAGCATGCCGCGCAGCCGGGTTTCCGGCGCGATGGAAAGGATCAGCGCCACCACCGCGCCGCAGCCGGCGGCGATGATGACGCCGGTGAGCAATAGTCTGGTACGGGTCCAACTGTTGTCGCCGTGGGCCAGGCCGAACACCAGGGCCATGGCGGTGAAGGCGCCGGCAAAGGCGAACAGGTTGACGAAGGCGAGGGCCAATCCCGCCAACATGGCGGCCAGGGCGCCCACCGCCGCACCGCCGGAAATGCCCAGCACATAAGGGTCGGCCAGGGGGTTGCGCAACAGCACCTGCATCAGCGCCCCGGCCAGGGCCAGCAAGCCGCCGCAGGCGAAGGCGCCCACCGCCCGGGGCAGGCGCAGGCCGCGGATTACTTCCGTCGCGGTACTGTCCGACCCGCTACCCAAGGCGGGCAACAGATCGGCGAACGTCACCGGAATGCTGCCCGCCACCAAAGCCACTGCCACGCTCACGCCCGCCAGAAGGGCGAGGGCGAGGAGAACGGCAAGGGCGCGGCGTCGGCTTGGCATGGATTGGATTATTTCATTTGATAACGGACACCGACGAAGTATCCCGCGCCTTCGCTGTTGTAGTTGAAACGGGGCTCGTAACGTTTGTCGAAGAGATTGGTGGCGCGGCCGAAAACGCTCCAATTCTTGTCTACCGCGTACTGGACGGATAGATTCGCCAGGGTATAGCCCCCCAGGCGGTCGCGCCGGTCGGCAGGGGTGGCGGCACTGAAACTGTCGTCCTCGTGGCGGGCGCCGACGGCGAGAAAGCCGGCGCCAATATTCCAAGCGCCGATCTGGCGGTCAGCCTGGAGTTTGGCCGTGGCCCTGGCCCGGTTGTTGAGGGTGACGTTGCGCTCCATGTCGATAGGATTTTGCAGATCTAGGGAAGCGCGGAAACACCAGTCCGCCAGGGTGCCGTCATAGGTCAGGGTGGCGCCACGCAATAGTGCTTGGCTGATGTTTTGCGGCGTCCAGAAGAAGGGACCGACGGCGAGGTCGGGGCGCCATTCGATCAGATTGCTCACCTTGTTGCGGTATACCGTGACGCCGAGGCGGTGGTCTCCCTGCGTGTAGGTCAGGCCAGCTTCGGTGGAGGTGGATTTTTCCGGCTTCAGGTTGGGGTTGCCGCCGCCGAAGAGGGGGTCCCGGGGGAAGTAGAGGTCATTGAAGGAGGGGGCCTTGAACGCCGTCTTGACGCCGCCTTGTGCACGCCATGCCGGGGAGAGCTGATAGGCGTATGCCACGCCGCCGGTGGTTTTCGTGCCGAACTGCGTGTTGTCATCCTGGCGGACATTTATCTGGACGCCATGGGGCCCATACCAAGCGTCGTAGCCCGCCAGCAAGGAACGGATGGTCCGTTCTTTCTGCACATAGGTGGAGTTGGCCGCGATTTTCTGCTGAAGCTCTTCCGCGGCCAGCAGTAACTTTCCGGGGCCAAGGCGCAGGTCGTTCTGCCAGGACAGTTGGTGCTGGGTGGTGGCAAAGGCGCTGCGCGGTTCCCGCAGGGTGGCCGGATCGAAGCGATAGTCCCGTTGGTCATCCTCGCTGCGATCCAGTCGCAAGGTGCTGGTCCAGTCCTGGGACAACTGACCACGCCAGTAGGCCGACGTGGTCTGCACCGCCTGGGCGGTGCGGGAGTCGAAGTTGGCGGTACAGACCAAGCCGGTGGCCAGGTCGCACTGGGTGGCGTCCTTGCGGACCAATCCCCAGAAGCGGGATACGTTGATGCCGACTTGATGGTCGGGATTGATGCGGTAGCCGACCCGGGCGCTTACGCTGTCGTTGCGGAAACCATCCCGGTCGGGATTGTAGGGATCAGTGGTGAAGAACAGGGTGGCCCAGCGGGCATCAGGATGGTTGATGGCATTGACTGAATCGGTACGGGATTGGCTGGCGTCCATGGACAAAGACCAATCGCCGAATCTTCCGCCGCCGGCGACTTCGGCGGCGCTCGCATTCCGGTTGCCCATGCCGTAGGAGGCGCTGAAGTAGGGCGTATCACCGCCGCTGCGAGTGAATATCTGGATCACACCACCAATGGCGTCGGCGCCGTACAGGCTGGAGGCGGGACCGCGCAGGATTTCGATCCTGTCGATGGCGGCAAGGGGAATGGCGCTAATCGCGGCGGTACCCAAAGTGGCGGAATTGATGCGAGCCCCGTCGAGCAACACCAATGTGTGATTCCCGTTTGCGCCGCGGAGGAAAATGGACGCGGGTTGTCCGGCGCCGCCGGTGGCCGAATACTCGACGCCAGGCTGGGCCGCCAAGAGCAATTCAAGTGAGCCGTAGCCAGAGGATTGGATATCCTCCCGATTCAGCGTGGTGACGTCGGCAAGCACCCGGTCGACTCGGGTGGGTTGGCGATTTGCGGTCACGACGACATTCGTCAGGGAGGGCTCCGCGTCAGCAGCGCATGCTTGGAAGGCGGTAAGTACGGCGATAGCTGCCGCAGTGGGCTTGATGGATGGATGGAACATGGATACTCCTTTTCCCGGCAAGCGTCCCCGCTGCCAGTGGATTGGACAGGGAATCGCAGCAAAAGGAGTTTCGGAGCAGACGAATGCGCCGACCACTGCCCTCCCGCAGCGATTCATACGAATGTCCGTGGCCGGTCTCCGGGCTTGGAAGTCTTGAACCATCGCCTTCCCGGGCGCATTTTGGATGGCACCCAGTGGCGTCTTGATGGTTCCGCACTTCCTTACCGTTGCGGGGGCAGCGCAGGTCTTTCACCTGCTTCCCGTTTCACCCTGACCGAAGAAAATCGGCGTGGGCACCTCGAACAGGGGGCGGATTGTAGCAAAAGGGGGCTTGAACCTGCCCGGCCCCCACCTGTTTTCCTGGTCTGACTTCAGTGATTACCTGAAAATCGAGGTCTCATGCCTTGACCATAAAGGGAATTTCCAACAAACTTTCGTTATGAACCTTGACCCCGATTTCTTTGAACCCCTGGATCAGAAGGTGGACCGGGTGCTGGCCTTGTGCGACTCGCTGCATGAGGAGAATTTGGCGCTGCGCAGCCGGATGGCCGTACTGGAGTCCGAGAAGCAATCCCTCGCGGACAAGATGGATGCCGCGCGTGCCCGCCTTGAAGTGCTGCGGGACAAGTTGCCGGAGGCATGACTGTGGCGAACTCGAATTCCCTCGATATCACTATCCAAGGCAAGGACTACCGGGTGTCCTGTGCGCCAGAAGAGCGGGAGGCCCTGCATGCTGCGGTGAAGCTGTTGGACGAACGCATGGCCGAAGTGGCGGACAAGACCCGCAGCAATGGCGAAAAACTGGCGGTGATGGTGGCCCTCAATCTGGCCCACGACCTGTTGCGCGCCAATGCCCTGGCCGCCCCTGCGCCGGTGGTGGAAAACGAGACGGGCCACGTTGACGCTGGGGCGTTGCGGCGTAGAATCGCTGGCATCGAAGCCAAGTTGGACAAGGCCCTGGCGGAGACGAAACAGGAAGACCTGTTCTGATTCCAAGGCCGTGCCGGCTGGGTTTCCCCGGTTTTCCCCTGCGGTGTTCGCCAAGGCTGTAAATTTCCTTGAACCAATGTCGCAAGACATGGTTGCCGACCCTAGACGCTGCTGTTGTGATCGCCCTTCTCCGGGTGAACCTGATGCAGCAGGAACGCAGCCCCCCTGAACCCAGGTTCAGGATAGCGGCCTAACGGCACAGGCGGGGGAAACCAATATCGTTCTTCCAGGGACGATATTGGTTTCCCCCGCTAGCGGGGCAGTCAAACTACCCCTCCCGGCCTCCCCTTGGGGGAGGTGACTGGTTAGCTCGCTACGCTCGATTGTGTGTTTGGGTTTGATATGGCGCTGAATGGACTTCAGCGCTTTTTTGTTTTTGGAGGAACCATGCCCCGTTATTGGCTGATGAAAAGCGAACCCTCCGTGGTTGGCATCGATGACGTGTTGGCCATGCCTAACCAGACCGTGGATTGGTGGGGGGTGCGCAATTACCAGGCGCGTAATTTCATGCGCGACCAGATGGCGGTGGGGGACAAGGTGTTCTTCTATCACTCCTCCTGCCCCGAGCCGGGCATTGCCGGCTTGGCGGAAGTGGCGACGAAGGCCTACCCGGACCGCACCCAGTTCGATCCCGAGAGCCATTATTTCGATCCCAAATCCACACAGGAAAACCCGCGCTGGATGAATGTGGATGTGCGCATCACCGAAAAGACCCGGCTGATCGGCCTGGCGGAATTGCGTGCCCACCCCGAGCTTGAGAACATGCGCATACTGCAAAAAGGCAATCGCCTCTCCATCACGCCGGTGGATCCGGCGGAATGGAAATTCATCACTCAGAAGCTGCTCAAATGACGACTTGGTTATTGGCCTATGCGGCCCTCGGCGCCCTTGCCGGTTTTTTTGCGGGATTGTTGGGAGTCGGCGGCGGCGGCATCATCGTGCCGGTGCTGGCCGTGCTGTTCACCGCGCAACACTTTCCCGTCGAGCATGTGATGCACCTGGCCTTGGGCACCTCCCTGGCCACCATCGTGTTTACCTCCATTTCCAGCCTGCGTGCCCACCACGGCCACGGTGCCGTGCTCTGGCCCATTGTGCGCGCCATGGCGCCGGGCATCCTGTTGGGCACCTTCCTTGGCGCCCAGGTGGTGAGCCACGTGTCTACCCAGGCCCTGGCCATTTTCTTCGTGCTGTTCATGGCTTATGTATCGATTCAGATGATCATCAATGCCAAGCCCAAACCGGCCCGCGTATTGCCCGGTCCCCTGGGGATGTTCGGGGTGGGCGCCGGTATCGGCGGGGTGTCCTCTTTGGTGGCCATCGGCGGCGGATCCCTGTCGGTGCCCTTCATGACCTGGTGCAACGTCAAGATGCACCACGCTATCGGCACTTCCTCCGCCCTCGGCCTGCCTATCGCTTTGGCAGGCACCGTGGGTTACATGGTAGGCGGTTACGGAGCGGACGCCCTGCCCAGCAATAGCCTGGGGTATATCTACTTGCCCGCTTTGGCTATGTTGGTCTTGCCCAGTGTGGTCGCGGCCCCGTTGGGTGCCACGTTGGCCCACCGCTTGCCGGTGGCGACGTTGAAACGCATTTTTGCCGGGGTGTTGATCGTGCTGTCAGGGGAGATGTTGTTCAGCCTGTTTTAGCGCGGCCCTGGCCCAGCGATAGAAGGCCAGTCCCAGACAGCAGTAGATGGCCATGCCGCCCGCCAAGTGCAGGGTGGAGTCCCACAACAGCGGCGCTGCCACACCGGCGGTGAGGCCCATGCCCAGCGTGACGATGAAGCTCTGGCAACTGGACGCCATGCCGCGCCGCGCCGGGAACATGTCCAACGCCATCAGTTGCAGTCCGGAGAAGGCGGTAAACAGGCCTACCGCGTAGATCATCATGGGGACCACGGCCCAAGGCAGGCGGGCGACCATGAAGGCATTGAGCACAACGTTGCCCGTCGCCGCTGCCAGCACGATGACAATGCCCAGGGCCACCACCCGATCCACTCGCAGCTTGCCCGCCAGGCGGGAGGACAGCACGTTGCCCGTTACCATGCCCATGATAACCGGCACGAACAGCCAATAGAACGATTGGGGCGAGAGGCCCAAGTGCCGCATCAGGAAGATGGGCGAGGACATGATGTAAAGCATCTGCCCGTTCATAAAGAAAGCCGTGGCGATGCTGATCTTGAGGAAAGCGGGATTGCCCAGCACCTCCCGATAGCCTTGCCATAGGGCACGGGGATGGAGGCTGTGGCGATGTTCGATGGTGAGTGTTTCCGGCAGCCAAAGGACGCAGGCCAAAAGTAGCAGCAGGGTATAGAGGGTGAGGAAAACGAAAATGGCATGCCATTGGAACCCCACCAAGAGCCAGCCGCCGATGACCGGGGCGACCGCCGGGGCGGCGGCGAAAATGATGGAGACATGGGCCATCTGCCGTACCGCGGCGGCGCCCTGGAAACGGTCGCGGATGATGGCGCGGCCCACCACGCCGCCTACGCCGCCGGCCAGCCCCTGCAGGGCACGGCCGAGCCAGAGCATTTCGATCCGGGTGGCGAAGACACAGAAGAGCGAAGCCGCCGCATAGAGCGCCAAGCCGGCGAGGATGACCCTGCGCCGTCCCACCGCGTCGGCGATGGCGCCGTGCCACAGCATGAGTGGACAGAAGGTGATCAGGTAGGCCGTCATGGACTGCTGCACCTGGAGCGGCGTGGCGTGCAGGGCCTCGGCAATGGCCGGGAACGCCGGTAGGTAGGTGTCTACCGACAGCGGGCCGATGGCCGCAAGGGCGGCCAGCAGAAAGGGCAGGAGACCGGCGCTGATGGGCAAGGGTGATCAGGCCTCGTGCAGGCCGCGGCGATATTGGATGGCTTCGGCGACATGGGCCGCACCGACTTTTTCGCTGGCGGCCAGATCGGCGATGGTGCGGGCGACCTTGAGAATGCGGTGATAGGCGCGGGCGGAAAGTTGCAGCCTATCCATGGCCTGGGCGAGCAGGGCCGCTCCCTTTTCGTCGGGCCTGCAATGGGCATCGATGCCATCCGGGCCGAGCAGGGCATTACTCATTTGTTGACGTTGTTGCTGAACGTTCCTCGCCGCGATCACCCGGCTTTGTACGAAGGCGGAGGATTCGCCCTGCTTGCCCTGGCGCAGTTCGGCTTCGCTGACGGCGGGGACTTCTATCATTAAATCTACCCGGTCCAGCAGCGGCCCAGATAGGCGGCTACGGTAGCGCCCTACCTGGTCCGGCGTGCAGCGGCATTTGTCGCTGGGGTGACCCAGATAGCCGCAGGGGCAAGGATTCATGGCCGCGACCAATTGGAAGCGGGCAGGAAAATCGGCCCGGCGCGCCGCCCGGGACACGCAGATGGTGCCGCTTTCCAGGGGTTCCCGCAGGGCTTCCAACACACGCCGGTCGAATTCCGGCAACTCGTCCAGAAACAGCACGCCGCCATGGGCTAGGGAAATCTCCCCCGGGCGGGGCGTACTGCCGCCGCCTACCAGCGCCGCAGCGGAGGCGGAATGGTGGGGGCTGCGGAAAGGACGCCGGCCCCAGCTCTCAAGCCGGAAGCTCCCGGCCAGGGACTGCACTGCCGCGGCCTCGAAGGCCTCCTGTTCCTCCATCGGTGGCAGCAAGCCCGGAAAGCGGCTCGCCAGCATGGATTTGCCGGTGCCCGGTGGGCCGCTCATCAGGAGGGAATGGCCGCCCGCGGCCGCCACCTCCAGGGCGCGTTTGGCCTGGCTTTGTCCCCGTACCTCGGCGAGGTCCGGATAGCCCGGTGCGACGGTGGATGGTTCCGTCTTCGCCGCCGCCAAGTGGTCCGCGCCGCTCAGATGGGCACAAGCAGAGAGCAGCGTGCTTGCAGGTAGCACGACGGTATCTCGCGCCAAGGCGGCTTCCGCTGCGCTCTCCGGGGGCAACATCAAAGATCGGCCGAAACGACCGGCGGCAAGACTCATGGCCAAGGCGCCCCTGATCGGACGCAGCTCGCCGGTCAGGGACAATTCGCCGGCAAATTCGTAGTCGTTCAGATGCTCGGCGGGTACTTGGCCGGAAGCGATCAGGATGCCCAAGGCGATGGGCAGGTCGAAATGTCCTGCGCCCTTGGGCAGGTCGGCAGGTGCCAGGTTGACCGTGATTTTCCGGGCGGGAAATTCAAAGCGGCAATTTTGGATCGCCGCCCTCACGCGATCCCGGGACTCCTTGACTTCGGTATCCGGCAGTCCCACCAGATTGAAGGCGGGCAGCCCAGGGGCGAGATGCACCTCAACGGCGACTTCCAGCGCCTGCATGCCGGTCAAGGCACGGCTACGGAGGACGGCGAGGGACATGAGAGCGTTGGGCGACGGGCGGAGCGGCTTAGCGCTTTTCCAATTCCGCCAAGCGGGCTTCCATTTGCGTCAGTTTTTCCCGGGTGCGCGCCAGCACTTCCTTCTGCACATCGAATTCTTCCCGCGTCACCAGTTCCATACGGGTGAAGATGCTGCCCAATGCCGCCTTGATGTTTTTTTCAATATCCGCCGCCGGGCCGGCAGCGAATATCTGGCTTAAACGGGCGCTGGCTTCATCGAGAAACTTGCCTGCATTCATGACGTTATCCTTGATTCTTAAGAATCCAAAGTCTAGCATGGGCTGCAATGCAGCAAATTCGGAGGTCAATTTGTGCATTAATGTGGTGCATAAATTTCCAGTCCGTCAGCCAGTTTGGTGCGCGAGTGCTGTCGTAAGTCTGACAAAAATATTTAACACATTGTTCTGTAAAGAAAATGCAAGGTTGGCACACTACCTGCACTAGGTATTTCGTTGTTTTTTATTTCTAGGAGATGCAAGCAAAATGAAAAAGACACTTTTGTCCGTCGCAATCGCCAGCGTGCTGGCAGCCCCCGCTCTGTCCGCATTCGCTGAGGATGCTCCTCCCCCCTCCCCCCTGACCTTTAACGTGGGTGTGGTTTCCGATTATCTGTTCCGTGGCGTGAGCCAGACCCATGGCGACGCCGCCATTCAGGGTGGTATTGATTACGCTTTCTCCAATGGCTTCTATGTCGGTACTTGGGCTTCTTCCATTTCTTGGGTTAAGGATTGGCTGGGCAAAGGATCCATGGAGTGGGATTTGTACGGTGGCTATAAAGGCACTATCAATCCTGATTGGAGCTACGATGTGGGCGTTATCTCCTACATCTATCCCAATCACGGTGACTATATTTCCGGCGGTCTGGCTAATCCCAACACTACCGAATTGCGCGGTGCCGTCACTTGGAAGTGGCTGACTGCACGCTATTCTTACGCCGTGTCCCCCTACTTTATTGGTTGGTATGGTGGCACCGCTTTCGATCAGAAGACCCGTGGTTCTGACTATGTTGAACTGAATGCTGCCTATGATCTGGGCGATGGCTGGGGTGTCTCCGGTCACGTTGGTCATCAGAACGTTGAAAAATCAGTTCCGGTTGGTGCCCTGAAATCCGCTTCTTACTCTGACTGGAATATCGGCGTGACCAAAGATGTCGGTTTCGGCGTGGTTGGGCTGACTTATTCCGCTACGAATGTGGATAGCGGTAGCTGTAACAGCACTGGTGGCAGCACTACGAATCCCTATTGCTGGGGTACCAACGGTAGCGGCAGCAATCAGACCATTCCTACTTCTGGCTTCAAGAACGTTGCTCGGGATACTTTCTACCTGTCTTTCCTGAAGACTTTCTAAGTCTCGTCGTCTGATGTAGCAGTATCTCCCACCGGCGACCCGGCCGGCGTCGGTGGGAATCCAAAACTATATAAACCCTTCCAAAGGACTCAAATCATGAAACTGGTAACCGCCATCATCAAGCCGTTCAAGCTTGACGAGGTGCGCGAGGCTCTGGCCGCCGTGGGCGTGCAGGGCATCACCGTCACCGAGGTCAAGGGGTTCGGTCGGCAAAAAGGCCACACCGAGTTGTACCGTGGCGCCGAGTATGTCGTTGATTTTCTCCCCAAGGTCAAGGTCGAGGCGGCTATCCGTGACGACATTCTTGACCAAGTGATCGAGGCCATCGAAAAGTCCGCCAGCACCGGCAAGATCGGCGACGGCAAGATCTTCGTATTCGATGTGGAGCAGGTCATCCGTATTCGTACCGGTGAAACCGGCGAAGAAGCTCTCTAAGGGGAACAACCAATATGAAAAAGATAATTGCTTCCGTGCTGATGGCCTTGGCCGTCGGCTTTACAAGTGTGGCCTGGGCGGACGAAAAACCCGCTGAAGCCGCACCTGCTGCGTCCGCTCCTGCTGCTGCTCCCGCCGCTGCTGCACCTGCTGCCGCCCCGGCTGCTGCACCTGCCGCCGATGCTGCTGCTCCCGCCGCTCCCGCACCCGTCCCCAACAAGGGCGATACTGCGTGGATGCTGCTGTCCACCGCCCTGGTGCTGCTGATGTCCGTGCCCGCCCTGGCCCTGTTCTACGGCGGCCTGGTGCGCAGCAAGAACATGCTGTCGGTGCTGATGCAGGTGTTCGTGGTGTTCTCCCTGATCACCGTGCTCTGGTCTGTCTACGGCTATAGCCTTGCCTTTACCGAAGGTAACGCCTTTATCGGTGGCTTTGATCGACTGTTCTTGAAGGGACTGTTTGATCCGGCGACCGGCAACTTCTCTTTGGGCGCAACCTTCAGCAAGGCTACCCCGATGTACGAAATCGTCTTCGTTGCCTTCCAGGCCACGTTCGCGGCGATTACCGTGTGTCTGGTGTTCGGTGCCCTGGTGGAGCGGATCAAATTCTCCGCCATCCTGATTTTCTCCGTCATCTGGTTCACCATCAGCTATCTGCCCATCGCCCACATGGTGTGGTTCTGGGCCGGCCCCGATGCCTATACCTCCGCTGACGTGGTGGACAAGGTCAATAGCACTGCCGGCCTGCTCTGGCAATGGGGTGCCCTGGACTTCGCCGGCGGCACCGTGGTGCACATCAACGCCGGTGTCGCCGGTCTGGTGGGCGCCTTCCTGCTGGGCAAGCGCCTGGGCTACGGCAAGGAAGCCTTCTCTCCCCATAGCCTGACCATGACCATGATCGGCGCTTCCCTGCTGTGGTTCGGCTGGTTCGGTTTCAACGCCGGTTCCGCCCTGGAAGCCAACGGCTCCGCCGCCCTGGCCTTCATGAACACCTACCTTGCCACCGCCCTCGCCGTGCTGACCTGGATGTTCACCGAGTGGATGCTCAAGGGTAAGCCTTCCATGCTGGGTGCTGCTTCCGGTGCCGTTGCCGGCCTGGTGGCCATCACCCCCGCTGCTGGCAACGTTGGCATCCCCGGCGCCTTCGCCATCGGCATCCTGGTCGGCCCCCTGTGCTTCTGGGGCGTCACCGGCCTGAAGCGGATGATCGGCGCTGACGACGCGCTGGACGTGTTCGGCGTGCATGCCCTGGGCGGTATCTTCGGCGCCCTGATGACCGGCATCTTCAACGCCCCCGACCTTGGCGGCCCCGGCTTCTATGCCGACTGGTTCTCCATGAAGCCCGGCTACGGCGCCATCCTGGATCAGTTCATCATCCAGGCCAAGGCTGTCGGCGTGTCGGTTGTCTGGTCCGCGGTGTGTGCCTTCATCGCCTTCAAGATCGCCGACCTGATGGTGGGTCTGCGGGTTCCGGAAGACGAAGAGCGCCAAGGCCTCGACATTTCGTCCCACGGCGAGTCTGCCTACCACTCCTAAGCTTCAAGACGGCCCCCTCTGCGGGGCTGTAAAAGAAACGGCCGCCTTCGGGCGGCCGTTTTGTTTTGGGCAAGATTTGTTTTGTGTATGCCGGTCAGGGCTTATTTGCGTCACCGGCAAGTTGGGCTAATCATTGGACGGAGCGCCAAGGCATTGATGGGATGAATGCGCGTGGCTACGATCTATGCTGCCCTAGCCAGCCCCTATGTTGCGTGACGCGGATGATGTGGTGCGCCGTAGATCCTTGCCTAGGGAGCGTATTGCCCTTCAGCAGATGCTCTTCATGTAGATGATGCCAGCGACACCGGTCACCAGCATCATGGCTGACAGGGCTGCCACGGTTCGGGGTTGGGCGGGCCGTCCCTGCTTGATGCGCATCAGCAGGGCTACCATTTCCCCCAGGGCGAACAGCGCGAACAGCATCATGCAGACGCCATCCAGGGCGATGAACAGGGCGTTACGGTCGGAGATGGGACTGCACTGGCGCATGGAGCCCAAGGTGCCGGAAAGGGAATTGCGGGTGTCGAACCCCATGCCGGTGATGAACCAATAGATCACCACGAAAAAAGTCACGATCAGCAGGATCAGGGTCAACCAACCTTCCACTCGCTTGAGGCTGTCCAGGATCTCCCGCAGGTCGGCGAAATACTCCCGGGCCTCGCGGAGCAGTTGCTGCCGGATATCCTCCCAGGACCTCATGACGGGTGCGCGCTACCGGAAAACGACGGTCTTGTTGCCGTGGACCAGCACCCGGTCTTCCAGGTGGTAGCGCAGGCCCCGGGCTAGCACGGTCTTTTCGATGTCCTTGCCGTAGCGGACCATGTCCTCGGGGGAGTCGGAGTGGTCAATGCGTATCACGTCCTGCTCGACGATAGGCCCCTGGTCCAGGTCTGCGGTGACGTAGTGGCAGGTGGCGCCGATCAGTTTGACACCGCGCTCGTAGGCTTGATGATAGGGCTTTGCGCCGACGAAGCTGGGCAGGAAGCTGTGGTGGATGTTGAGGATTTGTCCCGGATGGGCGGCGCACAACTCGGGCGACAGGATCTGCATGTAGCGCGCCAGCACCATGGTGTCGCCGGCCACTTCCTTGAAAATCCGTTCCACCTCGGCATAGGCCTGGGTCTTGTTGTCCGCCGTCACCGGGATATGGTGGAAGGGGATGCCGTGCCATTCGACGAAACCCTTGAAGGTATCGTGATTCGAAATCACGCAGGGGATCTCGATATCCAATTCCTTGCTTTGCCAACGGGACAGCAGGTCGTAGAGGCAATGCTCCTGCTTGCTGACCAGTACCACCACCCGCTTCTTTACCGCCGAGTCGCTGATCTTCCAATCCATTTGCAGGCTCTCGGCCAGGGGACGGAAGCGCTCGCGCAACTCCGGCAGCAGGAAGGGGAGGGAATCGGCCTTGACCTCGATGCGCATGAAGTAGCGCCCCGCGTCGTCGTCGGCGTGGAAGCTGGATTCCAGTATCCAGCCCTTGTGCTCGGCGAAGAAGCCGGTCACCCGGGCGATGATGCCCACCTGGTCCGGACAGGAAGCGGCGAGGGTGTAGAAGCGGTCGCGATGCATGGCGGTGAGGGTACCTTAGATGCGGGCCGAAGCCTTGTCGATTTCGGCGCGCAGCTCGGTGTAGTTCATGGTCACCGGAAATTGGGGAAACTCGCGGATCACGTTCTCCGGCGGGTGGAACAGGATGCCGGCATGGGCCTCGCCCAGCATGGCGGTGTCGTTGTAGGAATCGCCGGCGGCGATCACCTTGAAGTTGATTTCCTTGAAACGCTGTACGGCTTCCTTCTTCTGGTTGGGCATGCGCAGGTGGTAGTTCACCAGGATGCCGTTCGCATCCGCTTCCAGCTTGTGGCAGAACAGGGTGGGCATGCCCAGTTGCTGCATCAGGGGCATGGCGAATTCGTAGAAGGTGTCGGACAGGATGATGACCTGGAATTTTTGCCGCAGGTCGTCGAGGAATGCCTTGGCGCCGGGCATGGGCCCCATCTCGGCGATCACCTTCTGGATGTCGGGCAGCCCCAGCTTCTTGCTGGCCAGGATGTCCAGGCGGTACTTCATCAGCTTGTCGTAATCGGGCTCATCCCGGGTGGTGCGGCGCAGTTCGGGGATGCCGGTGCGTTGGGCGAATTCAATCCAGATTTCGGGGACGAGCACGCCCTCCAGGTCGAGGCAGACGAGTTGCACGGCAATACTCCCTAAGTGGCAAAGGGCGCGATTTTACGCGAAGGCGCAGGGGGAAACCCTGCATCCGTGTCATTCAAATACCGCCTGGGCTTTTCCTGTTTCCTGTGAGTTAACGCCCAAAGTCGTGGGCTGCCTTGGTGCGTCTTCGCACCAAGAAAAGGCCTGTTTGCCATTGGGCACGATGACGGCTATTCGCTGATATCAAAAGGTTTTACGAGAAATCAACCACTTGGCCGGATGTGCTGCCAGTGGCACTTTTTCTGCTTATGGGAAAGCTGCAAAGTATTACTGTTGTTAAATTTAGTAATAATCCACACTCAAGGAGTGCACCATGAAGACTGGCAATAATTCCATGAAGCATTGGTTGGTTCGTCTTGCGCTGCCCCTGGCGGCGGCTGCCTGTTCCCTCACCGCCGCAGGCAGCGCCCAAGCTGCGGGGCCCCTCAAGATCGGCTATAGCGATTGGCCGGGCTGGGTGGCCTGGCAGGTGGCCATCGACAAGGGCTGGTTCAAGGAAGCCGGCGTGGACGTGAAGTTCGAATGGTTCGATTACTCCGCTTCCATGGATGCCTTTGCCGCGGGCAAGATCGACGCGGTGACCATGACCAACGGCGATGCCCTGGTCACCGGTGCCGGCGGCGCCAAAAGCGTGATGGTGATGCTCACCGACTACTCCAACGGCAACGACATGATCGTCGCCAAGCCCGGCATCAAATCCATCGCCGACCTGAAGGGCAAGAAGGTGGCGGTGGAGCAGGGCCTGGTGGAACACCTGCTGCTGCTCAATGGCTTGAAGAAGGCCGGCATGAAGGAATCCGACGTCACCCTGGTGAACGCCAAGACCAATGAAATGCCCCAGACCCTTACCGCCAAGGATGTGTCCGCCATCGGCGCCTGGCAGCCCATTTCCGGCGAGGCCATGAAGGCCGCGCCGGGTTCCAAGCCCATCTATACCTCCGCCGACGAGCCGGGCCTGATCTACGACGTGCTCGCCGTCAACCCCGCCAGCGTCAAGGCCCGCCGTGCCGATTGGCAGAAGGTCGTGAAGCTGTGGGACAAGGTGGTGGCTTATATCGAAGACCCCAAGACCCAGCCTGATGCGGTGAAGATCATGTCTGCCAAGTCCGGTGTCAGCCCGGCGGAATACCTGCCCCTGCTCAAGGGAACCCACTTGCTGGGCTTGGAAGAAGCCAAGAAGGTTTACGTCAAGGGCGACGGCTTCAAGACCCTTTACGGCTCCACAAAAATTGTCGACCAGTTCAACGTAGCGAACCAGGTCTACAAAAAGCCGGAGAAGATCGAAAGCTATCTCGACGCTTCTTTCACCAACGCCAAGTAATTCGAGCCACGCTGCAAAACCAACACCATTCCAGGGCCGAGTCTCATGAGTGCAATTTCCCAATGGATGGCCGAAGGCGATGCAAGTCGCCGCCGTGCCTTGCTGACGGCGGGGTCCTTCCTGCTGCCGGTCCTGGTTTGGTGTCTGGTCAGTTATGTGCCCTTCATCTGGCACCCGAAAGTCATGGTGGATGAACCCGGCGGCGTGGACTACTTCCAGTCCGGCATGCTGGTGGACCGCGATGAATTCGACGACCAAGCTTCCCAAATGAAATCCCAGGCCCTGGCCTTGCCCAGCGGCCACCCCGCGAACCCGATTTACCTGCCGGCGCCCCATAGCGTGGCGAAGGCGCTCTACACCGGCTTTACCACCGCTCCCGAAAGCAAGGACGGCATCTGGCTGCACCAAAGCCTGTGGCACAGCATCCAGATCATCTTCTGGGGCTTCGTCCTGTCTTCCCTCGCCGGTGTGCCCCTGGGCATCTTCTCCGGCACCTATGCCGCCCTGGGACGCCTCAACGAACCCTTCATCGAATTCTTCCGCTACCTGCCCGCCCCCGCCTTCGGCGCCCTGGCGGTGGCGGTGCTGGGTATCTATGACGGCCCCAAGATCGCCATCATCGTCATCGGCACTTTTTTCCAGCAGGTACTGGTGATTGCCAACACCACCCGCAAACTGGACGGCACCATCATCGAAGCCGCCCGTACCCTGGGCACCCGGGGGCTGCGCCTGATCACCAAGGTGGTGGTGCCCGGCATCCTGCCGGACCTTTACCGCGACCAGCGCATCCTCCTCGGCTGGGCCTGGACCTACCTCATTGTCGCCGAGTTGATCGGCACCAGTTCCGGCATCACCTGGTACATCACCCAGCAGGCCCGCTACCAGCATTTCGAGAATGTCTACGCAGCCATCATCATCATCGGCATCATCGGCTTCGGCAGCGATCTGCTGCTGGAGCGCCTGGGACGCAGACTCTTCCCCTGGGATCGCTCCCGGGAGCGGGCGTGAGGAATCCATCATGAGCCAACTCCACTCCATCGCCCTGCCCAGTTATCTGGACCAGTCCGACGAAGTCCGCGCCCGTTTTGAACGCATCAATCAGCGCGAGACCATCCTCGAAGTGCGCAATCTGCACAAGCGTTATCGCTCCGCCCAAGGCGAAACGGAAGCCTTGCGGGACCTCAACTTCCAGGTGCGCCGTCGCGAGTTCGTCTGTGTCATCGGCCCTTCCGGCTGCGGCAAGTCCACCCTGATCCGCATCCTCGCCGGGCTAGAAAGCCACAGCAGCGGCGATGTGCTGCTGGACGGCAAGCCGGTGAAAGGGCCGGGCCGCGACCGGGGTATGGTGTTCCAGGGTTACTCCCTGTTCCCCTGGCTCACGGTCAAAGGCAATGTCATGTTCGGCCCGGAGATGAGCGGCTACAGCCGCAACTCGGCGGAAACCCAGGCCCGCACCTGGTTGGATCTGGTGGGTCTGACCAAATTCGCCGACGCCTATCCCCACCAGCTTTCCGGCGGCATGCGGCAGCGGGTGGCCATCGCCCGCGCCCTGGTGAACCAGCCCCGTATCCTGTTGATGGACGAACCCTTCGGCGCCCTTGATGCCCAGACCCGGGCCAAGATGCAAAGCCATCTGCTGGATATCTGGAAGAACATCGACATCACCGTGCTCTTCATCACCCACGACCTGGACGAAGCCATCTACCTCGCCGACCGCATCCTGGTGCTCAAGCCCCATCCGGGGGAAGTGCAGGAAGTGATCGAAGTGCCGGTGCCCCGTCCTCGCAGCCCGGGCCAGTTCAACGGCCCCGAGTTCCGTGCCACCAAGGCCCGCCTGGAAACCCTGATCCATCCGCCGACGGAAGAAGAAACCACCGACGAAGCGGCGACGCTGCCCAACCACATGATCCGGTTCACCGACGTGACCGACAACGTGGAGTAAAGACCGTGCGCTGGAGCGATCTCACTTGGGAAGAATTGCCTGCCGTGCTGGCGGCGGTAGGCCATGCCGCCATCCTGCCCGTGGGCGCCACGGAGCAGCATGGCCCCCACCTGGGCTGCGGCGTGGATACCGTCATCGCCGAGAAACTGTGCGAGGCCGTCGCCGCGCAAACCCGCGTACCCATGCTGCCGCCCCTGCCCTACGGCTGCTCCCTGGGCCACAGCCGACGCTGGCCCGGCACCATCGCTGTCACCCCGGTGGCCATGATCGAGTTCGTTAAGCAGATCGGCGATTGGGCCTACCACAGCGGCGTGCGCCGCCTATTCATCGTCAATGGCCACGTCACCAATGCCGCCCCCCTGCGTTGCGCCTTGGAAATGCTGCGGGCCGAACACGATGATCTGATGGTGGCCGTCATCAACACCGCTAGCCTCAGCGCCCGGGTCAAACAATTCCACGCCGCCGATGGCGACGACTGGCACGCCAACGATGCCGAAACGTCCCTGATGCTGGCCATTGCCCCGGAGGGTGTGCGCCCTAACAAGCTGACGGAAGCCGACGATCCGGACCGCACCGGCTGCTGCGTCTTCGCCCATCCGGTGAACCGCACCAGCCGCAACGGCGTCACCGGCCAACCCAGCCTCGCCACGGTGGAAAAAGGCGAGCAATGGTTCCAGTGGCTGGTGGACGACCTCGCCGAACTCATCACCCGGGGCCGCGTGGAAACGCCGCCCCTGGATTTTTCCTATTTCAGTCAGGCCTGACGAAATTCCCCAACCTTCATCATCAAGGATTCATCATGACCAGCAAGGAAGATATCGCCCGTCTGCAGCAGGAACTGACAGACAACGGGGTCAAGTACTGCATCGGCGCCTACGTGGACATCCACGGCGTGCCCAAGGCCAAGGTCGTTCCCATCCATCACCTGGGCCACATGGCCAAGGGTTCCGAGCGCTATACCGGCTATGCCCTGGACGGCCTCGGCCAGGCCCCCAATGACGACGAGTTGACCTCCATCCCCGACTTCAGCCGCCTGATCCAGTTGCCCTGGGAGCCCAAGATCGCCTGGATTCCCTCGGACAACCACTTCCAGGGCAAGCCCTATCCCCTCAATACCCGGGTCGCCCTGCAGAACCAGTTGGCCGAAGCCGCCAAGTTGGGCTACGGCATGAACCTGGGCATCGAATGTGAAATCTTCCTGCTCAAGCAAGGGGAGGACGGCAGCCTCTCGGTGCCCGACCCCGAGGACAAGCTGGCCAAGTCTTGTTACGACGTGCGCGGCTTCACCAACAGCTTCGGCTGGTTGGACAAGATGGCCACCGCCATCAACGGCCTGGGCTGGGATCTGTATTCCTTCGACCACGAGGACGCCAACGGCCAGTTCGAATTCGATTTCCAGTACGCCGACGCCCTCACCACTTGTGACCGCCTCACCTTCTTCCGTTTCATGGCCAAGCACTACGCCAAGGAAGAAGGCCTGCTCGCCACCATGATGCCCAAGCCCTTCGCCGACAAGACCGGCAACGGCGCCCACTTCAATATGTCGCTCTACGATCTGAAGGACGGCGGCAACCTGTTTGCCTGCGATCCCAAGGACGACCCCCACGGCATCGGCCTCACCAAGCTGGGCTACCAGTTTGTCGCCGGCATCCTCAAGCATGGCCGCGCCCTCTGTGCCGTGTTCGCCCCCACGGTGAACAGCTACAAGCGCCTGGTCCGCCGCGGTGCCATGAGCTATTTCTCCTGGGCCCCCGTGTTCAACTCCTACGGCTCCAACAACCGCACCAATTCCGTCCGCATCCCGGCCGGCGGCGGCCGCTGTGAATCGCGCAACGCCGACGGCGCGGTGAATCCCTATCTGGCCGCCACCCTGGTGCTGGCCGCCGGCCTGGAAGGCATCCGCGAAGGCCTGGACCCGGGCAATCCCAACGAGGACAACCTCTACGCCATCAGCGAGGCCGAACGCCGCGACCGGGGCATCGAGTTCCTGCCCCAGACCTTGCAGGAAGCCGTGGCCGCCTTCGCCGCTGACCCCCTGGTGGAAGCCACCCTGGGCAAGGAACTGCGGGACGAGTTCATCCGTTACAAGACCGAGGAATGGGAGGCCTACCACCTCAGCGTCAGCAAATGGGAAGTGGATCGCTACTCGTATATGTTCTGAGGCTTGTCCCAAGAATTTAAGCAATGAGATTTTCCGAAACCTTTAACCCCCCCAGCCCCCTTGTCAGGGGGGAGTTCGAGCAGCGATGCTTTGGACAGTAGGCCCCTCCCCTGACAAGCCTGTCCTGAGCTTGGACGAAGGGGGGAGGACGGGAGGGGTTGCGGTGTTACCTGGCTGATATTGTTTAGATAACCAAGGACAGGCGATACAAGAGGAGGGCCCACTATGGCCGAAGAAGACAAGAACAATTCCACCGTCAGCCGCATCAGCGTCTCCCTGCCGCCGGCCCTGCTCGACGAGCTGGACCGGATGGTGGAGAGCCGCGGCTACGGCAGCCGTTCCCAGGCCATCGGCGATATGGTCAATTACCAACTGGCGGAACACAAGCGCAAACTGGGCAACGACGTCATGGTGGGCACCGTCACCTTGCTCTATGACCGCTCCACCCGCGGCTTGCAGAAGAACCTGGCCGACATCCAGTACAAGCACATCGACGAGGTGATCAGTTCCCTCCATGTGCACCTCACCCACAACCAGATCATGGAAGTGATCCTGGTCCAGGGCCATGCCCACAAGTTGCAAGAGATCGCCAACGACATGATCACCCAGCGCGGCGTCATCACCGGGCAACTACAGTTGCTGGCCGCCATCATTCCGCCCTTGCAGGCGCCAGAAAACGATTGAAGGAATTCCCATGAGCGCAAACGACCTCCCCATCGTGGATGCCATTGAACACTGGCGCAGCTTCGCCCCCGAACTGGCCGGCGAAGACGTGTTGTTCTCCGAGCTGGTGCCCGGCGGCGGCCACTGGTCCTACACCCTGCCCCGGGGCACCACCCTGCGCATGACGGCCCTGGAAGACGGTGCCAACCTCTCCGTGGCGCTGTATTCCGCCAAGGAGAAGCTGGAGCGCTACAACATGCCCGACTCCCTCAAGGCCCAGCACACCGCCCATTACACCAAGGGCCATGTGCTCATGAGCGACATGGGCCGTTCCTTAGCTTCCATCACCAGCGACACCGTGGGCTGGCACGATCCCCTGGGCCTGCTGCTGGATGACCGCCGCATGGCGGAAAAATATGGCGAGCACCGCTATCAGGAATTCCGCAACGGCATGTACCGCTCCGGTCGTGCCGGCCTGTTGATCGAGATCGGCAAGTACGGGCTTGCCAAGCGCGATCTGGTGGCGCCAGTGAACTTCTTCTCCAAAATCACCGTGGATGAAGAAGGCCGCTTCGCCTTCGTGCCCCATCACAGCAAGGCCGGCGACCATGTGGATCTTCGCCTGGACATGGACGTGATCCTGGCCTTTTCCACCGCACCCCATCCCCTGGACCCGTCGCCGACCTACAGCGGAAAAAAGGTGGGTCTGGCCCTGTGGCGTTCCGGCGCCGCTGCCAAGGATGACTATTGCCGCGCCTTCCGCCCCGAGAATGCCCGCGCCCTGCACAACAGCGACATGCTGTACCTGCGATGAAACCAAAATTCCCGTTCGCCCTGAGCTTGTCGAAGGGCGTGATTAACCAGCGTACCGTCCGCTCATGGTTCGACAGGCTCACCACGAACGGATGGTCACCCAGGAGTCATTCATGACCGCCATCCGTATCCAGGAAAGCCCCCTCAAGCCCGAGGCCGCTGTTCTCGACCACACCGTGCCTGCCGGCGAACCCTACCTGCTGCCCTTCAAGAAAGGCCAGACCCTGCGCATCGTGGACCTGGACGGCAACCAGGCCGTGGATGTGATCTTCTACAACGGGGGCGATCCCGCCGAACACTACAGCGCCACCGAAACCCTGCTGCGCCAGGGCGGCATCTACCTGACCACGGACTCGGTGCTCTACAGCCACGAAGGCAATGCCATGCTCACCATTGTCGCCGACACCTGCGGCCGCCACGACACCCTGGGGGGCGCCTGCGCCGCCGAGAGCAACACCGTGCGCTACGCCCTGCAAAAGAAGTTCATGCACTCCTGCCGCGACAACTACCTGATCGCCTTGCAGGAGGCGGACATCGGCCTGGGCAAGGCCGACCTGGTGCCCAACGTCAATTTCTTCATGAACGTGCCCGTCACCGCCGACGGCCAGCTCACCTTCGCCGACGGCGTTTCCGCACCGGGGAAGTACGTGGAGCTGCGGGCCGAGATGGACATCCTGATGCTGGTATCCAACTGCCCCCAGCTCAACAATCCCTGCAACGCCTACAACCCGACGCCGGCGCGGTTTCTGTTGTGGGATTGAAAACGTAAACCGCATTTAACACAGAGAGCACGGAGGCACAGAGAGCACAGAGGAAGAAAAAGCCACAACAGAAAATCCATCCATCGGTTTTCTCTGTGCCCTCTGTGCCTCTGTGTCCTCTGTGTCGAAAGAGGTTCGCTTTTATGTTCAAGAAAGTCCTGATCGCCAATCGCGGCGCCATTGCCTGTCGCATCCAGCGCACTTTGAAGAAGCTGGGGGTGGCCTCCGTCGCCGTCTATTCGGAAGCCGATGCCAGCGCCCGCCATGTGCTGGAAGCGGACGAGGCCTATCTGCTCGGTCCCGCCCCCGCCGCTGAGAGCTATCTCAAGGCCGAGAAGATTCTCGAGATCGCCAAGCAGAGCGGTGCCGAGGCCATCCATCCCGGCTACGGTTTCCTTTCCGAGAACCCGGACTTCGCCGACGCCTGTGCCAAAGTCGGCATCGCTTTCATCGGCCCCAGCGGCGACCAGATGCGGGCCTTCGGCCTCAAGCACACGGCGCGGGAACTGGCGGAGCAAAACGGCGTACCCCTGCTGCCCGGCTCGGGCCTGCTGGCGGATGCCGGCCATGCCGCCGCCGAGGCGCGGCGCATCGGCTACCCGGTGATGCTGAAGAGCACCGCCGGCGGCGGCGGCATCGGCATGCGCTTGATCTGGAGCGAGGACGAACTGGCCGACGCCTACGCCGCAGTGGATAGACTGGCCCGGGCCAACTTCAAGGAAGCCGGCATCTACCTGGAAAAGTACGTGGAGCAGGCCCGCCACATCGAAGTGCAGCTTTTCGGCGATGGTCGGGGCAAGGTGATCGCCCTCGGTGAGCGGGATTGCTCGGTGCAGCGGCGCAACCAGAAGGTGGTGGAAGAAACTCCTGCTCCCGGCCTCAGCAACGCCCAGCGCAAGCGTCTGCAAGACGTGGCGGTAAAACTGGGCAAGGCGGTGAGTTACCGTTCCGCCGGTACCGTGGAATTTGTCTATGACGCCAGTAACGGGGAGTTCTATTTCCTCGAAGTGAATACCCGGTTGCAGGTGGAACACGGCGTCACCGAGGAAGTCACCGGCGTGGACCTGGTGGAATGGATGGTGCGTCTTGCCGCGGGCGATCTGGCCGACCTGGAAAGTTTCCGCATCCAGCCCAAGGGCGCCGCCATCCAGGTGCGGCTCTATGCGGAAGACCCCAACAAGAACTTCCAGCCCAGCGCCGGGCTGCTCACGGCTGTTGATTTCCCCGACCGTTCTCAAATCGCGTCATTCCCGCGCAGGCGGGAATCCAGCGGCTTTTCAACGTCCCTGGATTCCCGCTCGGGCGAAGCCCGGCCTGTCCGGAGCCAGTCGAAGGGCGGGGACGACAAACATCTAATCCGCGTCGACGGCTGGGTGGAAGCCGGCACCGTGGTGCCCCCCAACTACGACCCCATGCTGGCCAAGCTGATTGCTTACGGCCCCAACCGGGAAGCGGCGCGCAAGAAGCTCATCGCCGCCCTCGACGCCAGCACCGTGGCCGGTATTGAAACCAACCGGGCCTATCTGGCCCAGGTGCTGGCAACACCGGACTTCGTGGCGGGCAAGCAAACCACCCGTATGCTCAACGGTTTTCACTATCAGCCCAGTACCATCGACGTGCTGGAGCCCGGCGTGCAGTCCACCATTCAAGACTGGCCCGGCCGCCAGGGCTATTGGGACATTGGCGTGCCGCCCTCCGGCCCCATGGACGCCCTGTCCCATCGCCTCGCCAACCGCCTGGTGGGCAATGCCGAACAGGCAGCGGCGCTGGAACTCACCGCCGCAGGCCCCAGCCTCAAGTTCAATTGCGATGCGGTGATCGCCCTCACCGGCGCGGCCATGCAAGCCACCCTGGATGGTGTTCGCCTGATGCCCTGGAAGGCGCAGGCGATCAGGGCGGGCAGCGTGCTCAAGCTGGGCACCATCAACGGTGCCGGGCTGCGGGCCTATCTGGCGGTGCAAGGCGGCTTTCAGGTGCCCGATTATCTGGGCTCGAAATCCACCTTCACCCTCGGCCAATTCGGCGGTCACGGCGGACGCACCCTGCGCAGCGGCGATGTGCTGCCCGTCGCGCCGGCCCATGCCGACAACTTTGCCAACGCCTTGCGGCGCAAGCCCCTGGCCGCCAAGCTGCACACACCCGTTACCCACGATTGGGAAATCGGCGTGCTCTACGGCCCCCACGGCGCGTCGGATTTCTTTACCGACGAAGACATCGCCAGTTTCTTCGCCACGGAATGGGAAGTTCACTACAACTCTTCCCGCACCGGCGTGCGCCTGATCGGCCCCAAGCCTCAGTGGGCGCGCACCGACGGTGGCGAGGCAGGCCTGCATCCCTCCAACATCCACGACAACGCCTACGCCATCGGCGCGGTGGATTTCACCGGTGACATGCCGGTGATCCTCGGTCCCGATGGTCCCAGCCTGGGCGGTTTCGTCTGTCCCGTCACCATTGTCCAGGCCGAGCTATGGAAGATGGGCCAGTTGAAACCCGGCGACCGGGTGCGTTTCAAGCGCCTGAGCCGTGAGCAGGCCAACGCCTTGCAAAAGCAACAGGATGCCGCCATTGCGGCGCTGGATGCGCCCGCCTACGCCAAACTGCCCCAACAACAAAACCTCCTGGGTTCGCCCATCCTGAGCCAACTCGCCGTGGATGGCGAGAAGCCCGCGCTCGTGGTGCGCCAGTCCGGCGATGCCAGCCTGCTTATTGAAATGGGCCCCCTGGTGCTGGACCTGGAGCTGCGTTTCCGCATCCAGGCCCTGATGAAGTGCGTGCAGGAGGCCATCGCCGCGAAGAAGATCAAGGGCGTGCTCGACCTGACCCCGGGCATCCGTTCCCTGCAAGTGCACTTCGATCCCCGGATGGTGGATCAGGAAGTGTTGATCCGGAAGATCGTCGCCCTGGAAGAGGCCCTGCCCAATCTGGACGATATGGAGGTGGACTCCCGCATCGTGCACCTGCCCCTGTCCTGGGACGATCCGGCCACCAAGCTCGCCATCGAGAAGTACATGCAGTCGGTGCGCCCCGATGCACCCTGGTGTCCCAGCAACATCGAGTTCATCCGCCGCATCAACGGCCTTGCTTCCATCGAAGACGTTTACAAGATCGTGTTCGAGGCCAGCTATCTGGTCATGGGCCTGGGCGACGTGTACCTCGGCGCGCCGGTGGCCACGCCCCTGGACCCGCGCCACCGCCTGGTCACTACCAAGTACAACCCCGCCCGCACCTGGACGCCGGAAAACGCCGTGGGCATCGGCGGCGCTTATTTGTGCGTGTACGGCATGGAAGGCCCCGGCGGCTACCAGTTCGTCGGCCGCACGGTGCAGATGTGGAACCGCCACAAGCAGACCGCCGATTTCAGCAAGCCCTGGCTGCTGCGCTTCTTCGACCAGATCCGCTTCTATCCGGTGAGTCAGGAGGAG
>RXJP01000107.1 GCA_003963315.1 Rhodocyclaceae bacterium | reverse complement strand
TGTCGCGAGCATTGGGGCCAGATCGTGGATGCCAGGGTCAAGGCCCGGGCCGCCCTGGAGCAGCCGGAGGAGAGCGCCTACCTGGAAACCGGCCATGCCCTGCTGGGGTCCCTGGGCAGCGTGGCGAAGCAGTTCTTCGATATGGCGTCTTCCCAGGTGGATGCCCAGGTGGATGCGTTTGAAGATATTGCCGGCCTTCAACATATCGTCATTCCCGCGGATGCGGGAATCCATGGCAGCAAGAGCGTGGATTCCCGCATCCGCGGGAATGACAGGCAGATGGGGCTGCTGTCCTGTTTGCAGGCCGACATGCTGGATCTGGTGGATCGCGGTCCCAACGCGGTCTTGCCCATGGCCGCCGGGGACGATTCCCTCCAGGTGCATGTCTGCCACAGCCCCCAGCGGGAAGTGGATGTGCTCCACGACCGCCTGCTGGCCCTGTTCGACACCCATTCCGATCTGCGGCCCACCGATGTGTTGGTGCTGACGCCGGACATGGACACCTACTCGCCCCTGATCGAAGCGCGCTTCGGTGCTGGCGGCCCGGGCGCCCACACGATTCCCTACACCATCGCCGACCGTCCGGTTGCGGTGGATGCGACCCTGCACCGCGCCTTCGCCAACCTGCTCGATCTGGCCGCGGGCCGGCTGGAGGCGGAGGCCGTGCTGGCCTTCCTCGAACAGCCCACCGTGGCACTGCGCTGGGGCTTTGCTGACAACGCGTTGGAAACCCTGCGCGACTGGGTGCGCAACGCCGCCATCCGCTGGGGCGTGGATGCACCCTGGCGTAGCGCGCGGGACCTGCCCGCCGAGCAGGCCAACACCTGGCGCAGCGGCTTCGAGCGCTTGTTGCTCGGCGTGGCGATGCCCTCCTTCGACTCCGCTGCGCTACGCTCAGGACGATCGGTCTATAGCGATGCCACGCCCCTCTTCCAGCACCTGCTCCCCGCCGCTGAAATCTCCGGCTCGGCTTCCCGCGACCTGGGCCGTTTCATCAGCTTCGGCGAGGCCCTGTTCGCCGCCCATGGCGAACTCAACCGGGCTCGTCCGGTGGTGGAATGGACGGCCCTGTTCGAGCAACTGCTGACCCGCTTCTGCGCCACGGAAGGGGAAGAGGAGAGCGCCCAAATCCTGCGCCAGGCCTGGCAATCCCTGGCCGAAGCGGCGGAAGCCGCCGAGTGTCGCGATGCCGTGCCCCTGGCCGTGGTGCGTCGTGCCCTGGACGATGCCCTGGCTGCCAGCGCGCCGGGCTGGGCCTTCTTCGGTGGCGGCGTCACCTTCGCCGCCCTACGGGCGCACCGGGCGGTGCCGGTGCGGGTGCTGTGCCTGCTGGGCATGAACGACGGGCAATTTCCGCGCAACCCCGCCGTGCCCGGCTTCGACCTGACCCTGGCCCATCCCCGGGCCGGCGACCGCGCCTATCGGGAAGAGGACAGGCATGCCTTCCTCGAAGCCCTGCTGTCTCCCCGGGATGCCCTGCACATCAGCTACGTGGGCCGCAATGTGCGGGACAACAGCCCGCTGCCCCCTTCCAGCGTGGTGGACGAACTGCTCGATACCTTGCAACGGGGTTTCCTTGCCGCCGACGGTGGCCCTGTGCGGGAGCACCTCGTCGTCGAGCATCCCTTACAGGCCTTCAGCCGCCGCTACTTCGATGGCAGCAGTGGGCTGTTCAGCTATGCCCAGGGCTACGCCGCCGCCAGTCGCGCCGCGCTCAACCGCGATCACGAGGCACGCCCTTTCCTCGCCACGCCGCTGCCCGAACCCGAATTGCCGGAACGGGAGATCGACCTCGATCAACTGATCCGCTTTCTGCTCAATCCCGCCCGACATCTGCTGCAACAGCGATTGGGCATCCAATTGGAAGCGGCGGAAGGCATGGTGGAATCCGCCGAACCCTTCCTCCTGTCGGGGCTGGAACGTTATGGCCTGGATGAAATGATCGTCGCCCAGCGTCTGGCCGGACGGGATATGCCGTCGGCCCTGGCCTACGCCCGCGCCGATGGTGTGCTGCCCCACGGTCAGGCTGGCGACGCCCAGTTCCGCCAGCGTTGGCAGGCCCTGGACGGTTTGGCGCGGCAGGTTGCCGCGGCAACGCCGGTGCATGATGCGGTGCCGTTTTCCTTCACGGCCCACGGCCTCACCCTGAGCGGGCAATTGGGCAACATCGCCGCCGACGGCCTGGTGCTGTGGCGTCCGGCCAAAGCGCCCAAGGGCAAGGATTGGCTGCGGCTCTGGCTGCATCATCTGGCCCTGCAGCTGGCCGCCGCCGAAAATCCCGGCCTGCCCCGGGAAAGCCGGCTGCTCACCCTGGAGGGCGCCGCATGCCTGCAACCCGTGGCCGATGCCGAAGGGCAACTGGCCGAACTGCTGGCCCTGTGGCAGTGGGGACAGCGACAGTTGCTGCCCTTGTTTCCCAACACCGCCTTCGCCTATGTGGAAGGCAAGGGCGCCTGGCGCAATGAATGGGACAGCGAGCAGGGGGTGGCCGAAGCCGCCGACCCCTGGTTCGACCTGGCCTATGGCGGACAGGATGCCGACGACGTACTTGGCGACGATTTCCAGACACTGGCCCGGCAGGTGTTCGAGTCCATCTTGGCAGCGCAGGGGGATACGCCATGAGCATCCTCGCCCTCGACCCCGCCCGCGTCGAACTGGCCGGCCTGCAGGCCATCGAGGCCAGCGCCGGCACTGGCAAGACCTGGAGCATCGCCGCGCTGTATCTGCGCCTGGTGCTGGAAGCCGCTTTGCCGGTGGAACGCATCCTGGTCGTTACCTACACCACGGCGGCCACGGCGGAGCTCAAGGGCCGCATCCGCGCGCGGTTGATCGAGGCGCGGGAAGCGTTTCGCACAATGGACGACGGTGAACGAAGGGCTCCCTCCCTTGATGGGCCTGTCCTGAGCTTTGTCGAAGGCGGGAGGGACGGGGAGGGGTTGCGACGTTTTTCTTCGGAGGACGAGACGCAGCTCCCCCGGCCCCCCTTGTCAGGGGGGAGTGGTGTGCAGACATTTTCCACGAAGGAGGATTCGGCCGATCCGGTGCTCGCCCGATTGCTCGCCAGCATCGCCCCGCAGCGGGCGGAAACCCTGCTGACCCTGGCCATCGAGAGTTTCGATCTGGCCGCCATCCACACCATCCACGGCTTCTGCCAGCGCGCCCTGGCGGAGCGGGCCTTCGAGAGCGGCCAGGCCTTCGAGGCCGAGTTGATGACCGACCAGACGCCGCTGTTGCGGCAGACGGTGCAGGACATCTGGCGGCGGGAAATGGCCGCCGTTGACCATGATGCTGAGTGGATAGGCTGGCTGTTGTCCCGCCTGCCCGGCCCCGAGGCCCTGCTCACGGCCTTGCAGTCCCACCTGGGCAAACCCTATCTGCGCCGCTTGCCGCCGCCCGCCGAAGATGACGCGGCCCAGGCTGTGTTCGACGAAGCTTTTGCCGCAGCACGCCAGCATTGGGCTGTTGCCGGCGCGGAGGTGATCGTCCTCCTCAGCCAATGGACCGGCCTCTCCAAAACCAGTTACAAGCCGGAGCAGATCGCCCGTCATGGTGCGGCATTGGCGGCCTGGCTGGAAGGCCGGGGCGACTACGCCGAACCCTCCCTCACCTTGTTCACCCCGGCCAAGCTCCAGGCGGGCACCACCAAAAGCGCCACCACGCCGGAGCACCCGCTGTTCGCCACCCTCGATACGCTACTGGTGGCCACCCAGGCGGTGGAAGCGGCGCGGGAGCGACGTTATGGCCACCTGCTGCTGCGGGCCCTGGATGCCTGCGAAGGCCAACTGGCGCAGCGCAAGGCGCAACTCAATCGCCTGTCCTTCGACGACTTGCTGCTGCAATTGCACCAGGCCCTGCAAGGGGAGGGCGGTGCGGTGTTGGCCGAGGCCCTGGGCCAACGCTACGGCGCCGCCCTGATCGACGAATTCCAGGATACGGACCCGATCCAGTACCGGATCTTCCATCGCCTCTTCGGTGACGGCCATCCCCTGTTCTTCGTCGGCGACCCCAAGCAGGCGATCTACAGCTTCCGCGGTGCCGACCTCCAGGCCTATCTCAATGCCCGCGCCCAGGCTGGGCGCTCCTGGCTGCTGGACACCAACCGCCGCTCCGTGGCGCCCCTGGTGGCGGCGGTGAATGGCATCTTCTCGCGGCAGCCCCAATCCTTCCTCGACGAGCGCCTGCCCTTCCTCCCGGTGGCAGCATCGCCGACGCCTATCGAACCGTTGCAGGAAGGGGACATTTCCGCCGCGCCTCTCAGCTTCTGGTTCCTGGCCCGGGAGGAGACCGATAGCAAGGGCAAGCCCAAGGCCCTCAACAAGGGTGATGCCAATGCCCGCATCGCCGCCGCCGTGGCCGCCGACATCGCCCGCCGGTTACGCCTGGCCGATGCAGGTTCCCTGCGCATCGGAGAGCGTCCGTTGGTGGGCGGCGACATCGCCGTGCTGGTGAAAAGCCACTACCAGGGCCGCCTGCTGCGGGAAGCCTTGGCCGCCCTCAACATCGCCTCGGTGCGCTACGGCCAGGAGAGCGTGTTCGACAGCCGCGAGGCGATGGAGGTGGAGCGGCTGCTGCTGGCGGTGGCCGAGCCGGGCCGGGAAGGCCTGCTGCGGGCCGCCCTGACCACCGACCTGTTCGGTTGCAGGGGCGATGACATCGCCGCCCTGGAGCAGGACGGCGCGCTGCGGGACACCTGGCTGCAACGCTTCCAACACTGGCACCAACTGGCGCGGGAACGGGGCTTCATCGTCATGTGGAGCACCCTGCTGGCGGAAATGGCCCTGGCGCCGCGCCTGCTGGCCCTGGCCGACGGTGAGCGGCGCATGACCAATCTGCAACACCTCTCCGAACTGCTGCAACAGTTGGCCCACGACCAGGACTTGAGCCTGGAGGCCCTGGCCAAGCGCATTGCCGATGAACGCCTGGGCGAAGGCGAGGGCTTCGATGGCGAGGCCAGGCTGCTGCGCCTGGAGAGCGACGAGCAGTTGGTGAAGATCGTCACTATCCATACGTCCAAGGGCCTGGAATATCCCATCGTTTATTGCCCCTTCCTCTGGGATGGCGCCAAGCCCAAGGCGCGGCCCGGCCCCCTCAAGTTCCACGGCGGCGAGGATCATGGCGCCGCCCTGGATTTCGGCAGCCCCGAGCTGGAGGCCCACACCGAAGCCGCCGAGGGGGAGCGTCGCGCCGAGCTGCTGCGTCTCGCCTACGTCGCCCTGACCCGGGCCAAGCACCGCTGCGTGGTGGTGTGGGGCGGCATCCGCGACGCAGAGTTATCCCCCCTGGCCTGGCTGCTCCACGGCGTCCAGGGGGAGGATTTCAAGAAGCTGGACGACGCGGCCCTGCTGGCGGATTTGCAAAGTCTCGCCGCCACCACCGGCAATGCCGTCGACATCCAGCCGCTGCCCGACGACATCGGCCAGCCCTGGCAACCGGTCGCGACGGCCCCCGACGGGCTGCAGGCGCGGGTGTTTGGCGGAAGGATCGCCGCTCCCTGGCGCACCCACAGCTTCACCGGCTGGCTGGCCACGGCCCCCGAAGAACTGCCGGACCATGATCGCCATGTGCTGCCCGTGCAGCCTTCGTCCGGGGAAGAGGGCTGGGCCGCGCCGATTAAATTTCCTACCGTTCGGGCTGAGCTTGTCGAAGCCGGTCCTGAGCCTGACGAAGCGGCCCAGTATTCGCAAGGCGTACGTTTCGACAAGCCTCTCCTGAGCGAACTCGAAGGGCTCAACGCGAACGGAATAAATCTGCATTTCTCCGGGGAAGAAGGGGACGCAGGAGAAGCCGATGGTGCGGTGAATGCCTTTCCCCGCGGCGCCAATGCCGGCTCCGCCCTGCATGCCCTGTTCGAGCACGGTGACTTCGCCCGTTTCGATGCCGCCGATCCGGCTATCGCCCAGCGCCTCGCGCCCTTCGGCATCGCCGTGGAATGGGCGCCTTTGGCCGGACGGCTGGTGGCGGACGTGCTGGCCTGCGAGCTCGATGACGGTCTGCGCCTGGCTGGACTGGACAAAGGCAGGCAACTGCGGGAAATGGAATTCCTCTTCCCCATTGCCGCGCCGGACATGGCGGCCCTGGCCAAGGCCATCGGCCCCGGCCAGGGCGCCGACGGCCAACTGGCGCAGCGGGTGGCCCGGCTCTCCGCGCCCCAGGCGGCGGGCTTCCTCAAGGGCTATATCGACCTGGTGTTCGAGCACCAGGGGCGGCTGTGTCTGCTCGACTACAAATCCAACTGGCTCGGGCCGCGCTTCGCCGACTATGGCCCCGCCGCCCTGGCCGCCGCCATGGCGGCGGAACACTACGATTTGCAGGCCCTGATCTACGCCGTGGCCCTCCATCGCTTGCAGCGGCTGCGCCAGCCCGACTACGACTTCGATGCCCACATGGGCGCCGCCTACTACCTGTTCCTGCGTGGCATGCGGCCCGATGCACCCGGCAGCGGCGTGTTTTGCTGGCGGCCGGAGCGCGCATTGGTGGAGCGGGTGGATGCCTGCCTGCGCCGCCAGGCCGGGGATGAAAGGCTGATGGCATGAGCAAGTTGATGCATCGCCTCGAAGCCCTGACCGCCGCCGGCGTGCTGGAAGACATCGATCTCCACTTCGCCCGGGCCGTAGCGCAGTGGGGAGGCGAGGATGAAACCGTGATCCTGGCAGCGGTGCTGGCCAGTCATCTGTCCGTGCAAGGCCATGTCTGCGTGGACCTGGAACGATTGGCGGGGCAGCCCCTGGTTTTCGACGAACGCTGGATCGCGCCCGAGCTTGCCCCCTGGCAAGCGGCCCTAGGCCGCCATGCCGCTTGCGGCGGCCCCGGCGAGCACAATCCCCTGATCCTCGATGGCCAGCGGCTCTATCTGGCCCGCCATTGGCGCAACGAGGCCTTTGTCGCGCAAGCCCTGCGTGCTCGTGCGGCCGAGGCGGTGGCAGCGGATGGCGACGGCTTGAATGCCGGTCTCGCCCGCTATTTCCCCGCTGCCGAAGCCGCGGATCAGCGCCGGGCGGCGGAACGGGCGGTACGCAGTCGCCTGGCCCTGGTGTCCGGCGGCCCCGGCACCGGCAAGACGACGACATTGACGGCGCTGTTGGCGCTGGTGGTGGAAAACGTCATTCCCGCGCAGGCGGGAATCCAGGTTCTTGCTGCCATGGATTCCCGCCTGCGCGGGAATGACGGCGGTTTCCCCCGCATCCTCCTCGCCGCCCCCACCGGCAAGGCGGCGGCGCTCATGCAGGAGGCGGTGGCGTCGGCCAAGGCCCGGCTGCCCCTGGCGGCGGAAGTGGCGGCGGCGATTCCCGACCAGGCCCTGACCCTGCATCGCTTGCTGGGGCTGCGGCCCGACGGCGGCGCCCGGCACCATGCCGGCCATCCCCTGCCGGTGGACCTGCTGGTGGTGGACGAGGCGTCGATGGTGGACCTGTCCCTCATGGCCAAGGTGCTGGCGGCCTTGCCGGCCCAGGCCCGCCTGGTGCTGCTGGGTGACCAGGACCAACTGGCCTCGGTGGAAGCCGGCGCGGTGTTCGCCGATCTGTGCCAAAGCGCCGAGGCGGGCGGCGCGTTGCAAGCCGGCTACGGGCTGTTGCGCCACAGCTTCCGCTTCGGTGCCGGCGGCGGCATCGGCCGCCTGGCGGCGCTGCTGCAGGCGGGGGATGGCGCCGGTGCGGTGGCTTTTTTGAAGGCGGGAGCGGATGGGCTGTCCTGGCAATCGCAACCCGCGCAGGATGCCCTGGTGCAGGAGGCCCTGGCCGGCTATGGGGCCTACCTTGCCGCAGTAAAGGCGGGAGCACCGGCAATGGAACTGCATCGCTGCTTTGCCGCCTTCCGGGTGTTGGCGGCCCATCGCCAGGGGCCTTGGGGTATCCATCGCCTCAACGCCGCCCTGGAGAGCGCCCAGGGCGTATCGCCGCGTCAGCCCTGGTATCCCGGTCGGCCGGTGATTGTGACCGGCAACGACTACGCCCTGCGGCTGTTCAACGGCGATATCGGGATTGCCGCGCCGGATCCGGTGAGCGGCGAATTGAAAGTGTGGTTTGAAGGGGAGCAGGGATTGCGCGGCTTCCTGCCGGGGCGTTTGCCCGGCCACGAAACCGCCTGGGCCATGACGGTGCACAAGAGCCAGGGCTCGGAATTCGACCGGGTGCTACTGGC
>RXJP01000042.1 GCA_003963315.1 Rhodocyclaceae bacterium | reverse complement strand
GCCCGGCGCGATGATCGTCGGCACCGTGCCGCGCCAAAAGGCGGGGCGCGGTAGGGCCAGGGGAAGGGTGCGCGTCAGGGGCGGGCCGCGGCGCTTGAGAATGCGCACCGCCAACCGCCCCGCCTCGCCCCCGGAGAGGTGCAGGCGCAAGGGCGCGGGGGAGGATTGCCCCGCCGCCGTCAGGGGGCGGAACAGGAACAAGGCGCTGCGCCCCGCCGCAGCCGCCACCTGTAAGCGGCGCAGGGCGCGGGCATCGGCTTCCCGGCTCCAACACAGAATCGCTGCCGGGGCAGCGCTGGCCAGGCCCTGGGCCGCCGCCCACAGGGCATCCCGCGCCGCGCCCTTGCCCGTCGGCGTCACCACCACCAGCCGTTGCAAGGGCACGCCGGCGGCATGCCAGGCGGACGCCAGGAGCGGATGGGGCGGCGCGATCAACAGCAACCAGCCATCCTCGGCGCAAAGCCGGGCCAGGGCCGGCAGCAGCAGGCTCACCTCACCCAGGCCGACGCCATCGCACAGCAACTCGGTCAACGCCCCCCGTGGCCAACCGCCGCCGGGCAGCTCCGCATCCAGCTCGGCAAAGCCGCTGGCCACCACGGGCAACGCACCATCGGCACACCGCCCGCCGCGCCAGACATCGGGCCGCGCCAGCACCTCGGCAAAGGAAACCGCTTCCATGGGAAAGCCGCTCAGAAAAAGCGGCCGCCCCAGATCACGCCGGGGACAACAGCGAAAACACAGTGCTGACGCGGGGTCAGAACATCACCAGCCATAGTGCCTCCCGGATTACCGCAAAAATCGAATTACTGTGATTATATACAGCATACAGAACAAGGGAAGCCGAACCGCCCGGAATTGGAATCAGTGCCAATAAATATGCCGTGGGGCTTGCCCTTTGGCGCATAGCATCGTTAAATGCTTTGGACATACACCAAGAGACGACTCTTTTTGTTTAGTTTTTAGGCTTTACTAAAAAGCAACAACCCCATGAATCCATTCGTTTCCATCGATGTGGCGGACGTTTTATTCGTCCTAATTGACGGGAAGTTTTACGTCATGACGGAAAATTTTCCGTCTTCTTTTAGGCAGCACATTTCACGTTAGGCATCTAGCATGCACCTTGTCCGAAAGCCATGGTTCCGAGTGACGGTAGTCCTTACGGCCGTTGCTTGTAGTTCATTGCTTCTCGCTTTTTCGTCTACGTGGCATTCACTTCGTCTAGCCTCCGTTACGGCACTGCAATCAGTAACGCTGCTCTATGCTGTAATTTCAGCACTGTCGATTGCGCTCTATTCGAACTACGTGAAGGGATTGCGAGAAACTTATCTCAAACAGGTTTCCAACGTCCGCGACTTGCTCGAAAAGTTTTTTGATGAACATGCGTCTTCCGATGACCCTGACATTCAAGAGATCATTGGAGACTTCATATATCCACTCTTGCAGTTGGCGCAAGACGAATGGCTCACATTCGATGAGGTAAGCGCGGCTCGGGGAAATATTGATGAAGCCGCTTTGCGCCTACGGGAAAGAAAGCCATGGATTCTTTGGCGCCATCTATTGCGCATTGAAGACGAATTGAACGAGCTTGGGCTGATTTTCATTAAGCGGCTTGTCACGCAAGTCAATGTTGATCTAATCCGTGGAACCTTCATGCTTATCGTAGTGGCTATGACGGCGATCGCTTTAGCACATGTTCTGCCAGATATTTCGGCGGTCAATGCGCTCGTTGTCGCGTTCTGTTCCGCGCTAATCGCCTGGGCCGCTATCCAGACAATTCTTCTCCTGTCGTTTTATGAGCAGGAGGCGCTTCACGAAGTGGGTCCATTAGACAAAGAGGCAGCCGAAGATGAACAGACCGATGCCTAACACTACGTTCGAGGGCAAGAAATGGGGCTCGAAGATTTCTGTCTTGGTAACGAAGCGTTCTCAAAATTTTCTGTCGTCTTTTGCGACGAATGGGAAGCTTTTGATAGCAAAGATGAGCTTCTTGGGCTAGTCAAAGGCGACATTGAGTTGGCCCGTCCAATAGCATCCCGCGTAGGAAAGCGATATAGAGAGTGGCTGTTAAACGCTGTGCCTGCGCTTGATCAACAAACACCATTGGAATGCCTTTCCACTGCCACCGGAATTCGAAAATTGAAAACATGCATAATGCGCATGCCATGAAAGCAAGCGAGTTAGCTCCGTTGTGCATAAGGAAAAACCAAGTGTTGATCACCATGCCCCCTACCCCTGCGTTCGAGGTGACCTGCGCGAAAAGCCGCGCAGGCGCCTCAACTCCACGTTGGGAATCAATGTCGTCTGCTTTCGGCAACTACTCCAATTAAAGGAATGCTCCCACTATGACCACACTTGCTCCGACCAAAGACAAGAATCGTGCAGCGGACCCAAGGAAGGAGCTTCTGGCTGCGATTGATGCCCTAGCTCGGCGAGGCGGTATTAGTCGGGATAGAGCCATTACTGCCTGGTATGCCACAACATTACTTGGTGTCGACGAGGATGATGCGATTGATGCCGCTTCAGTCGATGGTCCAGAGGACGGCGGTTGCGACTTCATCTTCATTGACGATGATCAGGAGTCAATCTACGTCTTGCAGGGCTACGTCTCTGATCGCCCTGAGCGAAGCGCTGGAATCAAGAAGTGGAATGCACTTCTTGCATCAATTTCCAGCGTGAAAGATCCAGTGTCATTTAAACATGCTGGGCGCGACGATATATTTGAACGGCTAACCGAGGGCACGACCGAGGGTTACAGCCTTGTCCTTGGTCTAATCTCACTCGCTGCAAAATCAGATCAGATAGCCCGACAACGGGAAAGCACCATCCGAGCAAAAACCTATGGGCCGAATGCTTCATTCTTCTACGAGTATCAAGACACCCTCTACGACAAGTACCTAGTTGCCCGAGCGGCTAGTCGCAATGTTCCAAGCGACACCATTACGTTTACTGGAGAGGTTGGACAGATCAAGGGCGAGTTCGGCCAAGCGGTTGTTGGTGCGGTAAAGGCGAGTGAACTCGTAAGGCTACATGCCAAGCATGAGAATCAGCTATTTGAAGGCAATGTTCGACTCTTCATCGGTCAGAGAAAGGGCGGGATCAACGAGAAGATCGTTGAAACCGCAGAGGGTCGCCCTGGAGATTTTTGGGCGCTCAACAACGGCATCACTATTGTCGCTGATGCATTCGAAGCAGTCACCGAACGGAAGTACGGGCTTCGCCACTTCTCAGTTGTCAATGGATGCCAGACTACGGTAAGTCTATCCAAAGCTGTTGAGACCTCGGCAGACGCCGGCCAGGCGCAAGTTCTAGTTCGGGTAGTTGCTGCGAAGAAGGCACTTCTGACTGACATCGTTCGATACAACAATACGCAAAATCCAGTGAAGCTCTCGGCAGTACGCCTTCTTGATCCTATCCAAGAGGGTTTGCGCGAAGCATTTTCCCGAATTGACTATTCCTACGCGCCAAAGCAGGAAGGCGCGCGGCAGTCGAAGAACTCGAAACGAATCGAACTCGACAAGGCGGCACAGTATCTTGCGTCGATGTCAGACGAAACAATTCTTGAAGCCGTTACCCGCAAGATGGAGTTGTTCGACAGGTTCTACAAGTCCGTCTTTCCTCGTGGCTTGGCTCCCGAACGTGTCTTTTTGGCGTGGTTGATTGCTCAGGAAGTCGAAAAGGAACGTGAAGCGCTATTGACGGCAAGCGACGATCAAGCTGACAAAGTCATGAAGACTATCCTTGGGATTCATGGAACCCCTTGGGGAATCTACGTCGCCAATCACCTGATTGAACAGTCCGGGTCCGATATGTCAAAGATGACGCTTACCCGAATGAATACAGCCGAGTTTCGGAACGCCGTAGCAAAGTATGCAAAGAAGGCCATGGAGCTGTATTCCGAGATTGCGGTGAACATTGTCAGTGCGGACGATGACGAGAACATACGAAACGTAATTCGGGTCAAGCCATTCTTGGACAAACTCAAGCGTAATCTCACGCTTCGCATGGCACGCTTTACGACATGGAAATTGCCAAAACTGCATGCCGTTGCTGCTCAGTCTTGAACATAGCCTAAGGGGTCAGAGTGATTTAGTTTTCATCTACCATCATCGACTCAACAACATCGAATCACATCGCCATGCGCCTCCCCGCCCTGCTCCTCATCCTCGCCGCCTGCACCACCTACGCCGCCGACAAGCCCGCCTTCACCGGCCCGGATTTCAGCGGGGTTTACGATTGCAAGGGGCAAGACAGCCACGAGGGGCCTTACACCGGGACGGTGACCCTGAAACTGGTGCGGGAGCAAAGTTTCGCCAAGTACGGCGCTTACCAGTTCACCCTGGATGTGCCCGGCTATGGCAGCTACCCAGGGCAAGCGGCGGCGGCGGGCAACCGGGTTGCCATTCACTTCGCCCTGACTGACCAGACCACCAAGGATTACGGCACGGGGATTGCCAAGTTCTCCAAGGCGTCGGGAAAGTGGCGCTTCAGCAAGTACTACTACGAGCCGGAGTTCAAGGGCGGCAATTACGGTATGGAAACCTGCACACAGCGATAGGTGCGGCCCAGACTGGACGCCCATTGACGGTCTCACTAATCGATACAGCGCGAGCGGTACAATCAGCACGCATCTTTACGGAGGCATGCGCCATGGCAAATCAACTTGAAATGCTCGAAGCCGAAGCCCTGAAACTCACTGCCGGAGAACGGGCGGCGCTCGCCCAGTTATTGCTCGCCAGCCTTGATGAAGACACCGAAATTGAGGCGGCGTGGGCCGCCGAAACCGAGCGCAGAATTGCGGACATCGAGAGTGGAGCGACACCTGTTACCCCGATTGCTGACGCCCTGGCGCAGGTGCGTGCGGCCCTGAAATGAAGTTTGTCGTTTCACCTTAGGCGCTCGCTGAACTGCAAGATGCGGCAGAGTTTTATGCGCTCAAGGCAACCGCCGACCTTGGCCTGGCGTTTGTGGCCGAGTTTGAGCTAACTGCAAATCTTGTTCTGGACTCCTCTGCTCGGCGCGGTGTTCCATGGCACTCGTCGGCGATACATTCTTCGCCGCTTCCCGTACAGCATCATCTATCAGGTCACCGCAGAGGAACTTCGAATTCTCGCGGTGGCGCACCACAGAAGGCGTCCTGGTTACTGGGCGCAGCGGAAGTAGCACGCTCCATCGCCAGGACTATCGACCGTCCCTTCAAACAGGCATCCAAAGCAAAAGGCCCGACATTACTGGTCGGGCCTTTTTGTTTCCCATCGGGCAGTGAATGCCCGCCGGCCCTCCTCACACCTTGAGGAAATGCTCCCGGTAGTACTTCATCTCTTCGATGGATTCGTAGATGTCCGCCAGGGCTTCGTGCTTGCCGTGCTTCTTGACGCCCTTGGCCATTTCCGGCGCCCAGCGTTTGGCCAGTTCCTTGAGGGTGGAGACATCCAGGTTGCGGTAGTGGAAATACTCTTCCAGCTTGGGCATCCAGCGGGCCATGAAGCGGCGATCCTGGCAGATGGAGTTGCCGCACATGGGTGATTTGCCCTGGGGCACATGGAGTTTGAGGAATTCCAGGGCCTGCTCGGTCACGGCGGCTTCGTCCAGGGTGGAGTTCTTCACCCGGTCGATCAGGCCGGATTTGCCGTGGGTCTTCTGGTTCCACTCGTCCATGCCGTCCAGCACGGCTTGGGGCTGGTGCACGGCCCAGGTGGCACTCTCGGCGATGGTTTCCAGGTTGCTGTTGGTGATGACCATGGCCAGCTCGATGATGCGGTCGGTATCGGGGTTGAGCCCGGTCATTTCCATGTCCAGCCAGACGAGGGCGTTCTGATCTTGTGCCATAATTTTTGCGCCGCGATGGGCCTCTGCAAGGAATAAAGCGGCGATTTTTGCATAGTTCAGCTTCGCGCCCCCTACACTGCCCCATACCGCGTATCGTTCCCTCCCTTTTTCCTGCGACGCCGCCTCCGTGACCCCTGCCTCCCTGAACGCCTTTTCCCTGGTCTTTTTCGCCGCCCTGGCCCTCTCCCTTTCCCTGCGCCTCTGGCTGGGCCTGCGCCAGATGGGCCATGTGGCCGCCCGCCGGGCGGCGGTGCCCGCTGAATTCGCCGAGCGGGTGGCGCTGGCCGATCACCAGAAGGCCGCCGACTACACCTGCGCCCGCACCCGCCTGGGCCTGCTGGAAGCGGTGGTGGCCAGCGGCTTGTTGATGGCCTTCACCTTCGGCGGCTTGCTGCAAGCCTGCGCCGAGCTGGCGGCTCGCTACCTTGAGGCCAACAGCTACGGCTACGGCCTTGCCCTGTTCGCCCTCGCGGGGCTGATCGGTTTTGGGGTGGATCTGCCCTTCGGCATTTACCGCACTTTCAAACTGGAAGCCCGTTTCGGCTTCAACAAGATGACGCCGGGGCTGTACATCGCCGACATGGCCAAGCAACTGCTGCTCACCGTGCTCATCGGCGGCCCGGTGCTGTTGGCGGTGCTGTGGCTCATGGCGCAGATGGGCGCAGGTTGGTGGTTCTATGTGTGGCTGTTCTTCATGGGCTTCAACCTGCTGGTGCTACTGCTCTACCCCACCCTGATCGCGCCCCTGTTCAACAAGTTCTCGCCCCTGGAAGATGCCCCCCTCAAGGCCCGCATCGAAGCCCTGCTGGCCCGCTGCGGCTTTGCCGCCAAGGGCCTGTTCGTGATGGATGGCTCCAAGCGCTCGGCCCACGGCAACGCCTACTTCACCGGCATCGGCCGCAACAAGCGCATCGTGTTTTTCGACACCCTGCTGGACAAGCTTTCGCCGGAAGAGGTGGAGGCCGTGCTGGCCCACGAGCTGGGCCACTTCAAGCGGCGCCATGTGGTGAAGCGCATCGTCATGATGGCGGCCCTGAGCCTGGGCTTCCTCTGGCTGCTGGCGCAACTGATGGCCACGCCCTGGTTCTATCAGGGCCTCGGCGTGGCCAGCGGCGGCACGGCCATGGCGCTGCTGCTGTTCTCCCAGGTGCTGGGGGTGTTCACCTTCCCCTTCTCGCCCCTGTTCTCGGCCCTTTCCCGCAAGCATGAATACGAGGCCGATGCCTACGCCGCCAAGCAAGCCAGCGCCGCTGACCTGGTCACCGCCCTGGTCAAGCTCTATAAGGACAATGCGGCCACGCTGACGCCGGACCCGATCCATTCCACCTTCTACGATTCCCACCCGCCCGCCAGCCTGCGCATCGCCCACCTGAAAGGGATCGCCCCATGAACCCAAGCAACCCCCCTGTCTGCGCCCTGGCCCAAGGCAAATGCAAACCCTGCGAAGGCGGCGTGCCGCCTCTTTCCGCCGATGCCGCCGACAAGCTGCTGCAACAGCTTCCCCAATGGCGACGGGAAGGCCAGGTCATCCGCCGGGAATTTACTTTCCGCAACTACTACGAGACCATGGCCTTCGTGAATGCCACCGCCTGGATTTCCCACCGGGAAGACCACCACCCCGATCTTGAGGTGGGCTACAACCGCTGCACCGTGCGCTACACCACCCACGCCGTGGACGGCCTTTCGGAAAACGATTTCATCTGCGCGGCGAAGATCGACGCGCTGTTCAGCCTTTGAGTACCGACAGTAGCCCCCGACGCAGCGGCAGCACCATGACCGGCCGCACATTGGTCGGCAGAATAGTCGCCGCCTTCGGCCGCCACTACGAAGTGGAGCTGGAGGACGGCCGCCTCATCAGCGGCATTCCCAAGGGCAAGAAAAGCCCCTACGCCTGCGGCGACCGGGTGGAGATAGAACCTTCCTCCGCCAACCAGGGGCAGATCCTCAAGCACCTGGAGCGCAGCTCCCTGCTCTACCGCAGCGACGAATGGAAGCAGAAGCTCATTGCCGCCAACGCCACGCAACTGGTGCTGGTGTGCGCCACGGAGCCGGGCTTCACCGACGAACTGCTCACCCGCGCCCTGGTGGCGGCGGAGCATGACGGCATTGCCGCCCTGATCGTACTCAACAAGAGCGACCTCACCGCCAACCTGGCGGCGGCCCGGGCGCAACTGGCGCCCTACGCGGCCCTGGGCGTGCCGGTGATCGAACTTTCCGCCAAGACCGACGCCTCGCCCCTGCGGGAAAAATTGCAGG
>RXJP01000070.1 GCA_003963315.1 Rhodocyclaceae bacterium | reverse complement strand
CCGTGCCCGCCTCGGCGGCGAGGCCGTCGCGCTGATCCTGGAAGCCATGGCGCCCGACGGCTACGCCGGCAAGATCCGCCTGATCCTGGCGGTCAAGGCCAACGGCGAACTTTCCGCCGTTCGGGTCACCGAGCACAAGGAAACCCCGGGCCTGGGCGATTACATCGACCCGAAGAAGGACCGCAACAAAAACCGCCCCTGGATCAGCCAATTCAACGACGTCGGCTTCGAGAAAATCCCCTTCGCCGAATTCAAGGTGAAGAAGGACGGCGGCCGTATCGACCAGATGAGCGGCGCCACCATCTCCCCCCGCGCCGTCACCAATGCCACCCGCCGTGCCCTGGAATGGGCCGTGGCCCGCCGCGACAAGCTGTTCGCCCTGCCTTCCGGCGAGAGCTACAAGGACACCGCCTTTAACACAGAGAACACGGAGACACAGAGGACACAGAGATGATCGATAGCTCACTGTCCGGACGTGTTATTGGCGCTGCGATCGAGGTACATAAAACGCTTGGTCCAGGCTTGCTTGAGTCTGCCTACGAATTGGCGCTTGAACATGAACTTGCATTAATGGGGCACCTAGTCGAAAGACAAAAACCTGTGCAGCTTTCTTACAAAGGAATTGAGTTAGGCGATGCCCTCCGTCTCGACCTGATAGTAGATGATTCGCTAATTGTGGAAATTAAGTCGATTGAGCAAATCGCTCCTCTCCATGAATCCCAGTTACTGACCTATCTCCGCCTCACGGGGGCGCCAATTGGCTTGCTGATTAACTTTAACGTTCGCGTCCTCAAAGAAGGCATCCGCAGGATTTCGAATTGAACATGGCTTTTCTCCGTGCCCTCTGTGTCTCTGTGCTCTCTGTGTTGAAAGAGGTAAAGAATTTATGAGTACCTACCGCGAAATCACCTACAACGGCCTGTGGAAACAGAACAGCATCCTCGCCCAGGTGCTGGGCATGTGCCCCACCCTGGCGGTGACCACCAACTTCACCAACGCCTTCAGCCTTGGCCTGGCCACTGCCTTCGTCATGGCGCTGTCCAACGGTGCGGTTTCCCTGCTGCGGGCCTTCATCCCCTATGAAATCCGCATTCCGGTGTTCATCCTCATCATCGCCGCCCTGGTGACCGTGGTGGACATGGCCTTCAACGCCTGGATGCACGATCTCTACCTGATCCTCGGCATCTTCATTCCCCTGATCGTCACCAACTGCATCGTGCTGGCCCGGGTGGAAGCCTTCGCCGCAAAAAATCCGGCCCTCCAGTCCACCTGGGATGGTTTCATCATGGGCTTCGGTCTAGCCCTGGTGCTGGGTGTCCTTGGTCTGGCGCGGGAACTGGTGGGCCAAGGCACCCTGTTCTCGGGCATCGAAGTGGTGATTTCCGGCCTGCACGGCCTCCAGGTGCTGACCGAGGATTACAGTTTCCTGTTGGGCATCCTGCCCCCCGGCGCCTTCATCCTGCTCGGCTGCATGATCGCCGTGCGCAACTGGCTGGATGCCCGCGCCAACGCCCGGGCTGCCCGTCAGGCGCGGCAGCAACAACTGCCCCAAGCCGCCGGCGCCTGATCGGCCCCGGAACCCGGGCGCGCTTCGGCTACACTTTCGGCATGTCCCCGAAGAAAATCCGCGAGTTTTATAGTCGCCTGGCCCAGGCCAATCCGGAACCGGCAACGGAACTGGCCTACAAAACCCCCTACCAGCTCCTGGTGGCCGTGGTGCTCTCCGCCCAGGCCACCGACAAGGGCGTCAACCGCGCCACCGGCCCATTGTTCAAGGCCCATCCCACGCCCCAGGCCATTGCTGCCCTTGGCGTGGAAAAACTGATGGACTACATCCAGACCATCGGCCTGTACAAGACCAAGGCAAAGAACGTCATCGCCCTCACGAACATCCTGCTGGAACAGCACGGCGGCAAAGTGCCCCATGACCGCGAGGCCCTGGAAGCCCTGCCCGGCGTGGGCCGCAAGACCGCCAATGTGGTGCTCAACATCGTCTTCGGCGAACCCACCATTGCGGTGGACACCCATATCTTCCGTATCGGCAACCGCACCGGACTCGCGCCGGGCAAGGATGTGCGGGAAGTGGAAGACAAGCTGGTCAAGGTCACCCCCAAGGAATTCGGCCTCCATGCCCACCACTGGTTGATCCTCCACGGCCGCTACGTGTGCAAGGCGCGCACCCCGGAATGCTGGCGCTGCACGGTGGCCGATCTATGCGCCCATCGTCCCCAAACCGCCGCCCCTTGAGGACGAACGCCATGCCCGCCATCGCCGCCACGGGGTTTGCCGCCGGAGACAAAGCCGATGCCGATCTGGCGGTGCTTGCCGTCAAGGATGCCCTGGCCAACGCCGGCTGCGATTACGCCCACAGCGTGATCCTGTTCCTCACCAGCCATTTCGGCCGCAACGCCCAACAGGCGGTGACCGCCGCCTCCCGTACCGCCCGCTGCCTCCAGGTCAGCGGCTGCACCACCCCCGGCGTATTCACCGACCGCAGTTGGGCGCTGCACCAGCCGGCCGCCGCTGCCCTGGTGTTGTCCGGCCCGATCAGCCTGGGGCCGGTTCAGGCCACGGAACCGACCATGACCTTCGCCCTGCCGGAACACATCAATTCCGATTGGCTGATCCCCTATCCGCCCCGCTACGGCACCCTGGCCACCGGCCTCGACGAGCGGGAAGGCGGCAAGGTCTGGGCCCAGGGCAAGGTCAGGGAAGACAATGTGGAAACCAGTTTCCGGGGCGCCAGCGTACGCACCGCCCTGTCCCGCGGCCTGCGCTTCCTTTCGCCCACCCTGTTCGTCACCGAGCAGGACGGCTTCGAGGTATTCCAACTATCAGGCAACCCTGCCCTGGACACCCTGCTGCACCAGTTGCCGCCGGAGGCCAGCGGCCTGGACACCCTGCCCCTGCAACGGCTGTGCGCCCTGGTGCTGGAGCCCGGCCTGCCCACGCCCTTGGCCCTGCGCGATGGCCGCTATTCCCTGCTGCCCTTGCTGGGCATCAACAGCAGCGAACGTTCGGTCACCCTGGCCGCGCCCTTGCCGCCGGACACGGCCCTGGTTTGGGCTTGGCGTGAACCTAACGCAGCGGAAGCGGATACCACGGATGCCCTCGACCATCTCACCGCCGGCAACCAGCCTGCGCCGGATTTCGCCCTGATGTTCTCCTGCCTGGGCCGCGGCCCCTATTTCTTCCAGGGCCACGACCGCGACCTGGCCCTGCTCAGCGCCCGCTTCCCCAGCCTGCCGGTGCTGGGCGCCTACGGCGGCGGCGAGATCGCCGCCCTGGGCGACGGCAACGTGCTGCTGAGTTATTCCACCGTCTTTTCCCTGGTGAGCGCCAATGTTTAGCCCCACCCGCGACCAGGCCCGCACGTTCCTCATTGACGCCTGGCGCAAACGCTGCGAATCCTTGCCGGCTACGCCCCTGGAAACCATGGCCGCCGACATCGCCGCGGAACATCCCGAATACCACGCCTTGTTGGCCGGTAGGGAAGACGCCCTGGCCAAGAACTGGACACCGGATTCCGGCGAGACCAATCCCTTCCTCCATCTCTCCCTGCACCTGGCCATCGCCGAACAGTTGCAGATCGACCAGCCGCCGGGCATACGGGCCGGCTTCGAGCAGCTCTGCCAGCGCCTGGGCGACCGCCACGAAGCCCTGCACAACATCCTCGACTGCCTGGGGGAAACCATCTGGCAATCCCAGCGCAACAATGCGCCGCCCGACGGCGCGGCTTATCTTGAGTGCATACAACGCAAGGCGGGACAGTAGTATCCTGCGCCGCTTGCTCCGCTTGCCACAACAAAAGAGAGACCCATGCGCTTCGAAGGCACAGACAGCTACGTCGCAACCCCCGATTTGATGCTGGCCGTGAATGCGGCCATCACCCTGCAACGTCCCCTGCTCATCAAGGGCGAACCCGGCACCGGCAAGACCCTGCTGGCCGAGGAAGTGGCCAATGCCCTGGGCCTGCCCCTATTGCAATGGCACATCAAATCCACCACCAAGGCCCAACAGGGCCTCTACGAATACGATGCGGTATCCCGCCTGCGCGACTCGCAGCTGGGCGAAAGCAAGGTGCACGACATCGCCAACTACATCGTCAAAGGGCCCCTGTGGCAGGCCTTCGAGGCCGATACGCCGACGGTGGTGCTGATCGACGAGATCGATAAGGCCGACATCGAATTCCCCAACGACCTGCTGCGGGAATTGGATCGGATGGAGTTCTACTGCTACGAGACCCATACCCTGGTGCAGGCCAAGCAGCGCCCCATCGTCTTCATCACCTCCAATAACGAAAAGGAACTGCCCGACGCCTTCCTGCGCCGCTGCTTCTTCCATTACATCCGCTTCCCCGACAAGGACACCATGGGACGCATCGTGGACGTGCATTTCCCCAAGCTCAAGCAGGAACTGCTGCGGGAAGCCCTGGAGGTGTTCTTTGAACTGAGGGAAGTTCCCGGCCTGAAGAAGAAGCCGTCCACCTCCGAGCTGGTGGACTGGCTCAAGCTTCTGGTGGCGGAAGACATCCCCGCTGACGTGTTGCGCAGCAAGGATGTCAAGACCGCCATTCCCCCCCTCCACGGCGCCTTGCTGAAAAACGAACAGGACATCCACCTGTTCGAACGGTTGGCCTTTCTCTCCAGGCAAACCCGCTAGAGGCTGTCGCCGCTGTGAGATCAGGCGCCCTCCTGCTCCTGCTTGCCCTTGTCTTGTCCTTTCCGGCCAAGGCCGGCGAGGCGGTGATCCTGCAACTCAAGTGGAAACACCAATTCCAGTTCGCTGGCTACTACATGGCCCTGGAAAAGGGTTATTACCAGAGTGCCGGCCTGGATGTCGCCATCCGCGAAGCCGATGGCGACATCAACCCCATCACCGAAGTGCTCACCGGGCGGGCGCAGTACGCCGTGGCCGGGCCGGAACTGGCCATGGTGCGCGCCCAGGGCCAGCCGGTGGTGGCGCTGGCAGCCATCATCCAGCATTCGCCTTTGATCCTGCTCACCCGCAGCAATATCGCCTCGGTGCAGGACCTGGAGGGCAAGCGGGTGATGCTGATGCCCTACGAAACGGAGCTGTTCGCCTATCTCAAACGGGAAGGCCTCACCTCCGCCCAAATCCAGGCCCTGCCCCACAGCTTCAATTACGAGGACCTGATTCACGACAAGACGGACGCCATCTCCGGCTACTCCACCGACGAGCCCTACGACCTGAAGGCGATGAAATTCCCCTTCAACCAGTTCTCGCCCCGTTCTGCGGGCATCGACTTCTACGGCGACACCCTGTTTACCAGCGACGACTACCTGCGCGACCACGCCGCCCAGGTGGCCGCCTTCCGCGAAGCCAGCCTGAAGGGATGGCGTTACGCGGTGGACCATCCGGAAGAAGCCGCCACCCTGATCCGGGCCAAGTATTCCCAGCGCCATTCCAAGGCCCACCTGCTCAACGAGGCCGCCGAAATCGTGCACCTGATGTATCCCGACCTGGTGGAAATCGGCCACATGTCCCCCGGGCGCTGGCGCCACATCGCCGACATCTACGCCGAGGTGGGGCTGATCCCCGCCGGCAGCTCCATCGACGGCCTGATCTACGACGCCCATGAGGCGATCATCCCGCGCTGGATCAGCCGCACCCTGGTCGCCGGCCTGCTGTTGCTGTTAATCCTTTCCTACGCGGCCTTCCGCTTCCACCGCATCAACCGTCGCCTGGCCACCACCCTTGAGGAGCGGGACCAAGCCATGGCGCGGCTTGCCGTCAGCGAAGAGCGGTTCCGCACCCTGCTCGACAAGGCCCCGGTCGCGGTGATGGCCTGGAGCGAAGGCTATCTGGTGCGGGAATGGAACCATGCCGCCGAATACACCTTCGGCTGGACCCGGGAGGAAATCCTCGGCCGCAATTTCATGGAACTGATGGTCCGCCCCGAGGACAGGCGGCAGGTGGATTTGGATATTCGCGCCACCCTGCGATCCCAGGACGACAGCCGCCGCCGCAGCCATATCAACTTGACCAAGGATGGCCGGGAGATCCTCTGCTCCTGGTCCAACACCGATTGCCACGACGCCCAGGGCGGCCCCCTGGGCACGATTTCCATCGCCCAGGATGTGACTGCCCAGACCCGGATGGCGGATGCCCTGCGGGAAAGTGAGCGGCGTTACCGCACCCTATTGGAAATCGCCCCCTTCCCGGTCATGGTGACGCGGATCGCCGATGGCGGCGTGATCTTCTGCAACCACCGAGCGTCCGAACGCCTGGGCCTGCGCTCCGACAACCTGGAAGGGCTCTACGCCCCGAAGTTCTGGGAAAAGCCGGAACAGCGCCAGGAGATGATCGCCCGTCTGGTGGAGCGGGGATTTGTTTTCGACTACGAGGTGCAACTGCACACCCTCAAGGGCGTCACCTTCTGGGCCCACCTGTCCGCCATCCTCATTGCCAAGCCCGATGGCGCGTCGGAAGCCTTTGTTTCCTTCAACGACATCACCGAACGCAAGAACGCCGAACTGGCCCTGCACCAATCCAACATGAACCTCCAGATGCGTCTGGTGGAAATCCAGGAGCTGCAACAACAGTTGCAGGAGCAGGCGGTCCGGGACAGCCTCACCGGTCTTTACAACCGGCGTTATCTGGCGGAAACCCTGGACCGGGAACTGGCACGGGCCCGCCGCCAAGGCCATCCCCTTTCCTTGCTGCTGATCGACCTGGACCACTTCAAGGAACTCAACGACAACCACGGCCATCGCGCCGGTGATGCCGTACTCAAGGCCGTGGCCGAGCTGCTGCGCATGGATATCCGCTCTGCGGACCTGGCCTGCCGCTATGGCGGCGAGGAATTCCTCATCGTGCTGCCGGGCATGGGCCTGGACAAGGCCGAGGAAAAGGCGGAGTCCTGGCGACAAAGCATCGAAGGCCATCTATTCAAAGTCCGGGAAGAAACCCTCCGCATCACCGCCTCCTTCGGCGTCGCCGTCTATCCCGAGCACGGGCGCGATCCGGACCAACTCATCCATGCCGCCGATACCGCCCTCTACGAAGCCAAGCGCCAAGGCCGCAACCGGGTGATTTGCGCCGGTTCCGCCATCCTCGCCTGAAGGCGTGAACCGCCATGCTGATCGACTTCTTCTACCATCTCAAGCAGAACAAAATTCCGGTTTCCACCCGGGAATACCTCTCCCTGCTGGCGGCCATGCAAGCCGGACTGGCCGGCCACAGCCTGGACGATTTCTACATCCTGTCCCGTACCTGCCTGGTAAAAAAAGAAACCGATTACGACCGTTTCGACCAGGCCTTCGGCGACTATTTCAAGGGCATCGAAGCCCTGCCCGGCCTGGATGCCGACATCCCCCGGGACTGGCTGGAACTGATGGCGCAAAAGCACCTCACGCCCGAGGAAAAGGCCAAGCTGGAAAAACTGGGCTGGGACAAGTTGATGGAGGAATTCCAGAAGCGCCTTGACGAGCAGAAGGAGCGTCACCAAGGCGGCAACAGATGGATAGGCACCGGCGGCACCAGCCCCTATGGCAACGGCGGCTACCATCCGGAGGGGATACGCATCGGCGGCGAGTCCGCGGGCAATCGCACCGCCGTCAAGGTCTGGCAGCAACGGGAGTTCCGCAATCTGGACGATACGGTGGAGCTGGGCACCCGCAACATCAAGATCGCCCTGCGCCGCCTGCGCCGTTTTGCCCGGGAAGGCGCGGCGGAAGAACTGGATATGGAAGGCACGATCCAGGGCACCGCCAACAATGCCGGCTGGCTGGACCTGAAGATGCGGCCCGAGCGCCACAATAAGGTGAAGGTGCTGCTTTTCCTCGACGTGGGCGGCTCCATGGACGACCACATCAAGCTCTGCGAAGAACTCTTCTCCGCGGTGCGCAGCGAATTCAAGCACCTGGAGTACTTCTACTTCCACAACTGCGTTTACGACTACGTCTGGAAAGACAACCATCGTCGCCGCAGCGAAAAACATTCCCTCTACGATGTGATGCACAAGTACGGCAGCGACTACAAGCTGGTCGTCGTCGGCGATGCCACCATGAGCCCGGTGGAAATCCTCCGCCCCTGGGGTTCGGTGGAATACAACAACGAAGAATCAGGCGAAGTCTGGCTGCGGCGCTTGCTCGAAGCCTACCCTTCGGCGGTGTGGATCAACCCCGATGCCGAACGCTATTGGGAATATCGCCAATCCATCCAGATCATCCGCCAGATCATGGGCGACCGCATGTACCCCATGACCATCGCAGGCT
>RXJP01000061.1 GCA_003963315.1 Rhodocyclaceae bacterium | reverse complement strand
GCATCCCCCTTGAAATGATCCAGGGCGACCACTGGTGGGTGCCGTTCATCGATGGCGCGCCGCGCCTGAAGAAGCCGCCCTTCCTCTACTGGCTGGGCCGTGCCAGTTTCGAAACCTTCGGCCCCACCCTGTGGGCGGGACGCGCCCTTACCGTCGCCTTCGCCCTGCTCCTGCTAGGCTGCACCGCCTGGCTGGGCAAGCGCCTGCAAGGCGCCTGGTCCACCGGGCTCCTCGCCGCCGGCGTGTTGCTGGGCATGATGGGCATGGCTTCCGAATCCCGCCGCCTGATGCTGGATGTGCCCGTGGCGGCCCTCTCCGTGGCCGCCTTCTGCGCTTACCTCAGTTGGACCTATCGTCCCCGCCCGGGCGTGCTGTTGCTGTCCGCCGCCTGCCTCTCCGCCGCCCTGCTGACCAAGGGGCCCATGGCCCTGGTGGCCTGCGGCAGCGGCTTGCTGGCCTTGTGGTGGAGCCGTCCCGACCTGCGCCGCCAAGCCCTCCTGCGCTGGCCCCAGCACATCCTGGCAGGGGTGCTGGCCCTGGCCCTGCCGGCCATCTGGTTCATCTACGTCAAGCACCACTATGCAGAGCAGCTGGCCAAGGCAGCCCAGGACGAACTGGAAGCCCGGCAACTCTCCCACCTGTCCGCCGATCCCCTGGTGGGCATCCTCACCCTGGCCCTGCCCTGGACCCTGGTCGGCCTCTATGCCGCCTGGCGGCATCGGCGGGAAGCCTCGGCCAAGCTGCTCACCCTGTGGTTGCTCATCAGCCTGGCGCCCTTCTTTTTCATCACCACCTTCAGCCGTTACCTGATCGGCTCCCTGCCCGCCCTGGCCCTGCTCACGGCCATCGGCCTGGAACAGGGCGTGCCTGCCTGGACCCGTCGCCTGGGCAGCCTGATCCCCGTCGTGCTCTGCGCCTTATTGGCCCTGCTGCTGTGGCGCTGGCAATTGGACGGTTGGCTGTTCCTCGCTCTGGCGACGCTGGCCTTCCTCGTTCTCTGGTGGCGCCAGGGCAGTAGCCCCGCCACCGTGGCCCTTTCCGCCGCCCTGCTGTGGATGGTGGCCTGGGGCATCGCTTTCCCCCATCTCGGCGTCAACGCCGTCGCCCCCGAAGCGGTGGCCCTGGCCAAGGACAAACCCGTGGTGCTGTTCGCAGGCCCGCAGCCGGCCCTGCTGCCCATTCTCGCCCAGCGCCCCCTGCGCCAAACCAGCCAACTCACGGCGGAACTGGCTGCCCCCGGCACCGTGATCGCCTTCCGTGCCGAGGACCAAGCCGCCCTGGCAGAACAGTTGCGCGCGCTCCAGCGCAAGGCCGTCCCCCGGCTGGAATACCAAAGCCTCACCTCCGCCGGCTCCGGCGTCCGCTTCGCCCGGGAAGGCGCGCGAGGGGAAGACTGGCAGGCCGCCTGGGACCAACGCTCCCCGGCCCCCTTGATGAGCACCGTCAAGCTGTGGGAAGTGCTGCCGTGATCTTCATCGACGTCCTCGCCAAGCGTTGGCTGGAACGTCTACAACGGCGGTTCTATGCCTTGACCCCCTGGGCGGAAAACCGCTGGATACCCCTGGCAGCCTTCGCCCTGGCGCTGCTCGTCAGCCTGCCCTGGATGCATCCCCTGCCGGCCCCCCGCTTCGCCATCGCCGCGCCCCTGCCCGCCCTGCCGGCGCACAAGCCGGGGCAGTTGGAACGGCTGGACATCCCCAATCCCACGGCTTCCGCCCATAGCGCCAGCCTGGTGAACCTGGGGCCAGGCCGCGTCGGCGCGGTGTGGTTCGCCGGCAGCCGGGAAGGGGCCACCGACGTGAGCATCTACCTGTCGGTTTTTTCAGGCCGCGATTGGAGCGAACCCCAGGCCGTGATGACCCGGCAAAAAGTGGAACAGGACACCCAGCGCCTGGTGCGCAAACTGGGCAACCCGGTGCTGTGGAACGACGGCAACGGCACCCTGCACCTGTGGTTTGTCAGCGTCTCCTACGGCGGCTGGGCCGGCAGCGCCCTCAACCATGTCACCTCGAAGGATGGCGGGCTCCACTGGGGCAAAGTGCAACGCCTCGTCACCTCGCCCTTCTGGAACATCTCCACCCTGGCCCGCAGCGCGCCGCTGCCCCTGGCCGACGGCGGCCTGGCCCTGCCCGTGTATCACGAGTTCATCGCCAAACATCCCGAATGGCTGCGCCTGGACAGTCGGGGCCAAGCCGCCGACAAGGGCCGGGTGCCCGGCGCCGCCCGCAGCCTGCAACCCGCCGTGGTGGCCGCCGATAGCCAGCAAGCCTTGATGCTGTTGCGCGACGCCTCGCCGACCCACCGCATCCGCCTCGCCCGCAGCGTCGACGGCGGCGCGCATTGGACGCCGCCGATCGCCACCGAACTGCCCAACCCCGACGCCGGCATCGCCCTGCTGCGCCTGGCCGATGGCCGCCTGCTGCTGGCCTACAACCCCCAGGACAGCGACCGCACCCAGCTGGCCCTGAGTCTTTCCGCCGACGAAGGCCAGAGTTGGTCGCCGCCCCATGTGATCGAGAACGGCAGCGGCCAGGACGAGTTCTCCTATCCCGCCCTGTTGCAGGACGAGGAAGGGCGCATCCATCTGGCCTACACCTGGAAGCGCGAGCGCATCGCCCATCTCAGCTTCCACCCGGACTGGCTGAAGCAATTGCGGGAGCTGCACTGATGATCCTGGCCCAGGTGCTCATCGTCACCGCGCTCCTGGCCTGGCTGCTGCCCAGGCGTTGGCAGTTCATCGCCGCCGTGGTGGGCCTGCTGTCCCTGCTGCCCCTGCCGGAGGTCTCCCCCGCCATGGCCCTGCGCGGCCTGTGGGGCGACCCCAGCGTCACCGCCCTGCAACTCTTGGCGCTCTGCCTCACCGGCCATGCGCCCCGGACTTTCCTTGTCGGCTGGAAGGGGCCGGCCGGCATCGCCCTGATCGCGCTGCTGTTCTATCCCCTGGCCCTGGGTTCAGGAAGCTTCGATCCCTACCGCCTCGGCTACCAGCCCTGGCTGCTGGTGGCCGCGCTCGCCCTGCCGGCGCTCTGCGCCTGGTGGCGCGGCCGCCCCCTGTGGCTGTGGCTGCTGACCATCGACCTGCTGGCCTGGGCCGCGGGCTTGCTCGAATCCCCCAATCTCTGGGACACTCTGCTCGATCCCCTGCTGGCCCTCGCCTGCCTCTTCCTGGCAGTGCGCAACGGCTGGCGTACCTATAAGCGTCCGACATGACCCAAGAAAACATCGACATCTCCGTCGTCATCCCCATCTACAACGAAGAAGAAAACCTGCCCGACCTGGTGGCCCGGGTGGAAGAAGCCCTCGCCCCCAGCGGCTTTTCCTTCGAGCTGATCTGCGTGGACGACGGCTCCCGCGACCGCTCCGCCAATGTGCTCAAAACCCTGGCCGCCCGCACGCCTTGGCTCAAGCCGCGCTACCTGATGCGCAACTACGGCCAGACCGCCGCCCTGCAAGCCGGCTTCGACGCCGTGCAGGGCCGCTATACGGTGACCCTGGACGGCGACCTGCAAAACGATCCCCTCGACATCCCGCAACTGATCCGCACCCTGGAAGCCACCCCGGACATCAACATGATCTCCGGCTGGCGCAAGGACCGGCAGGATGCCGCCATCAACCGCAAGATCCCGTCGATGATCGCCAACCGCATCATCGCCAAGGTCACCGGGGTCAAGCTCCACGACTACGGCTGCGCCCTCAAGGCCTACCGCACCGACCTCATCAAGCGCATCCGCCTCTACGGCGAACTGCACCGCTTCATCCCGGTGCTGGCGGCGGAAGCCGGGGCCAAGATCATCGAAGTGCCGGTGCGCCACCACGCCCGCACCAAGGGCGTGTCCAAGTACGGCATCGACCGTACTTTCCGGGTCGTCCTCGACCTGCTGCTGATGAAGTTCATGCTGCGCTATCTGCACCGCCCCCTGCACGCCTTCGGCGGCGCCGGGCTGTGGATGCTGACTCCCGGCCTGGGCATTTGCGCCTACCTGACCCTGCTCAAGCTGTTCGGCGCATCCATCGGCGGCCGCCCCCTGCTGCTGCTGGGCATCATGCTGGTGCTGATGGGGGTGCAACTGATCGGCCTCGGCCTGCTCGGGGAAATCCTGATCCGCATCTACCACGAGCCGGAAGGCCGCGACCAATACCGCCTGCGCCCGCCCCCCGAAAACTGAGCCTTCCGGGACTGCATCAGGGCGTCAGCAAGCGACGGGGGTCGCCCGGACCAAAATCCGCGTGACAAAGCGGCGGCGAAAAGATATAACTTTGGACATATGTCTTTAGGTATATCCCCACCCTCGGCACGAGGACATTTGCTGCGCCAGGCAAAAGCCATTGTCCTACCGCTTTTGATTCTCGTCGCCGGCCTTGCCGCGAGCGAGTTCACCGCCCGTTTCGAAGAGCAGCGCCTCAACGCCGACCAGCATGAGCAGACGCTGGCCGCCGCCGCCGGGATGCGCGCCTCCTTGGAATCGGAGCTGAATGCCACCCTGCACCTGGCATCTGGCCTGGCCGCCTATATCCAGGCCAGCGGAGGCGCCACCCGGGCGGAGAAAATCCGGCCCATCCTGGCGGCCCTGATCGACCAGAGCCCCTACCTGCGCAACGTGGGCCTAGCTCCCGATAACCGCCTGAGCTACGTCGAGCCGGTGCACGGCAATGAAAAGGTCATCGGTCTCTACTACCCTAACCTGAAGGCCCAATGGCCGGCCATTGAACGGGCCATCCGCAGCCGCCAACCCACCCTGGCGGGACCGGTGGCCTTGATCCAGGGCGGCAGCGGTTTGATCTACCGCCTGCCTATCTTCCTCAACGACGGCCGCTATTGGGGGCTGATCAGTACGGTGATCGACGCCGACCGCCTGCTGGCCGGCGTTTCCGGCCTGGCCCAGGATAGAGGGCTGTCCATCGCCTTGCGCGGCAAGGACGGCCTGGGCGCCGAAGGCGAAGTGTTCCGCGGCACGTCCCAGCAGTTCGGCAAGTCCGCCGTGGTCATGGACGTAGCGGTATCGGGAGGACATTGGCAGTTGGCCCTCTCACCCCTTGTTCCCGCAAGCACGGGAACCCGGCCGCTGATCGTGCGCTTGGCAGGCAGCACCCTGGCCTTCCTTCTGTCCTTCCTGCTTTGGCGCACCAATCGGGCCTACCGGGAGCAGCACGCCCTCACCGCCCAACTGCGCACCCAGCATGAAAAACTCCACGGGCTCTACGAACTGTCGCCCCTGGGCATCGCCCTGATGGACGACAAGGGGCGTTATCTGGAAGCCAATGGCGCCTTCAGCCGCATCACCGGCTACACCCAGGAAGAATTGAAATCCCTCACCTTCCATGACATCACCCCGACCGAATACCATGACCTGAACGACGAGCTGCTCGGGGCCCTGTTCCGCCATGGCCGCTATGGCCCCAATGAGAAGGCCTACATTCGCAAGGACCAAAGCCGGGTGCCGGTGCAGATCAGCGGCGCCCTCATCAGCGCCGAGAACGGCGGCCGCTATATCGGCGTGATCGTCGAGGACATCCGCCAGCGCAAGGAAGCCGAATCCCGCATCAACCTGCTGGCCTTCTACGACCCCCTCACCGGCCTACCCAACCGCCGCCTATTCATCGACCGTCTCGGCCATGCCCTGGCGGCCAGCAGCCGCAGCTTCCAGTTCGGCGCTTTGCTGCTGATCGACCTGGACCATTTCAAGACCCTCAACGACACCCGCGGCCACGACATCGGCGACCACCTGCTCAAGGAAGTGTCGAAAAGACTGGAGCGGACGGTGCGCGCCGGGGACACCGTGGCCCGCCTGGGCGGCGACGAATTCATGGTGATGCTGGAGGACCTGGGCGAAGAGGAAGCCGGGGCCGCCAACCAGGCCGATACCGTGGCGGAAAAGATCCTCGACATCCTGAGCCTGCCCTACGACATTGCCGGCGACGCCCCGGCCAACCACCACGGCACGGCCAGCATCGGCATCAGCCTGTTCCAGGGCCAGGGCGCCACGGTGGAGACCCTGCTCAAACAAGCCGATGTGGCGCTGTACCAGGCCAAGGACGCCGGACGCAACGCCGTCCGCTTCTACAACGGCGACATGCAGGCGGCCCTGGAAATGCGGGCGGAAATGGAACATGGCCTGCACCAGGCCCTGGCCCAGGACGAGTTCCAACTGCATTACCAGCCCCAGATCGACCGCCAGCGCGGCCTGGTGGGTGCAGAAGCCCTGCTGCGCTGGCGCCCCGTCGGGGGCGACAAGCTGATTCCGCCGGACCAGTTCATTCCCGTGGCCGAGGAAACCGGCCTGATCCTGCCCATCGGCCAATGGGTGCTGGAACAGGCCTGCATCCAGCTCCGCGCCTGGCAGGCCTCCCCCTTGACCACCCGCCTGCAACTGGCCGTCAATGTCAGCCCGAGACAATTCCGCCAGGCCGATTTCGCCAGTCAGGTGCAGCAAATCCTGGAACGCTACCATGTCCAGCCCGCCCAACTCAAGCTGGAACTGACGGAGTCCCTCGTGCTGGACGACGTGGACGACGCCATCCGCAAGATGGAAACCCTGCGCGCCCTGGGGGTGAGTTTTGCCCTGGACGACTTCGGCACCGGCTATTCCTCCCTCTCCTATCTGCGCCGCCTGCCCATCGACCAACTCAAGATCGACCGCTCCTTCGTCCGCGACATCGCCAACGGTGAAGACGACAGCGACGCCATCATCCTCGCCATCATCAGCATGAGCCATTCCCTCAAGCTCCAGGTGGTGGCCGAAGGGGTGGAAACGGCTGAACAAAGGGCGTTCCTGGCCGGCAATGGCTGCGACTTGTTCCAGGGATTCCTGTTCGGCCGCCCCATGCCCCAGGAGGATTTCGAAGACCTGCTGGCCAAGCCCATCGCCGCCTAGTGCGACGAAAAAATGCGCCCCGCCCTTCCCCGGAAAGGCGCTTTTCTGTCATCCTCTGCCCATGCGCAAAGCATTACTCCGTACCGTCGCAAGCCTGCTGCTCGTCGCACTGGTTTTCACCTTCGCCGACCCTCCCCGTTTGCTGCAAGCCTTGGGGCATCCCGATCCGGGCTGGCTGCTCGCCGGCTTCGTCGCCTCCTCCTGCGCCGTGTTATCCGGCGCTCTGCGCTGGCAGCAACTGGCCCGCTGGCTGGAAATGGAGGCGCCAACCAAACTGTTCCTGCTGGCCCAATGGCGCGGCATGGCCGCCAACACGGTCATGCCGGGCGCAGTGCTGGGCGGCGACGCCCTGCGCACCTTGCATCTGCAACGGGCCGGCAACCCGCTGGGATCGGCAGCCGTCAGCGTGGCGCTGGATCGCATCAGCGGACTGTGGGTGCTGGTGGTGATTTCCCTGTCCATCTCGGCCCTCGCCTTGGCCTGTGGACTGTTGCCGCCCCAGGCCCTGCCCCTTCCTTGGCCCCTGGTCGCATTGCTGGCGCTGGCGGCGCTGGCGGCGCCGCCAGCACTGTGGCTACTGTCGTCCGCCAGCCGTCATCATCTGCCACGGAAACTGGCCGGGTTGCTCGATGCCATCCACGCACGCCCCCATCCCTTGCGCCAGTACGGCATACAGCTCTTCGGTTCGGCGGCGGTGCAGACCTTCTTCATCATTGCCTTCAGTTGCGGAGGGCGGGCCGTGGGTCTGGAGCTGCCGCTCTGGCTGTTCTTCATCGCCGCGGGCCCCATCTTCATTCTCGCCGCCACGCCCGTCAGCGTCGGCGGCTGGGGCACGCGGGAAGCGGCCTCGGCCCTGGTGCTGGGTCTCCTTGGCGCGCCCAAGGAGTTGGCTGTGGCCACCGCCGTGCTCTACGGCCTGTTCGCCGCCCTGCAAGGACTGCTGGGCGCCGCCACCCTGTTCCCCTGGAAGAAAAGCAAAACCCCGGCATAAAGGAGAAAACACCATGCTCAACCAGCCAGTTCCCGATTTCACCGCCGCCGTCACCGGCGCAGAATCAATCTCACTCTCCGCCCTGAAAGGCAAAAAGGTCGTGCTCTACTTCTACCCGAAGGACAGTACCCCAGGCTGCACCACCGAGGCCATGCAGTTCCGCGACCTGCACAGCGAATACGTCAAGGCCGGCGCCGCCATCTACGGTATTTCCCGTGACAGCATCAAATCCCACACCAACTTCCAGACCAAGCTCGGTCTCCCCTTCGAACTCATCTCCGATGCCGACGAAGCCCTATGCACCTTGTTCGGTGTCATCAAGATGAAAAACATGTATGGCAAGCAGGTGCGCGG
>RXJP01000150.1 GCA_003963315.1 Rhodocyclaceae bacterium | reverse complement strand
CGGTCATGTCCGCCGGGCCCAGCTTGCCGTCCCGGGCCTTCTTGGCCAGATCGCCCATTTCCTGGGCGATCTGCAACAGGCCCTTCTTGTCGCAATCGCGGATCACCGGCACCACCAAACCGTTAGGGGTGTCGGCGGCGAAGCCGATGTGGAAGTACTGCTTCAGCACCAGGCGCATTTCATCACCTTGGCCGTCGAGGGAGGCGTTGAACTCGGGGTACTTCTTCAAGCCGGCGACGCAGGCCTTGATGAGGAAAGCCAGCATGGTCAGTTTGGCACCACCGGACTTTTCGTTTTCCTTGTTCATCTGCACCCGGAAGGCTTCCAGGTCGGTGATGTCGGCCTCGTCGAATTGCGTGACGTGGGGAATCATCACCCAGTTGCGGGCCAGGTTGGCGCCGGAAATCTTCTTGATGCGGGACAGGGGCTTGGCTTCCACCGGGCCGAACTTGGCGAAGTCCACCTTGGGCCAGGGCAGCAGGTCCAGGGTGCCGCCGCCGGTGACGCCACCCGATGCTGCGCCAGGAGCGGCCGCGGCACCCGTGACGATGCCTTTCACATAGCGGGTCACGTCGTCCTTGGTGATGCGGCCCTTGGGGCCTGAAGCGGCCACTTTGCCCAGGTCGGCGCCGAGCTCGCGGGCATAGGCGCGGACCGAGGGCGAGGCGTGGGCCTTGCTGCCGGCGGGTAGTACCGCACCGGCGCTGGCGATGGGTGCCGCTTTTTCCGACGCAGGGGCCGCAGCGGCAGCAGGGGCTGCTACGGGCGCAGGGACAGAGGCGGGGATAGCCGGTGCGACGGGAGCGCCCGCCGAGGCCGCTGTTTCCACTTTGATCAGCAGGGCGCCTTCACCCACCTTGTCGCCCACCTTGACCAGGACTTCCTTGACCACGCCAGCGGCGGAGGATGGCACATCCATGGTGGCCTTGTCGGATTCCAGGGTGCAGATGGAATCGTCCACGGCGATGGTGTCGCCCACCTTGACGTTGAGTTCGATCACCGGCACGGCGTCGAAGTCGCCGATGTCGGGCACTTTCACTTCGACGATGCCGCCGGTGGTGGCGGCAGCAACCGGGGTCACGGGCGCCGCCGCAGGCGCTGCAACAGGGGCGGGAGCCGGTGCGGCGGCCTGGGGGACAGGGGCGGACGCAGCAGCGCCGCCTTCCACCTTCACCAGGACGGTGCCTTCGCTGACCTTGCTGCCGATGCCCACCAGGATTTCCTTCACCACGCCGGCGATCGACGAGGGGACATCCATGGTGGCCTTGTCGGATTCCAGGGTGCAGATGGAATCGTCCACCGCAATGGTGTCGCCCACCTTCACATTGAGTTCGATGACGGGAATGTCGGAGAAATCGCCGATGTCGGGAACCTTGACTTCAATCAGTTGTGCCATGTTCGTCCTCCTCCTTATACCGTCACGGGGTTGGGCTTGTTCGGGTCAAGGTTGTACTTGACCAGGGCGGCCGCCACCTTGTCGTACTTGATGGTGCCGTCGTCGGCCAAGGCCTTGAGGGCGGCCAGGGCGACCCAATGGCGGTCCACCTCGAAGAAGTTGCGCAGGTTCTCGCGAGTGTCGGAACGGCCGAAACCGTCGGTGCCCAGGGTGACGTAGCGGCGGTTGATGTAGGGACGAATCTGCTCGGAATAGAGGCGGATGTAGTCGGTGGCAGCCACGACGGGACCACGGGTGTCGTCCAGGCAGGTTTCCACGTGGGACTTGCGCGGCTTTTCCATGGGGTGGAGCAGGTTCCAGCGGGCGATGTCCTGGCCGTTGCGGGCCAATTCATTGAAGCCCGGGCAGCCCCAGATGTCGGCTTCCACGCCCCAGTCGTTCTTCAACAGATCGGCAGCAGCGATCACTTCGCGGAAGATGGTGCCGGAGCCCAGCAACTGGACGCGGGGGCCGGAGGAGGCGGCGCCCTTCTTGAACTGGTACATGCCCTTGATGATGTCGGCTTCCGCGCCCTGGGGCATTTCCGGATGCTCGTAGTTCTCGTTCATCACGGTGAGGTAGTAGAAGACGTCCTCCTGCTCCTGGTTCATGCGGCGCAGGCCGTCCTGGACGATCACCGCCACTTCGTACTGGAAGGTGGGGTCGTAGGACACACAGTTGGGGATCATGTTGGCCAGCAGCAGGCTGTGGCCGTCTTCATGCTGGAGGCCTTCACCGTTCAGGGTGGTGCGGCCGGCCGTACCGCCGATGAGGAAGCCCCGGGCGCGTTGGTCCCCGGCGGCCCAGCACAGGTCCATGGTCCGCTGCAGGCCGAACATGGAGTAGCAGATGTAGAAGGGGATCATCTGCACGTTATGGACGGAGTAGGCGGTGGCGGCGGCGATCCAGTCGCTCATGGCGCCGGCTTCGTTGATGCCTTCCTGCAATACCTGGCCGGTCTTGGATTCCTTGTAGAACATCAGTTGGTCGTGGTCTTCCGGCACGTACTTCTGGCCTTCCTGGCTCCAGATGCCGTATTGGCGGAACATGCCTTCCATGCCGAAAGTGCGCGACTCGTCGGGCACGATGGGCACCACATGGCGGCCGATCTGCTTGTCCTTGAGCAAGGTGTTCATCATCCGCACGATGGCCATGGTGGTGGACAGCTCGCGGCCTTCACCGGAAGCCTTGAGCAGGGCCTCGAAGGCGCTCAGGGCGGGTACGGGCAGGGGGTCGGCCTTGCGCCGGCGCTGGGGCAGGAAACCGCCCAGGGCCTCGCGGCGGGCCTTCATGTACTTGTATTCCTCGGAGTCCTCGGCGAATTTGACGTAGGGGATCTCGTCGAGTTGGTCGTCGGCCACAGGCACGTTGAAGCGGTCGCGGAAGCGGGCAATCTGCTCCTTGTCCATCTTCTTCTGCTGGTGGCTGATGTTCATGGCTTCGCCGGCGGCGCCCATGCCAAAGCCCTTGATGGTCTTGGCCAGGATCAGGGTGGGCTGGCCCTTGTGGTCGGAGGCGGCGCGGTAGGCGGCGAAGATCTTGAAGACATCGTGGCCGCCGCGATTGAGGTTCCAGATCTCGTCGTCGGTCCAGTCCGCCACCAGTTCCTTCAGCTCCGGGGTGTTGAAGAAGTGTTCGCGGACATAGGCGCCGTTCTTGGCCTTGTAGGTCTGGTACTCGCCGTCCACCACTTCCATCATGCGTTGCTTGAGGATGCCCTTCTTGTCCCGGGCGAAGAGGGCGTCCCAATGGGTGCCCCAGATCAGCTTGATCACGTTCCAGCCGGAACCGCGGAATTCGGATTCCAGTTCCTGGATGATCTTGGCATTGCCGCGAACGGGGCCGTCCAGGCGCTGTAGGTTGCAGTTGATGACGAACACCAGGTTGTCCAACTTTTCGCGGCCGGCCATGCTGATGGCGCCGAGGGATTCCACTTCATCGGTCTCGCCGTCGCCGAGGAAAGCCCAGACCTTGCGGTCGCCGGCCTTGATCAGGCCGCGGGAATCCAGGTACTTCATGAAACGGGCCTGGTAGATGGCCTGGATCGGCCCCAGGCCCATGGACACTGTGGGGAACTGCCAGAAGTCCGGCATCAGCCAGGGGTGGGGATAGGAGGAGATGCCCTTGCCGCCGGTTTCCTGGCGGAAGTTGTCCATCTGTTCCTGGGTCAGGCGGCCGAGCATGAAGGCGCGGGAATAGACGCCGGGAACGGAGTGGCCCTGGAAGAAGATCAGGTCGCCGCCGTGGTCGGCGGAAGGGGCGCGCCAGAAGTGGGAAAAACCCACGTCGTAGAGGGCAGCGGCGGAGGCGAAGGAGGCGATGTGGCCGCCGACATTGGTGTTCTTGTTGGCACGCACGACCATGGCCATGGCGTTCCAGCGGATGTAGGAATGGATCTTGATTTCCAGGTCGGCATTGCCCGGGTACTTGGGCTGCTGCGCGACGGGGATGGTGTTGACGTATTCGGTATTGGCCGAGAAGGGCAGGTCCACACCGGAGCCGCGGCCCCGTTCCAGCAGCTTTTCCACCAGAAAGTGGGCGCGTTCGGGACCTTCACATTCGATCACCCCATCCAGGGCGTCCAGCCATTCCTTGGTTTCCTGGGGATCTACGTCGACGGCGGGCGATGGGACGGACTGCGTGCTCATGGTACTTCCTCCTCGTGAGAGTTGTTGTTCGCCCCGGTGGGAGCGGGTTTTTTCGGCAGCTTAGCCCTCCTTCAGGGCCCAAGCGTTTCGAAGTGTTCCGCATAGTAAAACAAGAATTCGTATTGTGCAATGACGCGGTGCAATATGGATGGCGCCCTCCGTGGGGAGGGATGAGAGAACGGGCCACAGACCGATTCGATAAATGGCCTGAAATATGGACGTTGCCCCGATGAATCCGGATAATTCGCCCCTTTTCCATTCCGGGATTCCCATGACTGCCCGACTGATAGATGGCAATGCCCTGGCGGCACAGGTTCGCGGCGAACTGGCCGCCCGCGCCGAGGCGCTCAAGGCCCAGGGCGTTGTGCCCTGCCTGGCCGTGATCCTGGTGGGCGAAGATCCCGCCTCTGCTGTGTATGTGCGCAACAAGGTGGCCGCCTGCGAAAAAGCCGGCGTGCGCTCGATCAAGGACACCTATGCCGCCGATGTGAATCCCCGGACGGTGTTCGACCGCATCGCAGAGCTGAATGCCGACCCTTCCGTGCACGGCATCCTGGTGCAACTGCCCCTGCCCAAGCACTTCGACGCCGACGCGATTCTTGAGGCCATCGCCCCGGAAAAGGACGTGGACGGTTTCCACGCCGAGAACGTCGGCGCCCTGATGCAGGGCAATCCCCGCTTCATTCCCTGCACTCCTTACGGCGTGATGAAGATGCTGGAGTCCGCCAATGTGCCACTGAAGGGCGCTGAGGCGGTGATCGTCGGCCGCAGCAACATCGTCGGCAAGCCCATGGCCATGCTGCTGTTGCAGGCCGGTTGCACCGTCACCGTCTGTCACTCGCAAACCAAGGACCTGGCTTTCCACACCCAGCGGGCCGACATCCTGGTGGCGGCCGTGGGTCGCCCGCGCATGATTACCGGCGACATGGTGAAGCCCGGCGCCGCCGTCATCGACGTGGGCATCAATCGATTGCAGTCCGGCCCCGATGCGGGCAAGCTGTGCGGCGATGTGGACTTCGAATCCTGCAAGGAAGTGGCCGGCGTCATCACCCCGGTGCCCGGCGGCGTCGGTCCCATGACCATCACCATGCTGTTGACCAACACCCTGGAATCCGCCGAGCGGGCTGCTGAGGAGATGTCATGAGCGCAAGCAAACAACAGCCCCTGGTGGGCATCGTCATGGGGTCCGATTCCGATTGGCCCACCATGCAGGCCGCCGCCAAGATGTTGCAGGAGTTCGGCGTGCCCTATGAAGCCCGCGTGGTTTCCGCCCACCGCACCCCCGATCTGCTTTTCGATTACGCCGCCATGGCCCAGGAGCGCGGCCTGCGCGCCATCATCGCCGGCGCCGGCGGTGCCGCCCACCTGCCGGGCATGCTGGCGGCCAAGACCATCGTCCCCGTGCTCGGCGTGCCGGTGCAATCCAAGGCCCTGTCGGGCCTCGATTCCCTGCTGTCCATCGTGCAGATGCCCAAGGGCATTCCCGTCGCCACATTCGCCATTGGCGAAGCCGGCGCCGCCAACGCTGGCCTCGCTGCGGTAGCCATGCTGGCCACCACCGACCATGCCCTGGCGGCGAAACTGGTCGCCTTCCGCAGCGCCCAGACGGAAAAAGTGCTGGATATGAAACTGGACCTGCCGCCGGAGCCCGCCAAGTGATCCTGCCCCCCGCCACCCTGGGCATGCTTGGAGGCGGCCAGTTGGGCCGCTTCTTCGTTATGGCCGCCCATGAGATGGGCTACAAGGTCGTGGTCCTCGATCCCGACGCCAACAGCCCTGCCGGCAAGATCGCTGATCGGCACCTGCAAGCCGCCTACGACGACCAGGACGCCCTCAACGTCATGGCCGAAACTTGCGCCGCCGTCACCACCGAATTCGAGAACGTGCCCGCCGACACCCTGGCCTATCTGGCCAAGTTCGTGCCGGTGCGGCCCGGCGCGGAAGCCGTGGCGGTGTGCCAGCAGCGCATGAAGGAAAAAGGTTTTCTCAAGGCCCATGGTTTCCCCCATGCGCCCTACGCCGAGATCCACAGCGAAGACGATGTGAAAGGGGCGGATGTGGCACTGTTCCCCGGCATCCTCAAGGTGGCCCGCTTCGGCTACGACGGCAAGGGCCAGGCCCGGGTCGCCAACCGCGAAGAAGCCCTGGCCGCCTTCCGCCAAAGCAAGGGTGAGCCCTGCGTGCTGGAAGCCATGCTGTCCCTGGATTACGAGGTTTCCGTGGTGCTGGCCCGCAGCGCCTCGGGCGAGGTGAAGTATTTTCCGGTGGCGGAGAACCGTCACAGCCGCGGCATTCTCGATGTCTCCATCGTGCCGGCCCGGGCTTCGGGTTGCACCATGGGGGACGCCCAGGAAATCGCTGCCCGGGTCGCCCAGAAAATGGATTACGTCGGTACCCTCGCCGTGGAATTTTTCGTCAGCCGCGGCCAATTGTTCGTGAACGAAATGGCGCCGCGCCCCCATAACTCCGGCCATTACACCCTCGACGCCTGCGTCACCGACCAGTTCGAACAGCAGGTGCGCGCCCTCTGTGACTTACCCCTGGGCGAGCCCCGGGGCCACAGCGCGGCGGTGATGGTGAACATCCTCGGCGACATCTGGTATCTGGACGATCCCCACCACGCCAAGGAGCCGGATTGGGGCAAGCTGTTCGCCGTGCCCAATCTCAAGCTGCATCTCTACGGCAAACACCACGCCCGTCCCGGCCGCAAGATGGGCCACTTCACCGTGATCGGCGACGATCCGGCCCAGGTGCAGGAAGCGGCCTTGGCGGCGCGCGCCGCCATCGGCATCCGCGATGCGGACTAAATCCACGCGGTGTGAAGTCTCTCTCCCCCCTGATAAGGGGGGGCGGGGGGGTTACGGGTTTCGATCTGACTCTGCCCTGGCGGAGAGTGTTAACCCCCCCAGCCCCCCCCTTCGGCCTAGCTCAGGACAGGCTTATCAAGGGGGAGTTTCAGCGGCCTTCGATGTGGATATCAGTCGCGCCGTCCGCCTGCTGCGCGCTGGCGAACTGGTGGGCATCCCCACTGAAACGGTGTACGGCCTCGCCGCCGATGCCGCCAATCCCGCAGCAGTCGCCAAGATCTTCGCCGCCAAGGGCCGCCCCGCCGACCACCCCTTGATCGTGCATATCGCCGATGGGGCGCAGCTGCCCCTCTGGGCGAAGGACATTCCCGACGCTGCCTACCAATTGGCCGACGCTTTCTGGCCCGGCCCCCTGACCCTGATCCTCAAACGCCAACCCACGGTGCCCGATGCCGTCACCGGCGGCCAGGACACGGTGGGTCTGCGGGTGCCCAACCATCCCTTGACCCTGGAATTGCTGCGCATGTTTACGGCGGCAGGCGGCAGTGGCGGCGTTGCCGCACCCTCCGCCAACCGCTTCGGCCGCATCAGTCCCACCACCGCCGACCATGTACGTGAGGAGTTGGGTGACGCGGTGCCCCTGGTGTTGGACGGCGGCCCCTGCGCGGTGGGTATCGAATCCACCATCGTCGACCTTTCCCGTGGCACGCCGGTGATCCTGCGCCCCGGCGCCATCACCGCGGCGGACATCGAGCGGGTGCTGCACACCGATACCGTTCGTCCTGAGCCTGTCGAAGGACGCGAAGCTTCGCCCCGTGTCTCCGGTTCTCTCGACGCCCATTACGCGCCGACCACGCCCTTACGCTTGGTGGCCTCCGCCGATCTGCAACGGGCTGTGGAGGATGAGCTGGCGGCGGGCCGCCGTTGCGCCGTGCTCTCCTTTCAGGCCATCGCGCCCCGCCACGGTTTGCAGCACTATCCCGCCAGCCACGATCCGGCCGGCTACGCCCATGACCTCTATGCGGCCTTGCGTAACCTGGATCAATCCGGCGCCCAGGTGATATTGGTGGAAGACTTGCCGCAAGGCCCGCACTGGTTGGCGGTGAAAGACCGGCTGACCCGCGCCGCCTGCGGCTCCGGCGTCGCCTGAGTTTTCAAGCGGACTTGGCGAGAGCGACCCGCATCAACTTGAGGGTCGCCGGCTGACGGACCAGGTCGGCCAGGGTGGTTTCGTTCAGGCTGGCGAGGAAGGCTTTCAGGGCCTTGTTCAAGGCGCCTTTCAATTTGCAGGCGGGACCGAGGATGCAGTTGTGGTCCGCCTCGAAACACTCCACCAGCACCATGTTCGGCTCCATGCGGCTCACCACCTCGCCGATGCGGATGTCGTCCGCCGGCTGGGCCAGGCGCAGGC
>RXJP01000049.1 GCA_003963315.1 Rhodocyclaceae bacterium | reverse complement strand
TGCACCCACGCCTGTGCCTTCTGCAACGTCAAGACCGGCCTGCCCAACGCGTTGGACGCGGCCGAGCCGCGGAACGTCGCGGAGGCCGTAGCCAAGCTCGGCCTTGCCCACGTCGTCATCACTTCGGTCGACCGCGATGATCTCGCCGACGGCGGCGCCGAGCATTTTGCCGAGACCATCCGCGCGATCCGGGCCGCATGTCCCACGACCACGATCGAGATCCTGACGCCGGACTTCCTGCGCAAGGAGGGCGCGCTGGAAATCGTCGTTGCCGCCAAGCCTGACGTCTTCAACCACAATCTCGAGACCGTGCCGTCGCGCTATCTCACGGTGCGTCCCGGCGCGCGCTATTTCCACTCGATCCGGCTGCTGCAGCGGGTCAAGGAACTCGATCCCACCATCTTCACCAAATCCGGCATCATGGTCGGCCTCGGCGAGGAGCGCCACGAGGTGCAGCAGGTGATGGACGATCTGCGCTCGGCCGACGTCGACTTCCTGACCATTGGCCAGTACCTGCAGCCGACCCGCAAGCACCATGCCGTGATGCGCTACGTGCCGCCGGACGAGTTTTCGTCCTACGAGAAAGTCGCCTACACCAAGGGCTTCCTGATGGTGTCCGCGAGCCCGCTGACCCGCTCGTCGCATCATGCCGGCGAAGACTTTGCGAGACTGAAGGCCGCGCGGGCAGCAAGCGCCCGCTGAACCGCCATCTGAGTCACCATGCCCAAATTTTCGAGCAAGCGCCGTGTCAATCACAGCGCCTCCGAGATGTTCGATCTGGTCGCCGACGTCGAGCGCTACCCGGAATTCGTGCCGCTGTGCAGCGCGCTGAAGGTGCGCCAGCGCATGGCCAAGCCCGACGGCACCGAGGTGCTGGTGGCCGACATGACGGTGGTCAATCCCTTCGACTTCTTCGTCGAGTAGTACGCCGAGAAATTCCCCTTCGAATACCCGCCCCTGCTGAAGAAGGAACTGGCCCCCTACCTGGAGGCCGACCCCGCCGGTCCGCTGCTCAGCCAGTGGCTGGAAACGGTGCGGGAGGAAGTGGTCAAACCCGGCCAGCGCATCGTTGATTTCCTGGTGGGCATCAATGCCCTGGCCCAGCGCGACATTAACTACATCGTGCGCATGGAGCCCGGCGTGCAGACGCCGGAGCAGACCCTGGAACTCAAGCTCGGCTCCTGCCGCGATACCGGCTGGCTGCTGGTCCAGGCCCTGCGCCACATGGGCCTGGCGGCCCGCTTCGCCTCCGGCTATTTGATCCAACTGGTGGCCGACGTGAAGGCCCTGGACGGCCCCTCCGGCACCGACAAGGATTTCACCGACCTCCATGCCTGGACCGAGGTGTACATCCCCGGCGCCGGCTGGATCGGCCTCGACCCCACCTCCGGCCTGTTCGCCGGGGAAGGCCACATCCCCCTGGCCTGCACCGCCCAGCCGTCCTCCGCCGCGCCGGTGATCGGCGCCACCGGCATCTGCGAAGTGCACATGGATTTTTCCATGACGGTCACCCGCATCCACGAAGACCCCCGCGTCACCAAGCCCTACACCGAAGCCCAGTGGCAGCACATCCTCAACCTCGGCCATGCCGTGGACAAGGAACTGAAAAAGGGCGACGTGCGCCTCACCCAGGGCGGCGAACCCACCTTCGTCTCCATCGACGACATGGAAGGCCCCGAGTGGAACTACACCGCCCTCTCGCCCAAGAAGCGCGAACTGGCCGGCCTGCTGCTCAAACGCATGCAGGACCGCTACGCCTCCGGCGCCCTGCTGCATTTCGGCCAGGGCAAGTGGTATCCCGGCGAACCCCTGCCGCGCTGGGCCCTGGGCTGCTACTGGCGCGCCGACGGCCAACCCCTGTGGCGCAAACCGGCACTGCTGGACCGGGGCGACCTGAAGGACACCCGGCAACGGGATGAAGCCGGTCACTTCCTCAAGGTCCTGAGCGGCCATCTGGGCCTTTCCGAACGCTATGTGATCTCCGCCTTCGAGGACGTGGTGCACGCCATCGACCAGGAAAGCCGCTGGCCAAAGAATCTCGACCCCCTGGCGGCGGATTTGAAAAACGCCGACGAGCGCCGCCGCATCGCCGCCCTCATCGCCGAAGGCCTGGGCGATCCCCGGGGCTACGTGCTGCCCCTCAAGCCTTTGGCGCGTCCGCAAAGTAAACGCAAGGTCACCGCGCCGGCGGGCTGGCGCTCCAGCCCCTGGCCCTTCCGCCGCGGCCATCTCTTCCTCCTGCCCGGCGATTCCCCCATGGGCCTGCGCCTGCCCCTGGCCTCCTTGCCCTGGGTGGCCCCGGAAGACATGGAAGTGGAATTCGAGCGCGACCCCTTCGACCAAGGCGAAGCCCTGCCCGATTCGGCCAAGCGCAAGAAGCCCAAGGCCAAGACCCAGCCCAAGGCCAGCGAGCAGGACTACGATCCGCGCGAGATCATCCACACTGCCCTTTGCGCCGAAGTGCGCGAGGGCGTGCTGCATCTCTTCATGCCGCCGGTGCCCCTGCTGGAAGACTATGTGGACCTGCTCCACGCCATCGAGAACACCGCCGAAGAGCTGGCCATCGCCGTGCGCATCGAAGGCTACCCGCCCCCCAACGACCCGCGCCTGCGCGACTTCAAGGTCACTCCTGATCCCGGCGTGATCGAAGTGAACATCCACCCCGCCCGCACTTGGCCCGAGCTGGTGGAGAACATCACCTCCCTCTATGAAGAAGCCCGCCTCACCCGGCTGGGCACCGACAAATTCCAGCTCGACGGCCGCCACACCGGCACCGGCGGCGGCAACCACGTCACCCTGGGTAGCCTCACCCCGGCGGATTCGCCCCTGCTGCGCCGGCCCGACGTGCTGATGAGCCTCATCACCTACTGGCAGAACCATCCCAGCCTGTCCTACCTGTTCTCCGGCATGTTCATCGGCCCCACCAGCCAGGCGCCGCGGGTGGACGAAGCGCGGCACGAAAGCCTGTACGAACTGGAAATCGCCTTCCAGCAAATGGCCGAACGCCTCAAACCCGGCGACGAAAGCCTGCAACCCTGGCTGGTGGACCGCCTGCTGCGCAACCTGCTGGTGGACCTCTCGGGCAACACCCACCGCGCCGAGTTCTGCATCGACAAGCTCTACTCGCCGGATAGCAGCTCCGGCCGCCTCGGCCTGCTGGAATTCCGCGCCTTTGAAATGCCGCCCCACGCCCAGATGAGCCTGCTGCAAATGCTGCTGCTGCGGGCGCTGCTGGCGCGCTTCTGGAAGCATCCCTACGAAGGCCGGCTGATCCGCTGGGGCACCGAACTGCATGATCGTTTCATGCTGCCCCATTTCGTCGCCCAGGATTTCACCGACGTCATCACTGATCTGCAACGGGCCGGCTACGCCTTCGAACACGAATGGTTCGCCCCCTTCGTCGAATTCCGCTTCCCCCGCTACGGCACCGTGGTGTACCAGGGCATCGAAATCGAGCTGCGCCAGGCCATCGAACCCTGGCATGTGCTGGGCGAGGAAGTCAGCGCCGGCGGTACCGCCCGCTATGTGGATTCCTCCGTGGAACGCATGCAGGTGCGGGTGCGGCACATGAACGACACCCGCCACATCGTCACCTGCAACGGCCGCCCGCTCCCCCTCACCCCCACCGGCGTGCGAGGCGAATACGTGGCCGGTGTGCGCTACCGCGCCTGGAGCCCGCCCTCCGCCCTGCACCCCACCATCGGCGTCCACGCCCCCCTGGTGTTCGACCTGGTGGATACCTGGAGCAGCCGCTCCATCGGCGGTTGCACTTACCATGTCTCCCATCCCGGCGGCCGCAACTACGATACCTTCCCCATCAATGCCAACGAAGCCGAAGCCCGGCGTTTGGCCCGCTTCTGGAACCATGGCCACACGCCAGGGGAAATGCACGTGCGCCGCGAAGGCCGCAACCCCGACTATCCCTTCACCCTGGACCTGCGCCGCGCGCCGGAAGCTTGGGTGGAAGGGGAGGTGCGGTTGGCGAAGGAAGGGAAGGGCGGCAGCTAAGCCAGGGCGGAATTTCGCTGTCCGTCAGCGTTGTTGCCAAGTCGGAAATCGCAATCTATGATGTGTATCGATATTAGAAAGGATACACACCATGCGCACCAATATTGTGATTGACGACGAACTCATGAAGAGCACGCTTCGGGCGACCGGCTTGAAAACCAAGCGGGAAGTGGTGGAGCTGGGACTCCGCACCCTCCTGCTATTGCGGCAGCAAGAAGGCATCAAGCGCTTTCGCGGCAAACTCGACTGGCAGGGCGACCTTGAGGTCATGAGGACCGACAGGTGATCCTGGTCGACTCCAGTGTTTGGATCGACTATTTCCGGGGAACCGGTACTCCCCAAACCGATAGGCTGGATACCCTGCTCGGTGTCGAGCCGATTGCAACGGGCGACCTCATTTTGACCGAGGTGCTTCAGGGCTTTGTCAGCGACCGTGATTTCAATCAAGCCAAGAAACTCATGACTTCCCTGGTGATCGTGGAGCTGGGTGGGCAGGCGATGGCCATTCAGGCCGCCAAGAACTTTCGTGCCCTAAGGTCGCGCGGAATAACGGTGCGCAAAACCATCGATACCGTAATCGCCACGCGTTGCATCGAGAGCCGGTTGCCGCTGCTTTACAGCGACAGAGACTTTGATCCCTTCGTTGAGCACCTTGGCCTCCGGTCGGCACTGGCCGGAAACTGATGAGTAAAAAAGAGGATCGGCGCTTCAGGCCCTACCTCTCTGCCGCCGATATGCCTATCGGGGCCGGAACGATTCACAAGTCGGAAATCAATCTGACTCTTTGATTTAACCTGACTCCAACCTTTAAAAAGAAAATAAGGTATGAGTAAACTCGAAGACGAAATCGTGAAGGTACTAAAGTTAATACCTGCGAAAGCTGAGTCGGGAAACTGGCTTCGGAGTAATGAGCGCTGGACACGAGAAATTAAGAATCAAATATGTCAAATCGGCCGAAAACGAGGATGGAAATCCTATGCAAACCGATGCGACAAAAGTACCAATAAAAACGAGTGGCTTTACGACATCGTTTTGTGGGAATTGGACGCAAAGAATAAATTCGCTCGCTCGATGCCGCTCGCAGTCGAATCCGAATGGAGTACGGATGAAACACGATTAGGCGACTTCGAGAAACTTATCCAAAGCCGAGCAGAATTACGACTGTGGATCACACATGACAAAAATAAGAAATCATTGAAAAGTCATTTCAATGTATGCGAAAACATAATTCATAGTTTTAAAGCATCATCACCTGATGATCGATATCTGTTTGCGGGTTTGTCTTGGGATGGAAATCAATTTATGTTTTGGCGCCCATTCATTGGAGAACTCATATAACGCCCGCCTGAAATACGAACGATACCGAACCTGTCACCTTTTCAGATGTCATGTCTTTTGCGATAGCAATATTGATTCTTTCCAGTGCCCAGAACTATCTGGTTTGACGAGCCAATTCTGGCTCGAATATATAGCTTCTGAAGGTTCGCTCCGCTCCCAAAGAACCGCCCTCACCAAACCTCAGGGTCAGAGTGATTTGAAAATCAAAATTACTCTGTTCCCTTCTGCACAAGAGTCTCACCACGCTATGCGGCCTGTAACAGGAACTCTACTTTCACTGCTACAAACGGGAAAACGATGCGACCGTCTTCCGTGCGGTCAAGGATGCCCGCGTTAAGGAGCGCAGTCACATCCCCGTGAACGGCCTTGACGTCGCGTTCGGCGCGGCGCGCAGCTTCACGGATGGATACCGGGCCCGCCCCGCAGAGCGCTTTAAGCAGTTCCCATCTTTTTTGGGTTAGCACTTGCCAAAGCAATTCGGGGGTGGCAAAGCTGATGTGCGCGGACTTTCGGGGTTTGCCTGTCTTCCATGCCTGTGCAAAATCCGCAATGGCATCGGCAGGTGTTCGTACATCAAGCGTCACTGTTTTCATGATTCCACCTCGCTATGTCATTCTGGAAGTCGGCGAGCAATTGCTCCGGCGTAGTGAACACGTAGGCTTTCTCTTTGCCACCGATATGTCGGTGATCGCCCTTTCCCGCTTCATTGTCGTAGCGCAAGACACATGTGCCACGCACCACATACGCCAGCCTGTATTTGAACCCGTGTGACGACCCTTCGAGCGGCTTTGGCAGGCGCCACAGCACCAATTCCGCGAACGCCCATTCAGAGTAGACGATACGTGTTGAAACGAGTTCAGTCGCTTTCATGTTGGAGATCGTGCCAACATTTAAGGGTGTTGTCAATTACTCCAACAATCAACGGTGGCTCTAGGACTTCGCTACCTACCGCGTGGAAGCCCCGCAGTTTTCAAGCCAGACCGCGGATCACCTCGTTGAAGTGGCCGATCCATTCCGGGGCGAACTGGTTGTCGCAGGCGTTGATCTCGGCGATGGCCCGCAGCAGGGAGCGGCTTTGGCCGCGGTGGCTGTGTTTGAGGGTGACGGCTTCAAAGGCGTCCACGATGGCCAGGATCTTGGCGCCGGCGGAAATCTGTGCCGCCATCAGGCCTGTCGGGTAGCCGCCGCCGTCGGGCATTTCGTGGTGTTCCCGCACCATGCGGGCGGCGTCTTCCCAGCCGTGGATGCGTTCCAGGATGCCCGCCGCCAGCAGCGGGTGTTCGCGCAGGGCCTTGCGGTCGGCGTCGCTGAGTTTGTCCACCTTCAGCCAGTTGGCTTCGGGCAGGAACATCATGCCCACGTCGTGCAGGTACACCGCCGCTTCCAGTTGCACCGGGTCCACCGGGTTGCCGGCCACGGCGTTGGTGTCCAGGGCCAGGCGCAGCAAGCGGCCGGTGCGGCCCTTGAAGTGGGACGAGCGGGCTTCCAGTTGCTGGGCCAGGCTGCGGAAGAAGGCCAGGTCGTCGGCGCTGTCGCGGCGTAGCGTGGCGGCCTTGGGCTTGACCTGGGCCCCGGCCAGCTTGGGACGGAAACCGGTGACGGTTTCGATCAGCACTTCGGCTTGCGCTTCCAGTTGCGGGCCGGGCAGGTCGCACAGGGCATGGAGTCCTTGCACCAGCTCGGGCAGTTTCAGATGGGTGATGGCTTGATGCTGGGCCACCGCCTCGGTGGCCATTTCCAGGCGATCCAGGGCCAGCAGCACCAGCTCGGCCAGCATGTCGGTGAAGCGCAGTTCGCCGTTGCGCAGGCGGGCCAACACGGTTTCGATGGGGTGGGCTACCAGCACGCCCATCTGCACCTTGCAGATAGCGGCGTCGCCCTTGATGTTGTGCAGGGCGCGGAACAGGTCGGCGATCAAATCCCGGTCGCCGGGGTCGCGGCGCAGCCGGGCGACATCGCGCTCGATGGTGGGCACCTTGTCGGTGAGGGAATCGAGGAATTCGCCCAAGGCCTCCCGGTCGGGGATGTGGGGGGCGATCAGCGGAGTGAGGTCAAGAGGGGCGGCCATGGCAATCAGTCTTGTGGAACAGGTAGACCGCCATGGTAGCGGATATCCGTAGTGGCGATATTGTTACCGGGCAAGGGAAGGGGCTGCCGGGGGGCTGGGTTCTTTTTTTGGGCAACGGCTACCCCCCCTGCCCCCTTGTCAGGGGGGAGTTCGTGGGGCGGTGGAGGGGGCAGTCTCTCTCCTCCCCTGATAAGCCTGTCCTGAGTCTTGTCGAAGGAGGGAGGCCGGGAGGGGTTGCGGTTTTGAGCACGTGTGAAGGCGCTTTCCCACCAGCCACCGCCCCCGGGTTGATGCCCTTCGGACCGCGCGCCTTCGCGTCTCGGGCACAATGGCGGACTTCGTTTTGTTCCGCTGTGCTTCCATGCGCGTCATCGTTGATTTCCCCGCTGCCGAGGGTCGTGGCCCCCTGGGCTTCGCCCGGCCCCGCGCCGTGTTGGCCGCCCATCGTCCGGAACAGGTGGCCCCGGTGCTGGATGCCGCCCAGCAGGCGGCGGCGCAGGGCGCCTGGGTGGTGGGCATGGTGGCTTATGAGGCTGCCGCCGCTTTCGACAAGGCCTTGCAAGTGCGCCCCGCCATGGCCGATCTGCCCCTGGCGGTGTTCGCCGTGTACGACGAGCCTTCGGCCCTGACTGAAATTGGAGGCGATTTCAATTGCGGCTCCTGGGTCATGGAAATCGACCGTCGCCGTTTCGATGCCGACTTGGCGGCCCTGCAAGCCGACATCCTGGCCGGGCGCTTCTACCAGACCAACCACACCAGCCGCCTGCGCGCCGATTTCAGCGGCGATGCCGAGGCCCTGTTCCGCAGCCTGCAAACCGCCCAGCCGGGAGGCTACGGGTTTTACATGGAGGATGCCGCCTGGCAAGTGCTGTCGGTCTCCCCCGAGTTGTTCTTTGATTGGCGCGGGGACGGCGTACTCAC
>RXJP01000086.1 GCA_003963315.1 Rhodocyclaceae bacterium | reverse complement strand
GGTGGCGTCGGCGCCGTGGCGGCGGAGGATTTACACCAGCCGCGGCACGCCGATGAGGGTGCCGCGGTAGGTGTCGACGTCGATCTTGAGGGCTAGAAGCATGGGAATGGGGACGGGGGACGGGGGACGGGGGACGGGAGAAGGGCAAAACCGCGAGGATTTGGCAGAAGGTTCCCTCGCCCCCGGCAGGGGGAGAGGGACAGGGTAAGGGGGCATCCGCCTTCACCCTTCTCCCTTCGTAGCGCTAACCCCTTCTCCCCTCCCGAGCCACATCAGTCCATCAGCTTGCGGGCTTCGGCCACATCATTGCGGTAGGCCTCGAAGATGCCGCGCAGGGCGTCCTCGAAGGTGACCGTGGGCGCCCAGCCCAGGTCTTCCATGGTGTTGGTGATCTTGGGCACCCGGTGCTGGGTGTCCTGGTAGCCCTTGCCGTAGTACTCGGCGGAGGTGGTTTCCAGCACCTTCACCTTGGCCAGGCCTTCGGCGTATTCGGGGTACTCGCCGGCCAGCTTGAGCATTAGGTTGGCCAGTTCGCGGATGGAGTAGTTGTTCTTCGGGTTGCCGATGTTGTAGATCTTGCCGTTGGCGACATCATTCTTGTTGTCGATGATCTTCATCAGCGCATCGATGCCGTCGGTGACATAGGTAAAGGAGCGTTTCTGGGCGCCGCCGTCCACCAGCTTGATGGCTTCGCCGCGGACGATGTGGCCGAGGAACTGGGTGATGACCCGGGAGGAGCCTTCCTTCGGGGTGTGGATGGAATCCAGGCCCGGGCCGATCCAGTTGAAGGGGCGGAACAGGGTGTATTGCAAGCCTTCCTGCTGGCCGTAGGCGTGGATCACCCGGTCCATCATCTGCTTGGCGCAGGCGTAGATCCAGCGCGGCTTGTTGATTGGGCCGTAGATCAGGGGGGAGTTTTCCGGATCGAACTCGGGGTCTTGGCTCATGCCGTAGACCTCGGAGGTGGACGGGAAGATCACCCGCTTCTTGTATTTGACCGCCTGGCGGATGATGGGCAGGTTGGCTTCGAAGTCCAACTCGAACACCCGCAGGGGCTGCTGCACGTAGGTGGCGGGAGTGGCGATGGCCACCAGGGGCAGGATCACGTCACACTTTCTGACGTGGTACTCGATCCATTCCTTGTTGATGGTGATGTCGCCTTCGAAGAAGTGGAAGCGGTCGCTGTTTTCACCCTTCATCAGGTCGGCCACGCGCTCGGAATTCATGTCCATGCCGTACACCTCCCAGTCGGTGGTGGCGAGAATGCGCTGGGACAGGTGGTGGCCGATGAAGCCGTTGACGCCGAGGATCAGGATTTTTTTGCTCATGGTGGGCTCAAATTAACGGAATCGGGTTGCCGCCGAGGCGGCCGGGCAGTTCAGCCGGGTTGAGGGGCTGGCCGTCCAGTTCAAGGGACGTGATTCTAACAACCCTGCCGTCGCCGCAACGGGCGAATAAACGTCCATCCTGGCTGAAAAGGGCCGGTTTCCCTGTCTCAGGGGCGATTTCCAGGGGGGGAAGGCCCAGGGAAAGACTGCCCAGGACGGTGATGCGGTGGCCTTGCAGGTCGAAAAAAGCCCCCGGATAGGGCGGGGCCACGGCGCGGATCAGGTTGTGCACGTCCTTGGCGGGCTGGATCCAGTCGATGCGGCCATCCTCCGCCTTGCGGCCGCCGAAGTAGCCGCCCTGTTTGAGGTCGGGCATGACGTGGGGCGCGGTGCCGGCCAGCAGGGCGGGTAGCACGCCGTTCAAGGCCATTTCAGCGGCCAGGGTGGTTTTGGTGAACACGTCGCCGGCGGTGTCATCGGGCAGGATGGGCACCGCCTGCTGGGCCGCGATCTCACCGGCATCGGGCTTTTCCACCATGCGGTGCAGGGTGGCGCCGGTTTCGGTTTCGCCGTGGATGATGGCCCAGTTCACCGGCACCCGGCCCCGGTACTTGGGCAGCAGGGAGCCGTGCATGTTGTAGGCGCCGCGCTTGGGCACCGCCAGCAGGGCGGGCCCCAGCATCAGCCGGTAGTAGAAGGAGAAAAAGAAGTCCGGATTTAGCTCGGCGATGCCTTCCACGATCTCGGGGACATTGGGGTCTTCCGGCGTGATGGTGGGGATGCCATAGGCAGCGGCCACGTCGGCCACCCGCTCGAACCAGATGTTCTCCGTGGGGCTGTCCTGGTGGGTCACCACCAGGGCCACATCCACGCCGTGGGCCAGTAGCACCCGCAGGCAGCGGGCGCCGACGTTGTGATAGGCGAAGACGACAGCCCGGGTCATTCAGCGTCTTTCTCGAGGATGGCACCGATCCGGTAGCGGGGACGGTGACGCACTTGCAGATAGACGCGACCGACGTATTCCCCCAGCAGGCCGATGCCGAACAGGCACAGGCCGATGAGGAAGAAGACCAGGGCGAACAGGGTGAACAGGCCTTCGGCTTCCGGGCCCAGGAAGATGCGGCGCAGGATCAGCAGCAGGAACAGGGCGGCGGAGCCGAGGGAGACCAGGATGCCGAGCATGGAGAACCATTGCAGGGGCACCAGGGAAAAGCCCGTCATCAGATCGAAATTGAGGCGGATCAGGCTGTAGAGGGAGTACTTGGATTCGCCGGCGGAGCGCTCTTCGTGCTCCACCACCACTTCCGTGGGCTTGCTGGCAAAGGTGTAGGCCAGGGCGGGAATGAAGGTGGATACTTCCTTGCAGGAATTGATGGCGTCCACCACGCTGCGGGAATAGGCCCGCAGCATGTTGCCCTGGTCGGTGATCTTGATCCGGGTGATCTTCTCCCGCAGCCGGTTCATGGCCTTGGAGGCGTAGGTGCGGAACCAGTTGTCCTGGCGCTTGCGGCGGATGGATCCCACGTAGTCGTAGCCTTCCCGCATCTTGTCCACCAGTTTGTGGATTTCCTCGGGCGGGTTTTGCAGGTCGGCGTCCAGGGTGAGGATGATCTGGCCGCGGCTCTGCTCGAAGCCGGCCATGATGGCCATGTGCTGGCCGGCGTTGTTGGCCAGCAGCACGGCACGGGTCACGTCGGGACGACGTTCGAACTGTTCCCGCAGCACGGCGGCGGAACGGTCGCGGCTGCCGTCGTTGACGAAGATGACTTCGTAGGACGTGCCGATCTTGTCGAGGGCGGGGTAGAGCCGGTCGAACAGGGCGGGCAGGCCGGCCTCTTCGTTGTAGACGGGGATGACGATGGAGATTTCGGGAGTGCTCATGACGGTTTCCGTGTCAGGATTTCCGGGGCAGAACGGCAGCCAGGGCGGCACAGACGCGATCCACATCGCTGTCGGCCATGGCCGGGAACAGGGGCAGTGTAACGGTGCGGCCGCCGACATCCTCGGCGTGGGGGAACTGGCCGGCCTGGAAACCCAGGTTCCGGTAGAGGGTGAACAGGTGCAGGGGTGGGTAGTGCACGCCGACGCCGATGCCGCGCTCCTTCATGGCGGCGAGGAAAGCGCCGCGATCCGTGCCCTGGGGTAGCAGGGGTTGGAACATGTGCCAGTTGCATTGCTCGAAGTCGGCGGGGGGCAGTTCGAGACCGAAGGCGGGATCGAGTTTGGCGAAATAGGCTTTGGCCAGTTCGCGGCGGCAGGCGGTGAAGGCGTCGATGTGCTTCAGTTGGCCCAGGCCCACGGCGGCGGCCACGTCGGTGAGATTGAACTTGCCGCCGAGCACGTCCACGTCCATGCCGCCGTCGGGGGTGCGCTTGACGCCTTGCAGGCGATAGCGTTCCACCAGGGCGGGGTCGATGTCCTCGGGCAGCACCAGGGCGCCGCCTTCGATGGTGGTGAGGTTCTTGTTGGCGTGGAAACTGAAGGAGATGAAGTCACCGAAGGAACCGATGGCCTTGCCCCCCCAGTTGGCGCCAAAGGATTGGGCGGCGTCTTCCACCACCCGCAGGTTGTAGTCGGCAGCCAGGGCGTAGAGCCGGTCCCGGTTCACCGGCAGGCCGGCCAGGTCCACCGGAATGATGGCCTTGGTCTTGTGGGTGATGGCGGCTTCGGCCTTGTCCAGGTCGATGTTGCGGGTGGCCGGATCGATGTCCACCAGCACGGGGGTGGCGCCCACCTCGAGGATCACGTTGGCGGTGGCGACCCAGGTCAGCGGGGTGGTGATGACCTCATCGCCAGGGCCGACGCCGGCCAGGCGCAGGGCGATTTCCAGGGTGCCAGTGCCGGAGTTGAACACCTTCACCGGGCGTCCGCTGCAGCGCTCCGACAGGGCGGCTTCCAGGGCTGCGCACTTGGGGCCGGTAGTGATCCAGCCGGAACGCAGCACATCGGCCACGGCGGCGATGGTTTCCTCGTCGATGGAGGGGCGGGTGAAGGGCAGGAATGGAAGGGTCATGGCGTATTGGAAAAATAATCACAAAGGACACCAAGCGCACCAAGAACACCAAGAAGCATGGGAAGACATGAGACTCCCCTTTGCGCTCCTTTGTTGCCTTTGTGTGCTTGGTGATTTCATCGTTGCTTTGGCGCCTGCTCTCAGCTCTTCGCCACCATGACGACGCCGATGATGATGAAGCCGATGCCGATGATTTTCTGCATGGCCAGGGCTTCACCGAACCAGTAGTGGGCAATGACGGCATTGACCACGTAGCCGATGGACAACATGGGGTAGGCGATGCTCACCGGCACCCGGGACAAGGCCATGATCCACACCACCAGGCTCACTGCGTAGCAGGCCATGCCGCCCATGATGAAGGGCTGGAAGGCGATCTTCATGCCGATGGGCAGGATGTTTTCCAGGTGGAAATCGAAGTGGCCGACGGCGTTGGTGCCGGCTTTGAGCAGCAACTGGGCCGCTGCGTTGAGCAGCACGCCGGTGAGGATGAGGGCGAAGGCGATGGGGGTCATTGGGAGGTCGAGCCTTGCGGCTTTCTGATGTAGACGTTGCGCTGGTCGCGGGAAATTTCTTCCATGGGGAATCCTTCCGTTTTCAGGGCGTTGAAATTGGCAATGGAGACCATGGCAAAGGCATCCTTGTCCGTCAGCCAGCGTTGCTTGAATTCGGCCACGGTGGGAATCCATTTGTCCGGTTCCTGCTCGATGCCGAAGGCCATCTCGTCCTGGTATTCCACCAGGGTCACGGTGCGTTTGAGATAGAAGGGCAGGGTTTGTTCGTACCACTGCACACTGTAGAAGGGCACGCCGGGGGTGAGTAGCGGACGGATTTTTTCGGTACTGCTCCAGGCGGAGTTGAAGGGATGCAGTTTGTCGTGCCCAAGCAGTACGCCGCTGCCGGCGATGAAACTGCCGGCCGCAAGCACCACCAGGGCCAGTAGCTGCATGTGGCGCCAGACCAGGCGGGCCGCCAGGATCAAGGTCAGCATCCAGATCGCGGCGGAGCCGGTGAGCCATTGGGCCAAGCCCTTCATCATCTCGCGGCTGTAGTCGGCATCCACTTCCAGGGCCATGCGCGGTGCCAGCCATAGCGCAACGGCGGCGAGGATCACCAGCAGGCCGAGGTGGATGAGCAGGGCGCGACGGGACAGATCGGCCAGGACCCGGCCGCCGAGCAGGGCCAGGGCGGGAAAGATGGGCAGGATGTAGGGCGGCAGTTTGGAACTGGAGACACTGAAGAAGGCGAAGGTCAGCAAAATCCACAACACCAGGAATCGTTCCGGGTTGAATTGGCCGACGACGCGTTGGGTCCAGGATTTGGCCAGGGCATGCAGGCTGAGGAAGGCCCAGGGCAGGGCGCCGAGGAAGAAGATGGGGATGAAGTACCAATCGGGCTGGTAACGGTGGTGCACCTTGGTGAGAAAGCGCTCGAAATGCTCGTGGATGAAAAAGAAGTGGGGGAATTCCGGATTGGCCAGGGATACGACGATGAACCAGGGCGCGGCAATGGCGAGGAATAGCAGCAGTCCCGAAACGGGGGCGAAACGTTTCCACGGGGAAATATCGCGGTTGATCACCGAGTAGGCGATCAATACGCCGCCGGTGAGCACACCGGCCACCAGGCCCTTGGACAGGGCTGCCAGGGCCAGACCAGCCCAGGCCAGCCACATCCATTGGCGGCTCTTCCCGGGCTCTGTCTGGGCCAGGATGAAGCCGGTCCACGCCACTTGGAGGAAGAAGGAGAGGCTCATGTCCAGGGTGATGACGTGGCCCATCACGTTGTAGAGCAGGCTGCTGCCGAGGATGGCCGCGGCCAGCACCCCGGCCCGCGGGCCCCACAGCCGCCAGCCCAGGAACCAGGCCAAAAGGATGCCGCCGAAGCCGGTCAGGGCGGGCCAGAGGCGTGCGGTCCATGGGTGCTCGCCGAAGATTTCATAGCCGGCGGCGGTGGCCCAATATTGGAGGGCGGGCTTCTCGAAATACTTGATGCCGTTGAGGCGGGGGGTCACCCAGTCGCCGCTGACCACCATCTCCCGCGGGATTTCGGCGTAACGGCCCTCGTCGGGGCGGACCAGCTTGCGTTCGTTGAGGGTGCCAAACCAGGCGGCGCCCAAGGCAGAAACGACGGCCAGGAGCAGCAGCCAGGAAATTGCGCGGTTTTTCATCAGGCTCGATTCATTCCACGATCAGGGCAGCGACGGGATTGCGCCCCTCGGCCATGAGGATGTTGTAGGTGCGGCAGGCCGCGGCGGTATCCATCACTTCAACGCCCACCCGGGCCTTGCTCATGGCTTCCAGTAGGGGACGCAACACGGCCGGGGCCGGAAAACGCTGGCGTTGACCGGTGCCCAGCAGCACCACATCGCAGCGCCGGGTGGCCAGGGGGGCGAGGAGTTCCGCCGTCAGGGACGCCACGTCCTTTACCGGCCAGGGGGCCTCCAGGCTGTTGGGGTCGAGGATCAGGCTGGTGGTATGGCGCTGCTTGTTCACATCCACATAACCCTGGCCATAGCCGGTGACGGTGTTCAGTCCGAAACTGGTGTCGGAATGGAGTTTCATGGCTTACCTTTAGTGGAAAAGCGGCGGAAAAGGTGCAATAGGGAAACAAAAAGCGCCGCAGGGTTTGATTGCGGCGCAATAGGAACGGTAACATTATATCTTTGCCCGGTAGCTTGCCGCCCAAGGAGAAATGGGAGAAGCGGCACCAAGCCACGAAGGCCGTCATTCCCGCGAAAGCGGGAATCCATGGTGAAAAAGCCGCTGGATTCCCGCTTTCGCGGGAATGACGCTTTTGCCGGGCTGTATCCGTTTATTTTGAGGCCCTTCATGCAACCCGTCCTGAAATCCAGCAAGCTTGGCAACGTCTGCTACGACATCCGCGGCCCGGTGCTGGCCCGGGCCAAGCAGATGGAAGAGGACGGCCAGCGCATCATCAAGCTCAACATCGGCAATCTGGCCCCCTTCGGCTTCACTGCGCCGGAAGAGATCGTGCAGGACATGATCCGCAACCTGCCGGATTCTTCGGGCTATTCCGATTCCAAGGGCCTGTTCGCCGCGCGCAAGGCCATCATGCATTACACCCAGCAGAAGGGCATTGCCGGGGTTTCCATCGACGACATCTATATCGGTAACGGGGCGTCGGAGCTGATCGTGATGGCCATGCAGGCCTTGCTCAACCCTGGTGACGAGGTGTTGGTGCCGGCCCCCGACTATCCCCTGTGGACCGCCGCCGTGAGCCTGGGCAGCGGTACGCCCCGCCATTACATGTGCGACGAAGGCTCGGGCTGGATGCCGGACCTGAACGACATCCGCGCCAAGATCACGCCCAATACCCGTGCCCTGGTGGTGATCAACCCCAACAATCCCACCGGCGCCCTGTATCCCGATGCGGTGCTGAAGGAGTTGATCGAAATCGCCCGCACCCACGATCTCATCATTTTCGCCGATGAGATCTACGACAAGGTGCTCTACGACGGGGCAACCCATACCTCCATCGCCTCCCTGGCCGACGACATCCTGTTCGTCACCATGAATGGCCTGTCCAAGAATTACCGCAGTTGCGGCTTCCGTGCCGGCTGGATGGTGCTGTCCGGTGAAAAGCGCCATGCCAAGGATTACATCGAAGGACTGGGCATCCTCGCCTCCATGCGGCTGTGTTCCAACGTGCCGGGGCAGTTCGCCATCCAGACTGCGTTGGGCGGCTACCAAAGCATCAACGACCTGGTGGCGCCCACCGGCCGCCTGTGTCGTCAGCGCGATCTGGCGCACCAGTTATTGACCGAGATTCCGGGCGTTACCGCCCACAAGCCCCAGGCTACTCTGTACCTGTTCCCCAAGCTGGACCCGAAGATGTACCCCATCGACGACGACCAGCTCTTCATCCTGCAATTGCTGGAGCAGGAGCGGGTGCTGCTGGTCCAGGGCAGCGGCTTCAATTGGCCCCATCCCGACCACTTCCGCCTGGTCTTCCTGCCCCATGAGGATGATCTGCGGGATGCCATCGGCCGCATTG
>RXJP01000130.1:4232-8474 GCA_003963315.1 Rhodocyclaceae bacterium | reverse complement strand
CCGTCGCTATCGCCACCGGCGGAACCGCCGCCCTGGCCCGTGCCTGCGCCGGCACTGCCGCCCGAATCGCCGCTGCCGCCGGAGCCCGCAGCGGAACCATTGCCTCCGCCGTTACCGCCGGAGGAGCCATCGCCTCCTGTGCCACCGCCACCGCTGCCTGCGCCGCCGGAGCCGTCGCCGTTACCGGAACCCGCTCCGCCGCTACCGCTACCGCCGGACCCTGTACCGCTGCCATCCGCGCCCGATCCATCGGCACCGCTGGAGCCCGCATCCGATCCGCTGCCTGCGCCATTACCGGAACCGCCACCGGCGCCACCGCTGGAGCCGCTGCCCGATCCACTGCCACCGCTACCGTCACCGCTGCCACTATCGCCGCTGCCACTATCGCCGCTGCCGGAACCACCCGAACCGGAACCGGCCGACCCGCTGCCGCTACCATTGCCGTCGCCGCTGTTGTTGGCGCCGCTGGTGCCTGAACCATCGCCGCTGCCGGAGGTGGACGTACCGCCCGTATTGCCGCCATCGGTGCCGGAACCGCTGGTGGACGTGCCGCTGGAATCGCCGCCGTTGTTACCGCCATTGCTCCCCGTGCTACCGCCATTGTTGCCGGGCAGGCCCGAGGTGTTGCCGTCGTTGCCGCCGGTGGAGCCGCCGCCATTGCTGGGGCCGCCATCGTTCATGCCGGCGTTGGGGTCGCTGGTGTTGGTGTTCGTGTTGGTATTGCCGCTGCCGTTGTTGCCGCCGTTGTTGGACGTGTTGTTGCCGGTGTTGATGGTGTTGTTCACCGTGGTGTTGGTGGGGTCGGTGGGCGGGCCGGCGGGGGGATCGGGCGGGAAACCCGAATCGGTGCCGGTGCAATTGGCGCCGGTACAGTTGCCGCTGTTGCCGCCGCCGGGGGACACGGGGTTCACCGTGGTGCCGCCGGTGCCGGTGGAGGTGGAGGGATTGGTGCCTTGGCAGTTGGCGAGGTTGAGACAGCCGCCCCAGGTGCCACCGGCCTTGCCGAAACCGTAGAGCGTGCCGGGGCTGCTATAGGCATTGCCGTCGTTGTAGTTGCTGCGGCCGGCGTTCTGCGCCCAGACGTTGACGTAATTGAGGCCGGCCTGGGTTTCGACCCGGGTGACGAAGGGATAGGTGGACGAAGCGGCGTTCCAGTTCTGCAAGGAGTAGGAGAAAGGGAAGTAGCCGAAGGTGCCGAGGGAAGTATCGATGTAGCCCGTGGATGACAGGATCACATGGCTCTTGAGGCCATGGTAATGGGTGGTGTTCGGGGGCGCCAGGGAGGCATGGGCCAGGCGCAGGTAGGACCCGGTGTAGGCGGCGTCGGTGGTGCCGCCGAAAATGAGGGTGCCGCTGGTGCTCTTGTCCAACTTGTCGAGCAGCGCCCAGGAGTAGTAGGTCTCGCTGGAGTACGCCGGTTCTATCCAGCCTATCCACACCGATTTGTTGGTGGTGTAGGGCTCCAGCAATACCGTGGCATTGTTGGGCATGGTGTAGGCCGAGGCGGCGGAAGGCAGCGAGAGATTATTGGCGACCAGGTGCACCTGATCGCCGGTGGCGTTGAAGCCCCAGGTGGACACATTCGGCGCGGCCAGGCGCAGGTTGTACACGTCGCCCAGGGCATAGGCCACGATGTTGCCGGCGGTTTCCGCCGACAGGCTGCGATAGCCGAACTTGAGGCCGGCGTCGCCGTCGGAGCCGATGTGGATGTCGCCGGTCTGGGTGAGGTTCTTCACCGCGCTGGGCACGCTGCTGTCCTGGTTCATCAGGGCCGGCGTGGAGCCGACGTAGAAGGTGGCGGTCTGGCTGAACTGCTGGAACAGGCTGCGGCTGTAGTTGGTCTGGGCGACGAAGCCGCTGAAGTCGAACTGGTTGTGCACGCCCAGGGTTCGGCTCATGTCCAGGGGTTGCAGGATGACCCGGGCGCCGTCCTTCATTTCCATGCTGCCGAACACGTCGAGCTTGTTGGTACGCAACTGGAGGTAGTTGCCGCTGGACTTGCCCCCCAGCAGCAGCATGTCGCCGCCGGTGGTGATGTACATATCTCCCACCGGGGTCGGCGCACCGCCGCCCTGGCTGGTGCCGATGCCGAGGATGGTGAGGCGGGAGGTCTGGGCCGTGTTGTCCACCACCATGTATTTGCCACCGGCGGCGGAAAGCGAAGTGACATTGGTATTGAGGTTGAAGGCGCCCTTATCTTGCGCCGCCCCCAGCAGTAGCGTCGTGCCCTGAACCACGGCGCTGCCGGTGGTGGCGACCAAGGCATCCTTATGGGTGTCGCTGGCGCCCACGGAGAGGTTGATGGTGGCGGACCCCTTGCTGTCGGCGATCACGCTCTGGTTGAGGGTGATGGCGGCGTTGCTGCCGGAGTTGGGATCATCGGCGCCGGCCAGCAGGATGTTGTGCTGGTTGTACTGGGCGTCGCCACCGGCCACGGAACCGGAGATCAGGGTGTCGGCCCGGGTCTGGACGCCGCTGATGTCGGCCTGGGTGACGCCCCCCCAACTGAAGATGAGGTGGTCCACGCTGAAGGGCGCGGAGCTGGCGAAACTGAAGCTGCCGTTCACGTTGGCGGCGATGTGGTTCACCAGGTTCTGGCCCAGGGAGAGGTCGAACTGCCCTTCGCCGCTGAGCAGCAGGTTGTTGGTCTGGATCTTGGCGTTGCTGCGCACGGCGGGCGGCGAGGCGGAGTTGTCGGAAGCCCACTGGAACACGCCGGAGGCGGAGTTGATGTAGAGGTTACGGCCGTTGGTGTTGATGCCCTCGTCGATCATCAAGCCGGCGCGGTATTTGTTGGTGGTGCTGTTGAGGTAGTCGGTGTAGGGCCGGGTCGCGCTATAGGCCGGTGCGCCGTTGCCAGCGGTGAACTGGCCGGTGGTGAGATACACGTCGCCCACCACGGTGAGCCCCGCCAGGCCCTGGATATCGGCGATGGCCAACTCATTGGGCGCGGTGTAGCGGAAGTTGCCGTTGATCAGGCCCGAGAGCCGGACGACGTTGTTGACCGTGCCCAACACCGGGTTGTCGGCCTTGATCGCCAGGCCGCCAGCGTTGATGGCGGCATTGTTGGTGAGGCCGTAGAGGGTGGAACCGTTGTTGGCGAAGAGGCCGATGTCGCCCGTGCCCACATTGATGTTCTGATTGACCGTGATGGCCCCCTGGGCCGCCACCGTGCCGTTGCCATTGGCGGTGGTGATGCCGTTCACGGTGCCGACGCCGCTGGTCACCGAACCGACGGCGAGGCTCTTGTTGTTCCAGAAATCGAAGGAGCGGCCCAACGTTCCGCCCCCCGCGCCGGTGGCCGTAACGGCCAGGGTGTTCACGCTGTTGGCGGTGCCGGACAGGCCAGCGTAATTGGTGGTGCGCAGGATCAGCTTGTCGGCGACGACGGCGGCATTGCCGTACTGGAGCATGCGGTTGGAATTCAGGTCCACCGTGCCCGCGCCGGCGTTGATGCTGCCGTTGTTGCTGCCGTTGCCGAGCCACAGGGTATTGGTGTTGGTCAGCGTGAAGTTGTGGTCGTTGGTCTTGATGCCGGACTTGAAGCCGACGACATCAGTGTAGAGGTTGGCGGAACTGTTGGCGAGGGTGAAGTCGCCCCGGGTTTCCGCGCCGATGTGGCCGATGCTGTTGCCGGTGTTGGACAAGTCCACGGTGCTGCCGGACCCCTGGCTGTCCAGCTCGAAATAATTGACGCTGAGGGTGGCGGTCTGGCTGATGGCGCCGCCCGTGGTGAGCGTCAATGTGTTGCCGTTGAGATTGAGGCCGGTGGTGCCGCCAGCATTGCCGATGACGAGGGCGTTGGCATCGCGGAAATTGAGGGCGCCCGAGAGGTTTCCGTACAGGTTGGTGACGTCGTTGCTGCTGCTGGACAAGGTGAAGGTGCCCGCCCCCGCCACCGCCAGACTGGCGCCGGTGATGGCGCCGCCGCTCTGGCTGGCACCGCCCCCCGCGGTGAGGGTGACACCCCCCGCGCCGGCGGTGACGTTCTGGCTCAGGGTCATGGCCCCGCCGGATTGCAGCGCTATGTCGCCGCCGGTGCTCACCACCCCCGAGGTACCGCCGGCGGTGCCCACGGTGAGGCCCCCGGAGGTGCGGAAGCTGGTGGCGCCGTTGGTGGCGGCGGCGAAGGTGGCGACGCTGTTGCCGCTGTTGGTCAAGGTTGCGCCGCCGGTGCTGATGAGTTCCAGACTGCTGGCGTTGATGTCGCCCGTCTGGGTGACATTGCCGCCCGCGTCCAGC
>RXJP01000130.1:0-4182 GCA_003963315.1 Rhodocyclaceae bacterium | reverse complement strand
GCGCCCACCGTGCCGATGGCCAGGGCTGTGGCGTTCTTGAAACTCAGGCTGCCGGTCACATTGGCGGCGAGGGTGGCCACGCTGTTGGCGTTGCCCAGGCTGAAGGTGCCGGCGCCGGTGAGGGCCAGTTTGTCGGCACTGATGGTGCCCGCGCTCTGGCTGACACCGCCCGCCGTGGCGGCAAGGTTCACCGTGCCGGTGCCGGCAGCCAGGTTGTTTTTCAGGGTGATGCCATTGGCGGCTTGCAGGGTGATGTCGCCGCTGTTGGAGGTGAGCTTGCCGATGTTGGACAGACTGCCAGTACCCTGGGCCTGGAGCAGGATGCTGCCGCCCTGGGTGCGGATCTCGTCGTTGACGTCGGCAAAGGTGATGCCGCCGCTGGTGGTGGAGCGCAGGGTGAGGGAATTGCCCGAGGTCTGCTGCATATTGAGCAGGTTGTCGGTAAGGTTGGCGACGGTGATCTGGCCCGTGGCTTCCAACACCACATTGGTGGTGGCGCCCAATCCTTCCAGGGTCTGCTCGGCGATGCCATTGCTGCTGCTGCCGTTGGCGTCACCGGCATTGATGGTGGCGCCGCCGCCGCTCAGGTCGCCGGCCACCGCAGCACCATCGGTGATGGTAAGCGTGGTGGGATCAAGCAGCAGGGTGCCGGTCTTGCCCTTGGCGGCCGAGGTATCCACGCCACCGGCAAATGCGAGGTTCTTGCCCGAGACTTCGACAAAGCCGCCGTCGCCCCCCTGGCTGCCGCCCCGGGCGCTGATGGCGCCGGCAAAGCGGGTGTCGCCGTCGCTCCACACCGCGACCTGGCCGCCTTGACCTGCGGCGTTGGCGTCGGCATTGATGCTGCTGCCGGCGGCAATGGTGACCGTGTCGGCATGCACTTCGCTGCCACCGCCGTGGAAGTTGCCTCCCACCAACACCCTGCCGCCGCCCTTGTCACCGGAGACGTCGATGCGGGAAGTGGATTCCAGCTTGATGCTGCCGGCATCGGCCAGCAGGTACACCGCGCCGTTCTTCTCCGCCACGCCCCGGGCCTGGATCACGCCGCTGTTGTTCACCGCGGTGCTGGCCAGGGTGCGCGCCGTGGCGGCGGTCATCACCACGCGGCCGCCGTCGGCCAGGAGTTGGCCGCTGTTGGCGACGCCGGCCAGGTCCACCACGCCGCGTTCGTTGAGGGCGTAGTTCACCAGGTTGTCGCCGACGATGTCGAGGGTGAGCTTGTTGGCCGAACCCAGCATCACCGTGCCCAGGCGCGCTTCCACCACGCCGCGGTTGGCGGCATAGTCGCCGGCCAGCACCACATAGCCGCCATCGCGGGCCTTAAGCACGCCGGCATTGATGACTTCGGCCAGGGCGGTGGCATTGCCATCACGGGCGAACAGGTAGCGTCCGGCGAGGAAATCCTGGTTGCTGATGTTGAGGCTGCTGGCCACCAGGCCGCCCACGTCGAGGCGGGCGCCGGCGCCGAAATAGATGCCGTTGGGGTTTACCAGGAAGACCTGGCCGTTGGCGCTGATGCTGCCGAGGATGGCGGAAGGATCGTTGCCGACCACCCGGTTGAGGATCACCGAGGAGGAGGAAGGCTGGTCGTAGCGGACGTTGCTGCCGGCGCCAAGGGAATAACCCTGCCAGTTGATGATGGCCTTGTCGCTGCCCTGGGTCACCACCTGGTGCTGGGCGTCCACATTGACGATGCCGGCAGTGCCGGCCACCACCTGGCCGCCGGTGGGGACTTGCGCCGCCGCCGGTGCGACGAACAGCGCCGCCAGCAGCATAGGCAAGGGCCGCAGCCGTGGGCCTTGGCGCTGGCCATGGTGCCGAATCAGAAGCTGGCGCTGAAGCTTGCCCATAGCCTGCTCTTCTCGCCGTCGCTGGCCCGGTATTTCCCGCCCATGGGCACGGCGGCCTCGATCTTGAGGGTGGTCTTGCTGGTGGGATACAGGGTGAGGCCGACGCCGGCGCCGGAGATGCTTTCCCAGGCGTCGCTCAAGGCCGGCCCCTTGTAGATGACCCGCCCCAGGTCGCCGAACACCGCCAGGGTGCCGGCCATGGAAAGCAGGGAAAGGCGGCGGCGGAATTCGAGGGTGCCCTGGGCGCCGGCATCGCCGCGCAGTTCGGAAGAGCGGTAGGCGCGCACGCTGCCGGGGCCGCCGACGGAGAACTTCTCGCTATCGGGCAGGCGTTCGGTGCCCACCACCAGATTGCCCCGCAGGTACACGTCCCACAGGCGGTCGAGGGGTTGCAGGTGGTTGCCGTCGATTTCGATACGGGCGAATTCGGCGTCCTGGCGCAAGCCGCCGGCGTTGTGCTTGAAGTTGCTGGCCAATTGCAGGGAGAAAGTGCTCACCGAGGCATCCTCGCCGACACCGTTGTATTGGTAGCCGGCGGTGAACAGGGGCAAACGGGAACTGGAGATTTCCGTCTTGAAGGCTCGCTGGCTGAGCCGGGTATCGCGGTAGCCGAAAGTGAGCGTGCGGTTCTCGCCGCGGCTGCGCACCAGGGGATATTGCAGGCTCGCCTCGGTGCTGCGGGCGGTGCCGTCCAGCCCCAGGGCGGCGAAGACGCCGGCCACGTCGTAATACACCTCGGACTGGGCCAGGGAAAGACGCAGCCCGTCGTCGTTGAGGGGCAGGCTGTAGGCCACCTTGGCGTAGCGGGTCAGGCCTTTGTCGGTAGCCATGCCGCGCAGGCTGAACTGGTCGCCGAGGGTGAGCGGATTGTTGATGTCGAGATTGGCGTCCACCCGGCCGCGGCCGGTTTCCTTGCGGCCGGTGTTATCCACGTTGAGGTTGAAGCCCAGGGGCTTTTCCTCCACTTTCACCAACACGTCGGAACGGCCGAACTCGGAACCCGGTGAGAGGGTGCCACGCACCTTGAGGCCGGGCAGGTCATTGAGGAGCAGCAGGCTGCGTTCCAGGTGGTCGGTGGTGACCAGGCTGCCCGGCACCAGGGTGGGCGTTTGGCGGCGCAGGAATTCGGCGCTGTAACGCTTCTGCCCGGAGAACAGCACCTTGCCGACGCGGCCCTCCACCACCACCAGGGTGACCACGCCGTCCTCCACCTTCTGCGGCGGGATCACCGCCCGGGCCAGGGTGTAGCCGCGATCGTGATAGAACTCCGTCACCGCGTCGGCGGCGACATTGAGGTCGTAGAGGTTGAGTTCCAGGTCGCGATAGCGGTCCACCACCTGTTTCAGCCGCGCTGTGGTGAATACGGTGTTGCCCTGGAAGCGGAAGGAATGGACCTGGAAGCGCGGACCGTTGCGGTCATGCACCGTGGGGCCGGGTTGGTCCGGCACCAGCACCTGGGCCGGCATGGGCGGCGCGGCGGGACGTTCGCCGGGAAGGGATTCACGGACACTGCCGGGGGTAGGCGGCGCAGCGGCGGCGATAACAGGAAGCACGGCGAGCATCGCCAGGAGACAGCGCCTGGCAAGGCGGATACACGCATTTGCTCGTGGGATAAATTGCCGCGTCATCCAGGTCGCATGCCCTTTAGGAAAGGCCGTCCGGAGACCGGAGCGGAACCGATTAATTCTACCGTCTTTTACCTTGCGCTATCATGGCCGGCAATGCCGCCCGATTAGGAATCCCACGCCAGTGAACCCACAACTTGCCGAAGAGTTTACCAAGCGCTTCCCCCTCGTCAGCGATGAGCTGGGGCCGGAGAATCTGGCGCGCCTGTTGGACGCCTGCACGGTGGTGCGCTTGCCCCAGGGACGCAAGCTGTTCCGTGACCGCATGCCGGTGGATTCGCTCTATCTTTTGCTGGAAGGCGAAATGGTGGCGTCGGTGGAAGACGGCAGCAAGACCCTGGAAATCGGCCACATCAAACCCGGCGACTGGCTGGGGGAAATCGCCGTGTTGAGCGGGGAGATGCTGGCCAGTTCCACCGTCACCACCCGCAGCCCCTGTCGCGCTTTAAAGATGCATGCCCAGGATTTCGAACGGCTGGTGATCCATGACGAGGATATCGCCCATGTGCTGCTCGGTCAGTTGGTGGACCTCCTGGCCGAACGCCTGCGCGAATCCACCGCCTCGGCGGCGAAGCTGAACTGAGGACGGCCCATGGACCTGGAAACCTTCCTCCACGCGCTGCCCGCCTTCGAGCGCTTCAGCAAGCGCCAATTGGACATCCTGCTGTCCAACCTGGAAATGCGGGAGATCGGCGACGGCGAACGCC
>RXJP01000091.1 GCA_003963315.1 Rhodocyclaceae bacterium | reverse complement strand
CTCGACGGCATTCAACATTGGGATACGTCAGTCCGGTACAGTTCGAGGAAGCACTAGAGGCTTAGGTTGGCGTCCACTGAACCGGCAGCAGCCCACCGGGATTCATTTTTGCATGCGCGTAGATCGACCCGACAAAGGTGGTTTTGAGTGTGTGCGAAAATTTATGCGCTCTGGAGATACCGAAGCCATTGTTAAGCTAAATGCGCCTGATCTGAGAGACGTTACAGATTATGGTTGCCCAGCTACGCCTCAAGAAGTCCGCCTCGTGCGCAGCGTTACGCCTGATGGCGCCATTCGCGTATTGATGACGAACTTATTTGATGCGCACACATTTCCAGCTGCTGATTTTGGTGCTCTTTACCACCAGCGATGGCGCATCGAAGAAGCTTTCAAGCGGCTGAAGCATCGCTTGAACTTAGAGCACGTGTCGGGGCTGTCTCAATTGGCTGTGATGCAGGACTTCGCGGCCAAAGTGCTGTGTGACAACTTACAGGCATTGGCTTGTCTTGCTGCGACGGAGGAAGATCCTCTACCGGAGGGGCGTAGGATTAATCATGCATATGCCCATACAGTAATCAAGCGTGTTCTCCCGACTATTCTGCTGATATCAAACGAGATCAACTTGTTACTCAAGAGGGCATTTGAGCTCATTGTCGGACATACCTATCGTCATCGCGAGGGGATATCTAAACCCAGAACATCATCACATAAGCCGCATAAGCACTTGAGCCACAAGGCATGCTGAGGCCATAAATCGACCGTCCGTTTAGGAATGGCGCTTGAATCGCTTCAACATGGGCGCGACCTACGAAAGCGCGTGCTCGAAAGAGTGTTCGCATCGCGACTGAAGGTTTACGGTCGGAATGGACGTCGTATTGCTCCTCACATCAGGCGACTCTTCGGTGGAATCTTGTCGCGACACCACCTGAGGAGCTGAACTTGACGGTGTGCCCGCCGCTTTCGGTCACGGAAGCCGATGCATCGCCCGCCAGTCATGCGCGACGCCTTCGTGATAGGCTGCCATGTTGCGTTTGAGTCTCCATCCATGAAATGCTGGATCTGCGGTGCTGAGAATGCTGCCACACGCGAGCACCTGGCCAAAGCCTCGGATCTCAAGGTGCTGTTCGGTAAGCCCTCGCAAGCCAAGCCACTCTTCTTCAACGCAAGCGACCAGCCAAGTCGGCCTCGCCGTCGCAATGTGAAGGTCGGCAGCCTGAAGTCGGACACGCTGAAGTTCGCGCACCGTATCTGCCTGGGCTGCAACAGCAAGCGGACCCAACCGTATGACTACGCCTGGGAACACTGCTCGGGAGAACTGCGCGGCGCCGTGCCACGGCTGCTAGGGGCAGGATCGTTCCGCGCCAACTGGCTCTTTCCCCACGACACGCGGCGCTGCATGAGGCGCGTGCACCTGTACTTTGTCAAGCTCTTCGGCTGCCTTGTGGTCGAGGGTGACATCCCGATCGACGTTGCACCGCTCGCCAAGGCGTTGGTCGAAGAGCAGCCGTACCCGCACATCTACTTGGCTTTTGGTCATTTGCCTTTGCCGGTGGTGGCTGCCGGCGGCTCAGACGTCCACACCGCCGAGCTCAACGGCCAAGTGGCCTTCGCCTCTTGGTTCTACCATGTGGGCGATTTGGCGGTGAATGTGATGTATGCGCTGCCGGGCGAGCAGCGCGAGGGCCTGAAAGTGGCTTGGCACCCGAGCATGGGTGCCCAGCGCCTTCGCTTCTCCCGATTTGGCGATTGAATGCGCTTCGCCGGCTGAGTCGTTCCTGGTTCGGCGACGGTTCGCCGGCGGCTTGTGGTCAACAGCAGCAGACCTGATCGGCGTTGTCCGGAATGCCGGTCAACGGGGACCAGCACCCGCAGTGGAGAGGGAAACTGGTGGAGGTGCGTGCCGCTAGGCCGGAAGCGGATGTAGCCGACCACCAAAATTTGTAGCTCCCACTTTCAAATTGCAAATGGCTTGTCTGTCATCGGAACCGGCCATTTGTTTTGGGAAGGCCAACGACGGCCCTGGTCGACCAACTGACTGTTGGCATCCAGACAGGCAAGCCCCGCCCCGCAAAGCGACTGCTCTCCCATAAAAAAGAGCGAATGTTGTCTGTAATTTTGTTAGCTTGGGTGGATTGATTCGCGGCCTGTGGCGCTTCCCATGTGCCCAAAAACAACAATGAACCAGCGACCATAGTAAAAAGACAGGTTGCGTTAAGTTCCCAAGTAATGCCCATACACTGCCATCCTCTGTCCACAAAAAACCCGCCAGGAGGGTGAGCCGTTTTCTAAATCTGTTGCAATCATGACCGGCTAGGTCGAAGCAGAAACTAGGACCTCGGCGGAAACGGTGGGACTTTGTTCATCATGCAATTGTTCGGGGAACTCGGGCGTCTTCGAATGAAGGCCTCTTCGCAGGAGCAACGAGCCGTGCTAACAGGACAATCCTTGGTCCTTTGATCACACCCTTCTTGTTCGTGGTTCGACCTGCGTTGGCGCTGGCGGTTGAACAGTTAGTGTCAATTTTGTTTCGTTGAAAAGCCTGGTGACGGTGTTTGATAGGTAAGCGTCAAAGCCGGGCTTCCCGAAAGCGTTATCGTGCGAACGCTTCCTGATGAACCTTTGCATTTGGGCTTTGAATTCCGCTCCTGACGCAATGCCAGGAACCGCTTGGATGGCGTGGTCGAGCAGTTGTTCGTAATTCTGGATGCCGTAGTCCTCGATTTTCGCCTTGACCATGTGCGGATCGAGCTTCGCGCCCTGCTCAACTAGCCAAGCAATATCCCAAATGTCTCGATGCCGGATTTTTGTCGGCGTTGGAATCAGGCCTCCTCCTTCCAGCTTCGCAATCGAAGTCGGCAACGCGACAACTTTGTCCGCCAGAATCTCGTCGATTGTTTCGGCGACGACTATGACTCTATTCATGCCATCCAACACTGAATAATTCATCCTCAAGGGAACTGCCTCTCGGGTGTATGCCGGAATGTTGGCAATCTCGAGCTTGATTTTTTGCCGCGGCACATCGGGCTCGCCTGGGCTGGTTTCAATGGATACCATCCACTTGTCGACATTGACCCGAGCCCCTTTTTTGGCCGGCTTGGGCTCCTTGACTGCAACCTTCAAGCCGAAACGGGCGCCAATTCGTTTGATGATGCAATCCTTGATTTTTTCCATGCTGGTTGAGGAAAAATCTTTGCCACCGGCGAAATCAAGGTCTTCGCTGAACCGATCCGAGCCGCGGCACAGCCGCAGGGATGTCCCGCCTTGAAATACCAAGTTCTTGAGCAGCCCCTCTTCATCCAAGGCGTTGAATATCTCATAATGCATCAGCTCCTTTTCCACAACCGGCCGCATGGTCGCCAGATCTGTGTTGTTCAGAGCCATCTCCACATACTGCGCGAAGTCTTCTTTTTTCATCAGGTTTCCTCTTCCAACTCTTCATGGTCAATCATGTCGGTGTTGCGGCCGACTCTCAGGAGGTCCTGTACTGCCGCCTGTTTTTTTGCGATGCGCAGCGGCCGTCCCTTAATAAAAATGGTTCTATTTAGAACATCCGGAATGCTTCTCTTGGTGTGAGTGAACTCAATGACTCCGTATGGTGTCTCGTGCATGCCGCTGGCGCCTGTCGTCATCACCGTTAGGCGGCTCATGGGGATTTGTGAGATAACGCCATATTCGGAAAGGATGCTCTCGAGGCTGACGTAGCAAAACTTCCCCGGACGCAAGGCTTTAGCCACCTCTTCGATGAGCCGGCCGGCATTGCGCGAGGCGGCGGAAGCATTGACATAAATCCCTCTGGCGGCCTTGCTGAGAATTCCGTCCTTGACCATCCGCTGCAGCGATTTCTCCATTGCCTTTTCGTCTTCATCGGGGAAAAGCTTCTCCACGTCCTTTTTTGACAGGACGAAAACATTTTGGCGCTCCAGCTCTTCTAGACGTTTGAGCATATCTATCCGGTTCACATATTCACCTTAACCCGATAAATTAATAGGGTTTCAATTGACTTATTGTCGGCTGCATCTTGACTAAAGTCAATATATGCAAATAAACCCTATGTAAAAGTAGGGTTTGTGAATACTTAAAATTTGGCTGGCGGGTCCCTCTTGTGCGACACCAAGGGCCACCCGGATTCTTGTGACGGTTGATTGGGATGCCGTCAGGTCCGAAGAGCTGCGAAGATTGCCCTGCTCACGAAGAAGTCGCTGAAGGTGGCGTCGAGAGGGTCGCCGAGGCCTGGATCAGTTTCTAGGATTTTCTGCTAATTCTGATCACATTGATCGCATGTTCCGGTTGCCGTTGGCCGGTAGGCTGGCAATGACCCAGTGTACGACTGTCATCGCCAATCCTCGACCTGCAATCCGCTGACTCGTTTGAATTCTTCGACAGCCGTCAGCAGCACGCTGGTCAACGGTAACCAGCGCCCGCAATTTGCTATGGAAAAATCTTTTCCGCGGTGAAAGTTAAGGCAATGAGGCGTAGCGCGGCACCTGAGCGCTGCACCTCATTGTTTCAACAGATTTAGGAAACGGCTCGCCAGGAGGGTGGGTTCTTGTCTGGAGGCCGACGCTGTACTTTATTGCCCAATCTGACGGCTAACGGCATTCTCCTGTTGATTCAATGTCTTTTGTTCTTGCTTGGTAATGTGGCCACCATTCTGCTTGGCCATATCGCGCTCTTCCTGGCGAATCTGGTGGTCTTCCTTGTGGAGCTTGGCCGCCTGGCCCTTAGTCAGCTCACCTTCCTTGCGTTCCTGGTGGATACGTTTGTTCTGATTCTCCAGGCGTTCATTGACTTCGTGGCGGCGTGGATGTTCCTTCGCCCATTTTCCGTCTGCTGCCATGGCGGAGCCTATGGAAGCTGCTGCAAGGGTGGAAAGGATGACGACGGACATCAACTTGTTGGCAATCTTGGACATATCTCACTCCCTAATAAATTGATAATCAGATGGATAAGGCCGTAAATTGTTCTCGCCTAGCCTTGAGAAGATTAACGCAGCCACATGGCTTTTCTTTGACAGATGAAATGTAACGCTACTCTGTACCTCGTAAGGAATTGTGTCAGCCTGGCTGAGCTGCGATACCATCCATCCCATGAACCAGCCTCCACAACGTCACCCCGTCACCTGCAATATTGATGGCAAGACTTATCAAGGTACCTATTGGGTTGCCGGAAAAATTTTGACTGTGGCCACAGGCAAGGGCGGTAAGAGTCGGCAAGTTGGTGCAATGGCACCGGAGGCCCTGGCAAAGCAACTGCTCGGGGACTTGGCGAAGGATGGAAAGGCACAGTCCATTACGAGCGAAGTTACCTCCATTTCTGCTTGTGATCCCTGAATCAACTGAAACAAGGTATTTCTAGCGGGGAATGGTTGTTCCGTCCAGGTGAGAGGTAAATGACCTCTATGGGTGCCCGTCAGGAAAAAAAGCCACGAAATCTCCCTATACCTTGTTCCGGTGACGCCTCAATTACCATCACTGTTTTTAGTGATAGGAGCTTTTCTTTTTCAGTGTCGTGTTGGACTTTCCTTTACTTAACAAGAGGAAAGCTCGGAGTGAGTGCCAAAGTTGAACGCCCTAAATATACTTTTTGCATAATTGAAGGTCCATAGGCGATTCATACCGCCTCGCTGGCAAGCTTAATGGCGTTTTTCCCAGATTCCTTCGCTTGGTACATCGCCTTATCGGCGAGGTGGATCAATGTCTTTGCATTCGTTTCCTCTACCCCATCGTAATAACTGATACCAATACTGAAGGTAACGCAAACAGTGGGGTCAAATTCAAGGCGAATGGGTTTTGAAATCTTCCGTGCCACATCTTCAGCATCACGGATGGAGCATAGATTTTCCAGGACCACGACAAATTCGTCCCCACCAGGCCGGGCTGCCAAATCTGATTCCCGGATGGAACCCGTGATGCTTTGTGCAACATCCTTGAGTAGATCATCTCCAACCAAATGGCCGAAAGTGTCGTTGACCAACTTGAAACCATCGAGATCGATAAAAAGAACGGCCAATCCCTTTTTTGATCGTTTGGCGCTCAGGATCGCAAACTCCAATACTTGCTCCATGAGATAGCGATTTGCCAATCCGGTTAAGGGATCGTGTGTAGACAGATACCGGGAATTCTCTTCCTTAGCTTTCTGCCGGGTAATGTCAGAAAAAATACCGACATAATTGACCACGACTCCATGGTCATCCTTAACGCTGTTGATGCTCAACCATTCAGGATAAACCTCGCCATTCTTTCTTCGATTCCAGATCTCGCCTTGCCACCGCCCATCAACGCGGAGCTTGTCAAACATGTGCAAATAAAATGCTTCGTCGTGTTTGCCCGAGCTCAGTACGCTAGGTTTTTTGCCTTTGACGTCTTCCAGCGGATACCCCGTGATCTTTGTGAACGCCGGATTAACCCAGACAATGCAATGCTCCGGGTCGGTGATGATGACCCCATCATCTAATAACTCAATGGACGTCTCAGCGAGTTGCAACTGGCTTTCTTTGTGTTTTCTGGGGGTAATGTCGATACAGGACCCAATGTAGCCCTGGAATTCTCCAGCATCATTGAAATGGGGCGCTGCTGTATCGATCATCCATCGATACTCCCCATCATGTCGGCGGAGACGGTATTCCACATCAAAACATTCTCGTGCATCAAACGCTGCACGATAGACCTTCATGCATCTTTGAGCATCATCGGGATGCACATCGTCTGCCCAGCCATTTCCCAGTAAGGCCGTCAGTGGTCGCCCAGTGAAGTCCTGCCATGGCTTATTGAAGAACACACATCCTTTGTCGAGTCCGGAAACCCAAATCAACACTGGGGCATTGTCGGCAAGCTCTCGATACCACCAAGATGAATGCATGGCTTCCGGCGTGCCATTTTCCAATAAACAGGCAATACCTTCGGCAGGCAAGTTGCCTACGTTATTCAAAAACAAATTCAGTATGTCAGCAACAATATCGCATTTAGCCTTCCCCAGCGTGAACGCCAACGCCTCTACCTTTCCTTTGGCAGAACCTTGCAAGTCAATGGAGATAGGTGACGTTGGCATGGGCAGTAAAGGTCATATTACTTTTGTAATATGATAACCAACCTGTGACCCATTGGTAACAATTAAAGCGCCATGGCGAGTGATTTGACTTGATCGCAACCATGCTACGTCTTGTCAAGCCCGGCTATTCCACTGTTAATGGGAATATCTAAGGTCAGCAAGGATTCCAGTAAAAACGGCCAGAACTCAGTTAACCTTTGGGCGTTGAAAGGGAACGCTAAGTACTTAGTTGGGCGATGGCGCCATCGTTGTCAGAAAGCCCTTGATCTGCTCGGGCAGCCAATCTGTCCGTTTTCGTCCAAATTCGCTCTTACGTCGCAGCCATGACAGAGCTTGTTCGGCGTTTCCTTTGGTGTAGTTTTTAGCCTAAGCTCACAAGCGCTACAGCAGTAACGGCCGGAAACTCTTATGTCGCGGCGGGATATCACCACGAGCAGCTTTGATACCTTCATAAACCGCCAGAACGCCACATTTTAAATGCGATGGAATGAAATGCAGTGACGGGAAGCGAGCATCAAACAGGCTGGATCGACGGAGTCGCTCCGCCAAAGGGCTGACGAAGGAAAGGCTCACGGTGACCGACAGATCACGAGTTCGGGTTTCGGTGCAATGGGGTGTGGTGGACGGCATGTAAATTCCCTGCCCGGGCTCCAGGTCCAATGCCAAAGCCTTCTGATCAAATGAATCGTCATACTTCAGCGATGGCGGATTGGGGTGGCCGCCAAAAAATTCCCGCAAACTCTGCTTTGATACCAGTTCCGGATCGTTGGGACTGAAGGCGAGGAAACGTTTATTACCACGCAACTGCAGCAGCAAGTTGCTACCGTAATCCAAATGATAAGGGGTACTCGCCTTACCTCGACTGATGAACAGCGAACCGGTACAAAAGCGCACATCGCCGTACATGCGCGGCAAAGATGAAATCAGCGTCGCCGCCATGGACATGAACAAAGGCTTGAGCAAAGCATTGCTTTCGATTTCGTGCAATGCGATCCAGCAATCCTTGTCCTTCGCCTTCACTAATTCCATCAAAGCTTGCCGGGATATGCGTTCGGTATTAAATATTTCGCTGTATTGCTGGTATGCAGTTTTTGCCTTGATGCTTTCATCAGCCACAGAGTTGAAGAGGGTATCCAGGCCATCATCGGAAAACAAAAAAGAAAGGTGGCAATCGTGTTTTACGACCGTCGGTTCCTTGCCCGGGTGAGAAGCTTGGTGCTGTGTTTGCAACTGGATCATGGTGTATCCCAACCCTGCTCGAATCTTGAAGTATCGTCCTAGTGGCCTGTCATCTGCCTGACGTAACGAGGTTGGGAGATGGTGTCTGCAAATTGTTGCCGTCCAGACGGTATAGGGGCTTGGAACAGATCAAAGCCGGTATGGCATGGTGGTATTGAATCGCCCCGGGTTTCGTGGAGGCCATTTGGTTTAAGAAGCGAGTTCAGCAACTGAGTGATCGGCG
>RXJP01000050.1 GCA_003963315.1 Rhodocyclaceae bacterium | reverse complement strand
CGGCCTGGCTGCCGAGGTCGCCCATGGCAGTTGCACCGATTTGCCGCCCATGAAGAAAAAATAACGGCGGGCGCCACCCAGGCCAATCCTTCCTTGGCGACAACGGCGGGCCTTCCGCGCCCGCCTTCATCAAAACAGAACGCAGCATTAAGAGATTAGGAATTTCTCTAAATCCGCTGCGTTGTTAATCTCGACAGACAAAGAAACTCACGCCGAACGCTTCTGGCACTTCTGCACCAACGGCACCATCGACATCCAGGGCGACACGGCCACGGGCCGCATCTCCATGTACTACATCTCCATCACCAAGGGCGTGTCCTACGTGTCCGCCGGCCACTACGACGACGTCGTGGTGCGGGTGGACGGCGCATGGAAATTCAAGTCGCGGGCTATCACCTTCTACTTTTACAGCAAGGAAAGCGAAGGCTTCACCGGCCTGCCACCGGGCACCTTGCCGCCCAAGCCCTGATCACTTAATTCCGGCCGCTCATCTTCTCCACCAGATAGTCCACAAATAGCCGTACCTTGGGCGGCAGGTGGCGGGTGGGCAGCCACACTGCGTGGGCGGCGCTGCCGAAGGGGCCCACCACTTCCCAGCCTGCCAGCAATTGAGTCAGGCGGCCATCGGCGACAGCCTGTCTCACGGTGTACACAGGCAGCAAGCCGATGCCCACGTCACTGAACAGGGCGTCGCAAATTACTTCGCTGCTGTTGACCACGAAATTGCTGGTCACCGGAACGACCTCCCGTTCGCCACCCTTGCGGCGGACAAAGGTCCAGTGGTTGCCGAAGTCCCCGGTGCCGTAATACAGGCAGTTGTGCTGGGCCAGGTCGGCCGGACGCCGCGGGCGGCCATGACGGGCGAGATAGCCCGGCGAAGCGCAGAGCAGGTAGCTCACCTTGCCGATGGGCCGTGCCACCAGGTTGTCCGCCAGGCGTGAGCTGACACGGATGGCCAGGTCGTAGCCTTCGTCCGCCAGGTCCACCACCCGGTCGAGGAGGGTGAGGCGCAGCTTCAACTGGGGATGGCGGGCGAGGAATTCCGGCACCAGGGGCGCGATGCACAGCCGTCCGAAGGACACCGGCGCCGTGACCCGCAGCGCGCCGCGAGGTTCGGCGTTCATGTTGGAGAGGGCCAGCCGCGCTTCTTCCAGGGCGCCCATGGACTGGGCCGCGCTGTCGTAAAGCAACTGGCCCGCCTCGGTCAGGCTCAGGGCCCGCGTGGTGCGATGGAGCAGGCGGGTGGACAGCCGTGTCTCCAGTCGGGTGATGTGTTTGCTCACCGCCGACTTGTTGAGCCCAAGCCGCTGGGCGGCGGCGGTGAAGCTGCCGGCATCCACCACATGGACGAACACGGCCATGCCGGTGAGTTGTTCGAGGATTTCGCCATCCATTGCTGTTGCCCTATGGGAAACAATCATGTGAAAGATAAGGCGATTGTATTCGTCCCGCCGGCCGGGGAGAATGGCTGCCACGACAACAAGGCATAAATCCCCCCAGGAGAACCCGATGCAAGCTTCCCAGCACAATGCCACGCCTTCCTTGAAAGCCCTGATCCTCTACGCCCATCCCGACCCCACCTCCTTTACCGCTGCCTTGAAGGATCGCACCGCCGAGGTACTGTCCCGGGCGGGCTTTGCGGTGACGGTGTCGGACCTGTACGGCGAGGGATTCAATCCGGTGCTGGACCGTCACGATTTCACCGCGCCCACGTCCACGGAGAAATTCCATATCCAGACCGAACAGGAGCATGCCTACCAGCAACAGTCCTACGTGCCGGAAATCGCCCGGGAGCAGGCGCGGCTAGCGGCGGCGGACATCTTCGTGCCCATCTTCCCCCTGTGGTGGGGCGGCGTGCCGGCTATCGTCAAGGGTTGGTGCGACCGGGTGCTGAGCTACGGCTTCGCCTACGCCGACGGGCAGCGTTTCGACAAGGGCTACCTGCGCGGGCGCGACGCCCTGATCTGCGCCAGCACCGGCGGCACCCGGCAGCGTTTTTCGCCGGAGGATGTGTACGGCGACATCGAAACGGTGCTCCATCCCCTGAAGCGTTGCACCCTGGAGTACCTGGGTTTCGATGTGCCGTCGCCCTTCGTCGCCTACGCATCGCCCCGGGTCAGCGCGGAGGAGCGGCAGGCCTATCTGGCCGACCTGGAGAGGCGCCTCATCGCCCTGACGGAAAAGGCCAAGGCCCATCCCGTTGCCGGCTTGCGCGGAGAGGAATTGCGCCAGCGACAGCAGGCCTTTTCCGACGCGCAGGCTTGGACGCGCAGCTAGCCATCGGATCCGGAGACAGGCCGTGAGGACCGATACAATCGGGGACATCCCCTTTGCAGCAATGCTTGGCCGCCGTCAGCACCTTAGCGCGGGCGGCCGCCGCCCATAGAGAGCACCCATGAACACCCCTACCCATCCCTGGCGTACCCCCCTGGCCATCATCATCGCCAGTTGCGCCATCATTACCCTGTCCATGGGCGTGCGGCAGACCGGGGGCATTTTCATGCAGCCCATGACCCTCGCCCACGGCTGGTCGCGGGAACTATATTCCTTCGCCATTGCCCTGCAAAACTTGGTGTGGGGCCTGTCGTCCCCCTTCTCCGGCGCCCTGGCGGACCGTTTCGGCGCGGGCCGCACCCTGGTGCTGGGGGCGGTGATGTACGTGCTCGGCCTGGTGCTGATGACCGTCTCCGCCAGCGGGGTGGAATTCAATTTGTCCGCCGGGTTGCTGGTGGGCCTGGGCCTGTCGGCCACCACCTACTCCGTCATCATGGGCGTGGTGGGGCGCAACACGCCGCCGGAAAAACGCAGCATGGCCTTGGGCATCGTCGGCGCCGGCGGTTCCTTCGGCCAGTTCGCCACGCTTCCTGCGGGGCAGGCCCTGATCTCCGGCCTGGGCTGGCAGGCGGCGTTATGGATACTGGCCGGCGGCATCGCCCTGATCGTCCCGTTGGCTTGGTATATGGCGGGTAACAGCGGCAAGACGGAGGGCCGCCAGCAGTCCATCCTTGAGGCCTTGAAGGAAGCCGGGCGGCATCCCAGTTTCCATTTCCTGTTCTGGAGCTACCTGGTGTGCGGCTTCCACACCGCCTTCATCATGTTGCACCTGCCGGCCTATCTGGTGGACGCGGGCTTCAGCGCCAACCTGGGCATGATGGCCGTGGCCTTGATCGCCCTGTTCAACATCTTCGGTTCCTTCTTCTTCGGCTGGGTCGGCGGCCGCGCCAGCAAGAGCCGCGGCCTGGCCTGGCTCTATGGCCTGCGCAGTCTGACAATCCTGCTGTTCGTGCTGCTGCCCTTGTCCAAGGTCAGCATCCTGCTCTTCGCCGCGGCGATGGGCTTCCTCTGGCTGGGTACGGTACCGCTGACCAATGGACTGGTGGCGCAGATCTTCGGCGTGCGCTACATGTCCATGCTCACCGGCATCATCTTCCTTGGCCACCAGATCGGCAGTTTCGCCGGGGCCTGGATGGGCGGCGTGATCTACGACAAGACCGGCTCCTACCTGGCCGCCTGGAGCGTGGCCATCGGCCTCGGTCTGGTGGCGGCCCTGCTGTCCCTCCCCATCCGCGAGAAGGCGCTGGCCAGGGTGCAATCGGCGACGGCCTGACCCCGGGCGTTAGCGCGGGCCGCCGTAATCGGCTGCCAGGCGGTCGTAGTGCTCGTGGGCCTCGGTTTCCTGGAGGGCCGCCTGGTACCACGCCACCATGACCGGATGGGCCAGCATCGCATCGCGATAGGCAGCGGCGACGGTGGGCAGCGGAACGTTGTAGATGTGGAAGCGCCAGGCGATGGGCGCGTACATGGCATCGGCCGCGGTGAAATTGCCGAACAGATAGGGCCCGTTGCCGGAGGCGAAGACCTGGCGGGCCTCCTCCCAGATTTCCACGATGCGGTCCACATCCCGCTGTACCTCGACGCTGGCCGGCTTGCCCTTGAGTTTGAGCTTGAGGTTCATGGGCATGGCGGTGCGCAGGGCGGCGAAGCCGGCATGCATTTCCGCGGAGATGCTGCGGGCCCGGGCCCGCGCCTGGCGGTCGGCGGGCCACAGGATGGGGTATTTTTCGGCGAGGTATTCTGCGATGGACAGGCTGTCCCAGACCTGGAAACCATTGTCATGGAGGCAGGGCACCCGGGCGTTGCCGGCGATGGGCTTGAGGGCCGGGTTCCGGGCGCGGCCGGCGACGGACACCATGTGTTCGGTGAAAGGCAGGCCGAGGTGCTTGAGCAGCAGCCAGGCCCGCAGGGACCAGGAGGAGTAGTTCTTGTTGCCGAGGTAGAGATCGAACATGGCCGCTCCGCAAAATGGGGAACGGCCATTGTGGCCCAGGCGGGCGGACCTGGGAAGGGCGCCCGCCGCTTGGGTTATTTCAACAGGTCGGCGAGGTTGACGTGCTCGTCGGCGGCCTGTTGCGGCGTCGGCCAGACATCCTTGTCCAGCAGCTTGCGCCCGGCCATGTGGTCCTGGGGGCGGTTGGCGGAATCAATGCCGATCAGCTTGCCGGCCTTGAAGTAGAAAGCGGAGAACTTGCCTTCCGCCACGCTGCCGCGGATCACCACTTGGTCGTGACCGGCGGAGAGGCCCACCATCTGCAACTTGACGTCGTACTGGTCGGACCAGAACCAGGGCTTGGCGGTGAAGGGTTTTTCCTTGCCCATCAGTGCGGCGGCGGCGGCCTTACCTTGTTCGATGGCGTTCTGCACCGATTCGAGCCGGCGCAGTCCGCTGTCGGCGAGGCGCACCGCGGTGCAGTCGCCGCTGGCGACGATGGCCGGGTCGGCGGTGCGGGAGCAGGCGTCCACCACGATGCCGCCCTCCACCTCCAGGCCGGCGGCCGCCGCCAGTTCGGTGTTTGGAAGGATGCCGATACCGGCGATTACCAGGTCGGCGGGGAAGGCCACGCCGCTGGCGGTGTGCACCAGGGCGACTTTGCCGTTCTCGCCATGGAGTTCGGTGACCTTGGCGCCGAGGACGATGCTGGCGCCGTGGGCGGTGTGCAGGTCGCGGTAAAAGTCGGAGATGACCGGCGCCACCACCCGTGCCATGAGCCGGTCGGCGGCTTCCAGCACCACCACGTTCTTGCCCTTCTTGCGTGCCACGGCGGCGAACTCGAGGCCGATGAAACCGCCGCCGATGACCACCACATTGTGTGCGGACTCCAGGGCGATGCTGATGGCGCGGCAGTCATCCAAGGTGCGCAACGGGAAGACGCCGGGCAGGTCGGCGCCAGGTACCGGCAGGGGCCGCGGGCGGGAGCCGGTGGCGATGGCGAGGCCGGTATAGGCCAGGCTGCGGCCGTCGCCGAGGGTGACGGTCTTCGCCACCCGGTCGATGGCGGCGACATGCGCGCCCGACATCAGCTCGATGTTCTTCCGCGCCAGGGCCTCGGGGCCGCGGATGGTGAGCTGGGCCTCGCTGGCTTCCCCCAGCAGGTAGGCCTTGGACAAGGGAGGGCGATGGTAGGGGGCGTGGGCCTCGTCGCCGATCATGACGATGGGACCCTCCCAGCTTTCGCTGCGCAGGGCTTCGGCTACTTGCAAGCCGCTCTGGCCCGCGCCGATGACGATCATGGGATTCAAATCGGGCTCCTTGCGGAGGCGCATCGACAGCCCGCGCCCTCCATGAAATTCATACTTGGTAGCTGGCCATACCGGCCATGAGGTCGATCAGCGCCCGCACCCATTCCCGTTGCGGCGTCCCGGCCATGGGCGCGGACGGACGCACTTCGTCCAAGGGGCGGACGGCGGGGGAAGGGTTGGCGCTGACGGACATGGTGGCTTCAGCTTTGGGCCTCGGGGAAGCGGATGACCAGGCCTTCCAATTCCGGCGTCATCTTGATCTGGCAGCACAGGCGGCTGTTGGGCTTGCGCTCGGCGACGACGTTTTCCATCATGGACAGCTCGTTCTCGGCGGCGGCCGGAATGGCGTCGACATGGGATTCCACATAGCAATGGCAGGTAGCGCAGGCGCAGGAGCCGCCGCATTCGGCTTCGATGCCTTCCACGCCGTTGCTCATGGCGGCTTGCATGATGCTCCAACCGGCAGGTACGTCGATCTGGACCTGGTTGCCGTTGGGTTCGATGTAGGTCACATTGGGCATAAATTCTCCGTTCGGTGATGGGTGAAAACGGGTGCCGCTCCTGGCGGCGCGACACCCTGCTCGATGAGCTGTTGTGATGTTACCCGCGGGCCAGTTCCAGGCGCATGGGGCTACGGAAAGTGGAAGAGGGCAGCCAGGGCAACTGTTCCTGCACGCGGCGATACTCGGGCACAACCTGGTGGAAGGCTTCCATGGCGGCCTTGACCGAGATGCGGGCGATGGTGGTGCCCAGGCAGGCGTGCACGCTGCCGCCGAAACCCAGGTGGCCTTTGGGTTTGCGGCTGATGTCATACACGTCCGGATTGGGATACTGGCGCTCGTCGCGGTTGCCGGAGCCGTAGGTGAGGCAGACGAAATCCCCTTCCTTCATGACCTGGCCGTGCAGTTCCGTGTCTTTGGTCAGGCAGCGACGGAAACGCTGGGCCGAGGTATTGAAGCGCAGGGATTCTTCGATGGCGTCCGCCAGCAGGTCGGGATTGGCCACGCATTGACGACGGGCATCATGGTAGTCGGCCATGTTGTAGGCAAACATCGCCATGAAACCGCCGAGGGACTCGACGCCGGCCATGATCAGGGTGGTGGTGGTGAGCAGCACTTCCCGTTCATCCAGCTTGTCGCCATCGATCTCGGCCATGCTGAAGTGGGAGATCAGGTCGTCCTTCGGGTTCTTGCGCCGTTCGGCGATGACGCCGGCGGCGTAGTCCTGCATCCAGTTGTAGGCGGCGATGTGCTCGGGACCCTTGGCCTTGGTGGTGGGGTCGGACTGCACCATCAGCACGGCCTTTTCCCGCACCAGGGCTTCATCACCCAAGGGCAGGCCGAGGGCGGCCCAGAGCACGCGCACGGTGAACTTGGACGAGAACTCGCTGATGAAGTCGAACTGTTTCATGTCCGCCAGGGGCGCGGCGGTTTCCTTGGCGATCTGCTTGATCGGTTCCACCAGGCTTTCCAGGTTGCGCTTCATGAAGGCATGCTGGACCAGACCGCGCAGGCGGTCGTGGCGGGGGGGATCTGTCGTGCCCAGGGTGGCACCGGCCCGGTTGGGCAGCTCGGTCATCAGGTTGCCCTTGGCGGACGAATAGGTCTGCCAATCGTTGAGGGCGGTGACGATGTCCGCGTAGCGGGACAGCACCCACATATTGGCTTCCTTGCTCCAGAAGCAGGGGTATTCGTCCCGCAGCGTCTTGTAGAAAGGAAACGGATCGGCATCCACTGCCGGCGAATAGGGATCGAAACTGAACATGGTTCCTCCTTGTTTTGGGCGGACCCGATGCCTGCGCCGATGGCCCATGGGGCATTGAATCCATGCCACGAATGCTATGCGCCGGACCCTTTTTGAGAAATGGACAATCTAAAGAAAAAATTGCACTATTATTGCAAGGTAGTACAAATATCCTTTAATAAAAGGAATCTGCGGTGCACAATTCAAGCGGCTACCCCCGACATTCGAAAGCCGCCAGAAGCGCACGGGGCGTGCCCACTTTTTCCCTCTACGGGGAGCAGGGCCGCATCAGCGATGTGGAGTTCGTGCATATCGAAGACATCGCCAGCCGCAGCCGCAACTACAACTGGGAGATCGATTCCCACACCCATCGCGGCCTTTTCCAGATGCTGTGCCTGTTGGAAGGCCGCGCCCATATCCAGTTGGACGATCTGGCCATGGAAGTGGAGGCGCCGGCCGCCATCCTGATCCCGCCGGCGGTGGTGCACGCCTTCCAGTTCAGCCATGAGTGTCACGGTTATGTCCTCACCCTGGCCGAGGCCCTGCTGGTGGAGGATTTGCCGGAAGCCCAGCGCGCCTTGTTCGATGAATTGTTGTTGCAAGCCCGGGTGGTGGAGTTGAGCACGCCCCACGAGAACGTGGCGCCGCGAGTGGGCGCCATGCTGGAACAGATCATGGCCGAGTTCCGTTGGCCCCAGGCCGGCCGGGCCTGGATGTTCGACTGGCTGGTGCGGGGGGTGTTGCTGCTGGTGGCGCGGCAGCACGCCACCCTGTCCGAGGCCAAGGGTGGCAATCGCGGCGAGCGGGGCCGGGCAGAGCTGTTCGCCCGTTTCCGGCAACTGGTGGAAAGCCACTGGCAGGACCATTGGACCGTGCCCCGCTATGCCGAAGCACTCACAGTCACGGAAAGTCGGCTCAACCGGCTATGCCGCGCCTTGGCGGGAAAGTCCGCCTTCGATGTGGTGCAGGATCGGGTGATGCTGGAGGCGCGGCGGCGCCTGGTGTATGTGCAGGTGCCGGTGTCCCAACTGGCCTATGAACTGGGCTATCAGGACCCGGCCTACTTCTGCCGGCATTTTAAAAAGCAGACCGGCATGACGCCGACGGCCTTCAGGAAACGGGGTCGGGAGTTGCCGGGGAAATCCCCGGCGTAGGGCTACTTGCGCGCCGAGCCTCCCAGCCCCATGGGCGCCGGGACCATGTTGACGATCTTGGAAAAGAGTTGTTCGAACTCGCCCTCGGGGCCGGAC
>RXJP01000040.1 GCA_003963315.1 Rhodocyclaceae bacterium | reverse complement strand
GCCCCCGCCGCCTTCGTCTCCAAGGACGAACTGCAGGGCTGGCCGGTCATTGGCTGGCTCAGCCGCAACACGGAAACCATTTTTCTCGAACGGGGCAGCCGCACTGCGGCCCAACGCACCCGGGAACGCCTGGCCGAACACCTGCAAAAGGGTCATCTGATCGCCCTTTTCCCGGAAGGCACCACCAGCGACGGCAAGGATGTGCTGCCCTTCCACGCCGCCCTGTTCCAATCGGCCATCGACGCGCAGCACACGGTGACTCCCGTCGCCCTGCGCTACAACGACGCCCAAGGCCACCATAGCCAGGCGGTGGCCTACATCGGCGACATCAGCCTGGGCCAGTGCCTCTGGTCGATTGCGTGCAGCAGCGGCATCACCGTGCGGGTGCGGGTGCTGCCGACCATGGCCACCGACAACATCGACCGCCGCCATCTGTCCGCCCACGCCCACCACGCCATTTCCCAGGCGCTGCACCATCCTGAGCGCAGCCTTCCGGGCCAAAGCAAGTAAGCCAAAACCGCAACCCCTCCCGTCCTCCCTCCTTCGACTAGGCTCAGGACAGGCTTATCAGGGGAGGGGCGATCCTGTCTCCAAATATCCCAACTCGAACTCCCCCCTGACAAGGGGGGTTGGGGGGGTTAGCTCCCGTCAATAGACATCAAGTCCCTCAGGCCAGCACGCCGCCCTCAATCCCACCCCGACGGCTCCACCTGCCGCTCACAAGGCAGTTGAAAGACTTCCCGATCCTCCAGGCGCACCGCCGTCAGTGCGCCGCCCCAGAGGCAGCCCGAATCCAGGGCCAGCAGATTGCTCTCGACCCGCAGCCCCAAGGCCGACCAATGGCCGCACACCACCGCATGGTCGGCGCTGGCCCGGCCTGGCACCTGGAACCAGGGCACAGTGCCCGCCGCCGCGCTTTCCGGCGGCCCCTTGGAACGGAAGTCCATGGTGCCATCCAGGTTGCAAAAGCGCATGCGGGTCATGGCGTTCACGATCACCCGTAACCGATCCCAGCCGTGCAGATCGTCGCGCCAGGCTATGGGCTGGCTACCCCACATATTGGCCAGGAATTCCCGGTAGTCGGGGCGCAGCAAAGCCCTGCGCACCTCCTCCGACAAAGCCTCCGCCTGTTGCGCCGACCAAGCGGGTAGCAGGCCGGCATGCACCATCAGATGGGCACCTTCACGATGCACCAGGGGGCAGGCACGCAGCCAGGCCAGCAGTTCTTCCCGATCCGGCGCGGCCAGTATCGGCCCCAGGGTGTCTTCCGCATTGGCGCGGCCGAAGCCTTCCGACTGCATCACCAAATGCAGATCATGATTGCCCAGCACCGTCACCGCCCGGTCCCCCAGCTCGCGCACGAAACGCAGCACTTCCAAGGATTGCGGGCCGCGGTTCACCAAGTCCCCCACCAGCCACAGGCGGTCGCTGGCCTTGTTAAACTTCACCCGTTCCAGCAGGTGCAGCAGGGCATCGAAACAACCCTGGATGTCACCGATTGCATAAGTCGCCACGCGTCGCTCCTCTTCGCTTCCTTCACCGCATTCCAGCCGCCGAGTCTACCTTGCCCCTTCCTTCCGCGCCCCGCATTCTGGTCATCCGCCGCGACAACATCGGCGATCTGGTGTGCACCACGCCCCTGCTGGCCGCCCTGCGCCAGCGCTACCCCGAAGGCTGGATCGGCGTTCTGGCCAATAGCTACAACGCCCCGGTGCTGGCGGGCAATCCCCACATCGACGCGGTGTACACCTACACCAAGGCCAAACACCGCGCGCCCAGCGAAACCCTGTTGGGCGTGATGTGGCGGCGCTTCACCCTGCTGCTGCAACTGCGGCGCATGCATCTCGACGACATCATCCTCGCCGCCCCGGCCGCGCAACCGCGCTTGCTGGCCCTGGCCCGCTGGCTGAAACCGAAACGCATCATCGCCTTCGGCCTTACCGGCTCCGGCGCCAACGACGTAGCCCTGCCCCTGGCAACGGACGACGCCCACGAAGTGGACACCGTATTCCGCATCGCCCGCCTCTACGGCATCGACGGTCCGCCACCCGCCTGTTGCGTGGCTGCACCCAAGGGGGCAACGCTGCGCGACAGCAACACCATCGCCGTGCACGTCAGCGCCCGCAAGCCTTCCCAACGCTGGGCGGCGGAACGCTTCGTCACCCTCATGCAAAATCTGCACGCAAGCCAGCCCGCGCTGCGCTTCGTGCTGCTCTGGGCCCCCGGCCGCACTGATGATCCCCTGCACCCCGGCGACGACGAAAAAGCCGCCGCCATCATCGCCGCCCTGGGGCCGGACTTCCCCGTGCAACCCACACCCACCGCCGGGCTGGATCAACTGATCGCCGCCCTCGCCCCCTGCGACGCCATGATCTGTGCCGACGGCGGCGCCATGCATGTAGCCGCAGGCCTGGGCCTGCCCATCGTCTGCCTGTTCGGCAATTCCGGGCTGCAACGCTGGCGGCCCTGGGGCGTGCCCCAGCAGGTGCTGCAAAAACCTTCCCTGGATGTGGCCGATATCAGCGTGGAAGAAGTGGCCGCCGCCTTCAACGCCCTGCGCGATACATCCTATGAGAACCATATAAATGAGTGACAAACCGCCCCTCTATCGTCATCCCCGCGAAAGCGGGGATCCAGTGACGCGAGGGCAACGACGCTGGACGCGTGCCCTTCAGGGTATTCCCGCCTACGCGGGAATGACGTCGCTTTTCGTCAATCATCTTTGCGATCCTCTATAGGAATCACCATGCCCGACATCCCCCTCTTCCTGCTCGCCGCCGTCCTACTCACCCTCGCCCCGGGGCCGGACAACATCCAGGTACTGATGCGCGGCATGGCCCAGGGCCGCGCCGCCGCCTTCGTCGCCACCTGCGGCTTCGTCTCCGGCGTGGTGGTGCACACGGCCCTGGCGGTATTCGGCGTCGCCCTGGTGATCCGCTCCTCCCCCATCCTCTTCGCCCTGCTCAAGTTCGCCGGCGCCGGCTACCTGCTCTACCTGGGCTACCGCACCCTGCGCCACCCGGATTTCCTCATGCCCGCCAACAGCGAAGGCAAGGCCAACCTGGGCGCCGTGTTCCGCCAATGCTTCATGGGCAACGTGCTCAACCCCAAGGTGAGCCTGTTTTTCCTCTCCTTCCTGCCCCAGTTCCTCAACATGCCGGCCGGCCACGTGGAAACGCAAATGCTGATCCTCGGCGCCGTATTCATGGCCCAGGCCTTCGTCATCTTCGCCACCATAGGCTGGTTCGCCGCAAGCCTGGGCGCCTGGCTGCGCCAAAGCAAACGCTTCGGCCGCTGGCTGAATACCGCAGCGGGACTGACGTTTGTGGGCATAGGGATAAAGCTGGCCATGGCGGAAGGCCACTGAGCCACCCCGAAGAAACCCACCGGGCTCCATCGCACCCCATCCATCCGCCAAGCATGCGGGATGGATCACCGCCCTTGCATTCATGCAAAAGGCATCGTTAAATGCCCGAGACATCTCTTCGGCAATGACGCTTTTTGTCCGAATTTTAGGACGTACTAAAAATCATCAAGCCCATGAATGCATTCATTCCCATAGCCCCTCTGGGCGTTTTAGACGTCCTAAAAGACGGGGGGTATTCCGTCATGACGGGAAGTTATCCGTCTTTTAGGCTCCCTATTTAACGTTCGGCATCACCATTACCTCCTTCCCTTCCAATCTAGATAGGGCAACGACGTGAGCTACAAACCACGAACACTTTTCGGCCTAATCGAAGACATCAACGTATCTCTTTTCTTGCCACATATTCAGCGGCCGTTCGTCTGGGAAGAGGAACAGATGCTCCGATTGTTCGATAGCTTGATGCGCAACTACCCAATCCAAACGCTGTTGTTTTGGCGTACTCGCGATGAAATCAAAGCGAGGAAGTTCATGGAACAGGTCGACTGGGATCCTGATCTAAGCGACTACTATGAGCCGAACATCAGCAAGGCCGGAGCAGAAAAGGTCTTCGTGCTCGATGGGCAACAGCGAATGCAAACCCTTTACGCCATTTTTCGTGGCGCGATATTGTCAGAGTCAGGTATCCGCCAAGAAGCGTACTTTGACGTTACGAGCGGCGACAAGTTGACCGATACCGGCCTGCTCTACCAGATCAAGTTCTCAAACGAATCACTTGCTTTACCTTGGTATAGGGTCGCCGATCTTCTGGGATCGCACGCCCAACGCAACGCCGAGGAACTCGCAGATGAAATCAATGAGTCCCTGGCGTCCCTAGATTCTGCAAAGCCCGTTGAACTACGAGAGACTGAAGAATCTCGTCGGGGCCGCGAGAAGCGGGTGAGGCGAAACATAAGCCAGCTCATCTCTCTCCTGCGCGAGGAGCGGCATTTCTGGGTACAACAACTTGATGGGGTCGCGGACAAGTTCCCCTACAAGACTGTCCTCGACATATTTGTTCGAGTGAACTCGGGCGGAACGAAACTAGATGCCTCTGACCTGATGTTCGCCGCCATGAAAGAAGGCTGGGATGAAATCGAGGAGGCCATCGAGGAGACGACAGAACTTCTCAATAGCACCAATCTGCAATTCGACAAGACCTTTGCGCTCAAATGCCTCCTTGTTGCCCATGGCCGTGGCGCCGAAGCATCCGCAGAGAAATTTACTGGAGCCGATGGCGAAGTATTGCTAGCCGAAATGGAAGCTGGCTGGGGCCGCGCGGAACAGGCATTCCAGGAACTGCGTGACTTTCTGGCTAACGATCTCAAGATTTCGCAGACAAGGTCATCCGCAGTTATACGAGCTTCATACCGCTCTTTGACTACCTGTACCAAAATCCCAAGCCGAACGAAAAGAACCGCGCACTGATGCGCGGGTACCACTACAAGGCGCAGCTATTCGGGTGGTACTCGCAAAGCACTGACACGATTGTCAATGCACTTCATGGCCTCATGGGAAAGGTATGTCCCGGCGGATTTCCAATCAATGACGTAAAAGCATATTTCGGCGGCCGAGGAGGTCAGAGCGAACTCAAGAAGTTCCAACTCACCGAGACACGACTTCGATTCATTCTGCTGAACCTTGTGTATGTCGATCAAATGGGAAGTTCACCGTTTGATGTCAAGTACAAAGGAAACGAACCGCACGTCGACCACATATACCCGCGCCATGCCAGCCTGACGAAGCTAGGTCTTCCATCGTCCGACGTTAATCACCTCGGCAACTATCGGTTTGTCGGCGCCACTGACAACATTCGAAAGCGTGGCGAACTTCCCGCCAGCTATTTCTCTCGCCTGAAGCATGCCGGCCTGGACATTCGCAAGCACCTTTTGCTCGACGACTTCTCCGCCGATCCGTCCAACCTCGCGTTTGACGAAGGCACCTATCGAGAATTTCGTGATCGTCGCTTGGAAGTAATATGGCAAATTGCCAATAGCATCGTTAACCCTGAAAACGCCGCCGCGGTTTTGTAATGTGATGCCGAACCCATCATTCCACCGGACCTGTGCGAAAAGCCGCGCAGGCCTGTGAATTCAGACGTTGGGGGGGCTTACAAGCCACGCCGGTCAATCCACCACATCACTGCAAATGGCGCACCGAATATAACTAGCGCGCCCCCTCCCGAAACCGCTCCCCAGAGGATCACATGCCAGAGAACGTCACTGTTGATGAGTTGAAGTTTGTCGCTGCCGTGGCGGGCGCCACTGGCGCCGTCGTCGCGGCCGTCATTGCTGGTGTGTTCGCGCTCATCGGTAACTGGATGAACAAGCGCAGCGAAGAGCGGAAGCACCTGCTCGACCTCTGTTCCAAGATGGCAACCGAGAACCTCATGCGCGATCTGGAAACCGCCAAAGCCACCAACGCCAAGACTGGGAAGTCTGTTCCCGTCGCGCCTATCGATGCCTATTTCATCCACATGCTCACCTTGATAAAAGCCGTTCGCTCCAGTGGTTCGCAGCAGAAGATGATCGAAGAATGGCAGCGCACTCACAGCACTACTAGGGCTGCTGTTGAGCAGGCCATACAAGAAGATGCAGAGCGCAAGAAGTAGGGTTGAACCTCTCATGGCTCCGCCCCCCCCCAACCCGGCAGTCGAGCGGGCCGGCCGCTCACTTCTACGTTGGCCAAAGGGGTCAGTATCAATTTTCTTTTTGAAAACATGTTGACCGTTGCACTGCTCCCTTAATCCCCTCTGTCCCGCCGAGCGGAGGCAGCTTCGCCGAGGAATTCTGGCCGCGTTGTTCGAGCCGCAGGCGAGTTTAGCGGCCAGCCCGGCGAAGCTGCCGGAGGGAGGGGAGCCCGTAGGGGCGGGGCGGCGGGGCGAGTCCCTGCGTGGGCTTTGTTATGGGGATGGCTGATGGAGGAGATTGGCGGCGATGCTTCGACTTCGGCCTTCGACCTACGCTCAGCACGAACGGGGATACGTAGGGACGCTCGGCACGAACGGAAAATGTACGGGAAACCCTGGATCCCCGCTTTCGCGGGGATGACGGTAGTTTGATTTGAGGGATAGGGCTACGCGGCCGTGAAGATAGTTTGGTGGTGGAAGTAGCTGCGCGGTTTTGCCCTTCGACTTTGACGCTAGGCTCTGGCCGAACGGTGCGGAGCCTGCCTACCCCCGCCGTGCCAACCGATACACCGCCAAACTCCCCAGATAATTCGGCTCCTCCTTCACCAAGGCCCCCGCCTCATCCAACACCCGGCAATCGCGGATCAGGAAGCCCATGTCATCGCACAGCACCTCGAAATCCTTGATGGTGAAGAAGCGCACATTGGGGGAGTCATACCACTGGTAGGGCAGGTCTTCGGATACGGGCATGCGGCCGCGTTCGATGAGGGAGAGCTGGTTCTTCCAGTAGGCGAAGTTGGGGAAGCTGACCACGGCCTCGCGGCCGACACGCATCATTTCGCGCAGGATGCCCTGGGTGTTGCGCACGGTTTGCAGGGTGCGGGAGAGCACCACATGCTCGAAGGCGTTGTCGGTGAAACCGGCGAGGCCTTCTTCCAGGTTGCCCTGGATGACGTTGATGCCATTGGCAATGGCGGCGCGGACACTATCGGTTTCCAGCTCGACGCCATAACCCTTGGCGCCGCGTTCGTTCATCAGCCGCTTGAGCAGGGAGCCGTCGCCGCAACCCAGATCCAGCACCCGTTCGCCGGGCTGCACCCAGCCGGCGATGACATCGAAGTCGGAACGGTTGGCGTTGCTCATACGCTCACCCTCCCCATGTAGGCGGTGACGGCCGCGTGGTATTCGGGGTCGGCCATGAGGAAGGAGTCGTGGCCGTAGTTGCAATCGAACTGGGCATAGCTCACCGCCTGGCCGTTCTTGGCCAGGGCGCTGACGATCTCCCGCGAGCGGCCCGGGGAGAAACGCCAGTCGGTGGTGAAGGCGGCGATGAAGAATTCGGCCTTGGCCACGGACAGGGCCTTGGCCAGGTCGCCGTCGCCTTCCCGCGCCGGATCGAAGTAGTCGAGGGCCTTGGTCATCAGCAGATAGGTGTTGGCGTCGAAGTAGCCGGCGAACTTGTCGCCCTGGTAGCGCAGATAGGATTCCACTTCGAATTCCACGTCGTAGCCAAAGCTGAAGGAACCGTTGCGCGGTTTGCGACCGAACTTCTCATCCATCTGGTCGTCGGAAAGATAGGTGATGTGGCCCAGCATCCGCGCCAGGCGCAGGCCGCGCTGGGGATAGGTATCGTGTTCGTAGTAGTGGCCGCCGTGGAAATCCGGGTCGGTGAGGATGGCCTGGCGCGCCACGTCGTTGAAGGCGATGTTCTGGGCCGTGAGCTTGGGCGCCGAGGCGATCACCAGGGCATGGCGCACCCGTTCCGGATAAGTGATGGTCCAGCGCAGGGCCTGCATGCCGCCCAGGCTGCCGCCCACCACAGCGGCCCATTGCTGGACGCCGAGATGGTCCGCCAGGCGGGCTTGGGCATGCACCCAGTCCACCACCGCCACCAGGGGGAAATCGGCGCCCCAGGGTTTGTTGGTGGCCGGGTTGATACTGGAAGGGCCGGTGGAGCCGTGGCAGCCGCCCAGGTTGTTGACGCCGACGACGAAGAACTTGTTGGTGTCCAGGGGACGGCCCGGGCCGACGATGTTGTCCCACCAGCCCACATTGTCCGTTTGGTGGGCATACATGCCGGCCACATGGTGATGGCCGGACAGGGCGTGGCAGACCAGGATGGCATTGCTGCGGTCGGCATTGAGCTTGCCGTAGGTCTCGTACACCAGGTCGTAGGCGGGCAGCACCGCGCCGCTGCGCAGGGTGAGGGGCCGGTCGAAGTGGGCCCGCTGGGGAGCCACGATGCCAACGCCGTTATAGGAAGAAGTGTCTGTGCTCATGAAACAAAAAACCCGGTCGGCGGGAGCGGACCGGGTGGGATGTCACCCTGTCTCGCTTTAGCCGCATTTATCAAGCGCCCGCAAGCTGAGTTCAAAGTGGCGCAACAGGGATGAAGGCTACCGGCGGGGCGGGGCCTTGTCAAACTTTCAGCCCTGCCCGGCCTTTGACCATGGAACGGGGTCGCGCTCAGACGCGGAATCGTGAGACGCTGGATTTCAAGGTATCCGATACCGATACCAAGCGATGGGCTGTATCCGCCACAGAGGCGACAGCCGCGGAGTTCTCTTCCGACATCTGGGCGATGGTTTCCACATTGCGGGCAAGATCGGTGGAGGCGCCCCG
>RXJP01000005.1 GCA_003963315.1 Rhodocyclaceae bacterium | reverse complement strand
CGGGCCCTGCTGGCGGCCCACCCCGAGTGTGACCTGATCCTCTGCGATGACGGCCTGCAACACCTGGCCCTGGCGCGGGATGTGGAAATCGCCGTACTCGACCGGCGCGGCGTGATGAACGGCCTTCCCTTGCCCGCGGGCCCACTGCGGGAACCCCTGTCCCGTTTGCAAGGGGTGGATGCGGTGGTGCTCAATGGCCTGGCCCAGGCCCCGGAAGGTGCCCAGGCCCGGTTCCATATGACCTTGGCAGGGGCCAGCTTTGTACGCCTGGGCGATGCTGCGCAAGTGATGGCGCCGAGCGCCTTGGCCGGGCAGCGTCTCCACGCCGTGGCGGGCATTGGCGAGCCGCAGCGGTTTTTTGATCATCTGGCCGCCCTGGGTTTAGCGTTCGAGGCCCATGCCTTTCCGGACCATCACGCCTATACCGCCCGGGATTTGGCTTTTAGCGGCGATGCCATCCTGACCACGGAAAAGGATGCAGTAAAATTCGACGCTCTTGCCCCGGCGCTGCCCGTCTGGGTGCTGCCTGTGGAGGCTGCGGTCGAACCCGATCTGGCCCGCTTTGTTCTGGAGAAACTGGATGGATCCCCGCCTGCTTGAAATTCTCGTCTGTCCCGTCTGCAAGGGCCCCCTGGAGCATCGCCGGGACAAGTCGGAACTGGTGTGCAAGCCCTGCCGCCTGGCCTATCCGGTGAAGGATGACATCCCCGTGATGCTGGAAGGCGAGGCGCGTTCCCTGGGGCCGGACGGACAATAAGGTGGGCTTCAAGCTCGTCATCCCCGCCCGCTACGCATCCACCCGCCTGCCGGGCAAGCCCCTGGCCGATATTGGCGGCAAACCGATGATCGTGCGGGTGGTGGAAGCCGTGTCCGCCTGCGGCGCCGACGGCATCTGGGTGGCCACTGATGACGGACGTGTGGACGAGGCGGTGAGGGCGGCGGGTTTCGCAGCGGTGCTGACCCGGGACGACCACCCCAGCGGTACCGACCGCATCGCAGAAGTGGCGGCCAAATTAGGCTGGTCCGGCGACGACATCGTGGTCAACGTGCAGGGCGATGAGCCCTTGATTGATCCCACCCTGGTGACCGGCGTGGCGGCGGCCTTGGAGGCCGATCCCCTGGCCGCCATCGCCACGGCGGCGCATCCGCTTGCCAGCGCGGAGGAGTTTTTCAATCCCAATGTGGTCAAGGTGGTGTGCGATGCCGCCGACCGCGCCCATTATTTCTCCCGGGCCCCAATCCCTTTCGCCCGGGATGCCTTCGCGGTAAACCGGGATAGGCTGCCTGCGGACTTCCCCGCCCTGCGCCATATCGGCCTTTACGCCTATCGGGTGTCCTTTCTCCAGCGTTACGGCAGTCTGCCGCCGGCGCCGACGGAGCGATGGGAGTCCCTGGAGCAATTGCGCGCCCTTTGGCACGGCTACCCGATCCGGGTGCTGGTGGCAGATGCAATTCCTGCCGCGGGCGTGGATACGATGGAAGACCTGGAGCGCGTCAGGGCGGTATTTGCCGCACGAAATGCACAGGATTGAAGCGTTCGTAAGGTACTTGCGGTCTTTTTTCTGAAATAATCCTGCGCAAACAAAAGCAAATAAAACACTTTCGTCCACACCACTCTCTCTGGAGTCCGCTCCCATGAAACTCATCCTCCTCGGCCCTCCCGGCGCCGGTAAGGGCACTCAGGCCAACTTCATCAAGGAAAAGTTCGGCATCCCCCAAATCTCCACCGGCGACATGCTGCGGGCCGCGGTCAAGGCCGGCACCCCCTTGGGGCTTGAGGCGAAGAAGGTGATGGATTCCGGTGGTCTGGTGTCCGACGACATCATCATCGGCCTGGTCAAGGATCGCCTGACCCAGGACGACTGTAAGGCCGGCTATATGTTCGACGGTTTCCCCCGCACCATTCCCCAGGCCGAGGCCATGAAGGCGGCTGGCGTGCCCATCGACTTCGTGCTGGAAATCGACGTGCCCGACAGCGACATTGTCGAGCGCATGAGCGGCCGCCGCGCCCACCTGCCCTCGGGCCGTACTTACCACGTCAAGTTCAATCCGCCCAAGGTGGAAGGCAAGGACGATGTAACCGGCGAGCCCCTGGTGCAACGGGACGACGACAAGGAAGAAACCGTCAAGAAGCGTCTGGACGTGTACCACTCACAGACCAAGCCCCTGGTGGAGTACTACTCCAAGTGGGCCGCTTCCGGCGATGCTCCCAATGGTTTGAAGGCGCCCCAGTACCGCAAGATTTCCGGGCAGGGCGCAGTGGAAGAAATTACCAAGCGCGCTTTTGACGCGCTGAAGTAAGCGCGCCCGCAGTAACATCCCATCGCCCCGCACTCTGCGGGGCGATTGCTTTTCAGAATCCAGCAAAGTTCCTCAGGAGTGCCACCATGGTCGCCAAGAACGCCTTTTATGCCCAGTCCGGCGGCGTCACCGCCGTCATCAATGCCACCGCCTGCGCCGTGATCGAGACGGCGCGGCAACATCCGGACAAGATTGGCAAGGTGCTGGCAGGGCGCAACGGCATCATCGGTGCCTTGACAGAAGACCTGATCGACACGTCCCTCGAGTCCGCCGCTGACATCGCTGCCCTGCGCCATACCCCGGGCGGCGCTTTCGGCTCCTGCCGCTATAAGCTGAAGGGCATGGATCAGCACCGGGCCCAATACGAGCGCCTGATCGAAGTGTTCAAGGCTCACGACATCGGCTACTTCTTCTACAACGGCGGCAACGATTCCATGGACACCGCCTGGAAGGTGTCCCAGATCGGCGAGCAACTGGGCTACCCGGTGGTCTGCGTCGGCATTCCCAAGACCGTGGACAACGACCTGCCCATTACCGACAACTGCCCCGGCTTTGGCTCCGTGGCCAAGTATGTGGCCACTTCCATCCGCGAAGCTGCTTTCGATGTGGCCTCCATGGCCAAGACTTCCACCAAGATTTTCGTCATGGAAGTGATGGGCCGCCACGCCGGCTGGATCACCGCCGCCTGCGGCCTAGCCGCCGAGAAGGAAGGCGATGGCCCCCACCTCCTGCTGTTCCCGGAAGTGCCCTTCGACGAAGCGGCCTTCCTGGCCCGGGTCAAGCAATGCGTTGAGAAATACGACCACTGCGTCATCGGCGTTTCCGAGGGCCTGCTTAACAAGGAGGGCCAACTCATGGCTGAGGCGGGGGGCAAGGATGCCTTCGGCCATTCCCAATTGGGCGGCGTGGGCCAGGTGATCGCCCAGTTGGTCAAGGAAAGGTTGGGCTACAAATACCACTGGGCACTGGCCGACTACCTGCAACGCAGCGCCCGCCATATCGCTTCCGCCACCGACGTGGAACAGGCCTACGCCGTGGGCAAGGCGGCGGTGGAACTGGCCCTGGCCGGACGCAACGCAGTGATGCCCGCCATCCTGCGTACGTCCGATACCCATTATCGCTGGGAGATCGGCACGGCCAATCTGAAAGACGTGGCCAATGTGGAGAAGATGATGCCCAAGGCGTTCATCACCGCCGACGGCTTTGGTATCACCGATGCCTGCCGGCGCTATCTGTCGCCGCTGATAGAAGGGGAACTGCCACCTCCCTACCGAAATGGCTTGCCGGATTATGTGCGGCTGTCCAATCAGGGCGTGCCTCGCCGATTGCCGGAATATGCAGTTTGAGATGAGCGTGTTTATGGCGTATTGGGTTTTCATGTAAGCTCCGACTCCGTGGGGATACACCCACCTGCATTCAGCAGAGATAAATACCAAGAACAACTAGGAGACAACATGAAAGTGGAAATTTTGGCCGCGCCGGCCGTGGCGTTGATGGACCGTTTCCGTTATGTGGGCAAATTCCTGCTGATGGGAGGCGTTGCAGCGGTGGCTCTCGGTTATCTGCTGGTGCAATTCATGGTGGATGCCGGGCAGGGCATTGCGCGTATCAACGATGAATTGGCGGGTATGCGTCATTTGCTGGCAGTACGGCAGGTGTATGAGTCTATGCAGCAGCATCGCACACTGTCCATCGCTGACGTGACCAACTATGGCGGCCAATCCAAGGATGTGCTCAAAGCAGCGCAGGACAAGGTGGAAAGCGCCATGGCCGCTGTGTCTGCGATGCATGCCGACAGTCATTTGTCGACCCTCCAAGCCGATTGGGAAGTGGTGACGGGCAAGGACGGTTGGGGTGAGTCCAAGACCAGCATTGCCCAGATGGGCAATGTCGGTTTCAGTGTTGAACGACTCACATCGGACATCAAGCGGGTCGAACTGTATATGCAGCGCGTTTCCGCCACTACCGCTTTGCAATTGGATCCCGAACTGGCCACCAGCCTGATGATCGAGTTGACTCTCAACCAGTTGCAATACTTGGGTGAGATCTTGGCACAGGAGCGGGATGTGGCTTACGGTGGAATTGCGCTGAAGGATTTCACCGCCAATGATGTGGCTCGCCTCAAGACCCTCATCAGCAGTTCCGAAGCCGGGATGGAACGCTTGATGATCCGCCTCAACATGCTGATCCCCTTGATGGATAGCGCCAAGGGAGATGTGTTGAAGCAACAAGTCGACGTCCTGAAAGCCGCGATCGACAAGGCGAACAAGGCCTATCAACAAATCTTTTGGGGCTCTGTCGACGAAAAGAGTTTCATGCCCGATGCTTCCGCACCGGTGGACGCCGTCAATGCCATGATCAAACAAGTGCATGGCGATGCGGTGGCCAGTTTGGAGCATCGTCGTAGCAAACGTCTGACTGCTTTGTTTCTGACGGGCGGCGGCGCGTTGGTTGCAGTGTTGGGATTTGCTTACCTATGTATCGGCGCCTACTTGTCCCTGTCCCGGGGGGTGAATTCCGTGGTTCAGAGCGGTAACCGGCTTGCTGCCGGCGATCTTACTGCCCTGGTGGAGGTCAAGTCCAAAGACGAAATCGCCGACATCGCAAAGGCCTTCAACACCATGGCCAGCGAAATGCAGCGGGTGATCAGCACAATTCAGGACGGTGCCGGCAAAGTCTCCAAGGTGGCCGATGGCTTGGCCAATTCAACCCAACAGGTCGGGGCCAGTTCGCGTAAGCAGAGCGAGGCTGCCAGCACCGTGGCGGCTGCGATGGAGCAGATGACAGTAAGCATCCAGAGCGTGGCGGACAATGCCGCGGACGTGGATAACCTGGCCGGCAGCAGCCTCTCCCGCACTCGGGAAGGCAGCGAGGCCTTGAAGCGCATGGTAAGCGCCATCGACCAGGTGCGTAGCGCCGTGACGGAGATTTCCACGTCGGTGACCGAGCTGGTGGAAAGCACCCGCTCCATCCATGCCATGACCAGCGAGGTCAAGGACATCGCCGATCAGACCAATCTGCTGGCCTTGAACGCGGCCATCGAGGCGGCCCGGGCCGGGGAGCAAGGTCGCGGTTTTGCCGTGGTGGCCGACGAAGTACGCAAACTGGCGGAGAAGTCGGGCGCCGCAGCCAACCAGATCGATGAGGTGACCGGTTTGCTGGGCACCCGTACCAGCAGCGTCGAGGGCGTCGTGGCCCAGGGCAACCAGGCATTGAAGGTTTGCCAGGACTACTTGGTGCAGGTGGAGTCCATCCTTGCCGAGGCCCAGGAGTCGGTGACCAAGACGACTGACGGCATGTCCCAGATTACCCTTTCGGTGCGCGAACAAACATCCACCAGCACCCACGTGGCCCGCAACGTGGAAGACATCGCCCGCTTGGTGGAAGATAACTGCCACAGCATGGACCAAGCCGTTGCCCAATCTGGACAATTGCGTTCCATGGCGGCGGAATTGGATGCCTTGGTAAGCCGCTTCCACGTATAGCCGGAACGGCTCATGTTCCTGGGGCGTTTCCCTTTAGGGGGAGGGGCTCCAGGGCAAGACCTTCAACTTGTTGTCCCGGGCGAAGTTTTCCAGGAAGTGGTAAGCCCGGGATTCAATATCGTGGATGCGTATATCCACGAATACGCATTTGTGACCCTCCATGTCCCCTGGCTGCACATAGGGGGAGTAGGCCATCCTGCGTTCGGCGCCAAAAACCGACATGGTGCCGCATAACCGTTCTGCCCAATCGCTGGGTCTGAACTTATGTCCATCTTCGGTAACACCGATGATGACGAAGCTCTCGTGCTTGGATTTTGTCATGCGCCGAGTCTGGGGAAGGTTTGCGCCGTTCCGGGTGGGAACTTTGCAAGCCATGAATCATGTATAAGACTGAAATTGTATCAGATATGGGCGGTCGGCCTGGCTATTCCGCCTAAGAGGCAGGAGGCTAAAAAAGAGCCTGACGAGGAAAATCCTTCATAAATAATAGGCTAGCTTGATCTTTGAAAGTTTGATCAATATACTCCGGCTATCTCAATGACTGAAAAGGGGTTTCAATGCATCCCCCGATTCTCACCAAGTACGGTTTCCGCATTCGCACCCGGGTTGGCATGGTGGTGGATAACCTCATGATCCACGGCCGGGACGAACATGAAGCGCAACGAAAGTTGCGGCAAATGTATCGGGATTGTCAAATCCTCGAATGTGTCTGCCATCGGGGCGGTTCACGAACCCCGGTTTCCAGCTACGAGCGGGTTATCGATCTGATTACCCGCTGAGGGCGAGGGCATTCTGCCCCGCTCTCAGTCCAGAAATCCCGTCAGCCTCAATTTTCCTCCGACAGCGCCAGGTAATCCTTGGCGCCACGGCTGTTCTCGTCGTGGCTGAACACGTCCAGGTTGAGAGAGGGCGCCTCCGCGACGGCGACATTTTCCGAAATCACCGTGGCGCATACGTCCTGAACGCCGAACTGGTCCTTCAGTCGCTGGTGTATCTCGAAACACATCTTGCGGCGGCGGTCGAAACGGGTGAGGAGGTAGCGCCGTTCTACGCGTTTTTTCAGAACCGGCTCCAAGGCGCGCAGGGTCTTGTCGATCTGCTGGGCCCCGCGCAGGGAGAGGAAGTCCGAGGAAATGGGGACCAGCACCCGGTCCGCCGCAAAAATGGCATTGAGGGACAGCACCCCTAGGAAGGGGCAGCAGTCGATCAGGGTATGTCGCCCTGGCCTGAGGTTTTCCAAATCCGCTAGGCCCTGGTTGAGTTTGTTCAGGATGTTGGGCCCCTTGCCGAACAGGGAATCCACCTTGATCAATTCCCCGTGGGCCGGGATCAGCGTACCGATGCCGGGCCAGGACACTTCCAGGGAAGCGAGGGCGGCGCTTTGCTGGTAGAGGGTGAACAAGCTGTGCTCCACCCCTGACGGCGCCTGGCCGTGGATGGCAGACAGGTGGGCCTGGGGATCCAGGTCCACCAGTAATACCGGCTTGGATTGGCGAGCCAGCGCCGCCCCCAGATTGAGGGCCGTCGTGGTCTTGCCGACGCCACCTTTTTGATTGAAGACAGCAATGCGCATTGCGCTAGGTTATCCGGTTCCGGAGTCCCCATACCTGTACAGTGGCGGCGTTTTCACTTACTATTCATCCCTCTGTAAGCACGGCGGCGCAAGCCGCCGTATGTTTTTTACGGTTGCGGAGAAATCGCGACCCCAAACCATCCCCAGTGATGTGTGACGCGGAGCCTTTCATGGCGCACCTGATGAATACCTATTCCCGTTTGCCCTTGGCTTTTACCCATGGGCAGGGTTGCCGTTTGTTCGATGAACAGGGCAAGTCCTATCTTGACGCTGTTGCCGGCGTGGCCGTGAATACCCTGGGCCATAACCATCCCCGTCTGGTCAAGGCCCTGGCCGACCAGGCCGGGCGGCTGATCCATGCGTCCAACCTTTACCGCATCCGCGAACAGGAAGCCCTGTCCGACAGGATCACCGCCCTGGCGCGGATGGAAGAAGTGTTCTTCTGCAATTCCGGCGCCGAGGCCAATGAAGCCGCCATCAAGCTGGCGCGCCTGTTCGGCCACCAGAAAGGCATCGATGCCCCTGCCATCATCGTCATGGAACACTCTTTCCATGGACGTACCCTGGCTACCCTCTCCGCTACCGGCAACCGCAAGGTGCAGGCCGGTTTCGAGCCCCTGGTGTCGGGTTTCGTCCGCGTGCCTTTCGACGATCTGGCCGCGGTGGAGCAGGTTGCCGCCAATAATCCCAATGTCGTGGCGGTGCTGTTCGAACCGGTGCAGGGCGAAGGTGGCATCCATGCCGCCCATGGGGCATACATGCAGGCTTTGCGCCGCATCTGCGACGACAAGGGCTGGCTTTACATGGTGGATGAAGTCCAGTGCGGTATCGGCCGCACCGGGATATGGTTCGCCCACCAGAGTGCCGGCGTGCTGCCCGACGTGATGACCCTGGCCAAGGGTTTGGGCTCCGGCGTGCCTATTGGTGCCTGTCTGGCGGCCGGCAAGGCCGCCGGTGTATTCAAGCCAGGCAACCATGGGTCCACCTTTGGCGGCAACCCTCTGGCGTGTGTCGCTGCCTTGACCACCCTCGACGTGATCGAACAGGACGGACTGCTGGCCCAGGTAGTGCGCGTAGGCGACCATCTGCGCCAAGCATTACGTGCCGCCCTTGCCGATGTGTCCGGCTTCATGGAAGTGCGCGGCATTGGCCAGATGACCGGCATCGAGTTGGATCGCTCCTGTGGCGAGATCGTTGCCCTGGCCCAGGAAAAGGGCTTGTTGGTGAACGTCACCGCTGACCGGGTGGTACGCCTGGTGCCTTCCCTCGTCATGAGCGAAGCCGAGGCTTCGGAGTTGGCGGCCGGATTGGCGTCGGTGATCCGTGGATTCCTTGGGGCCTGAGCCATGAACGCGCCGCGCCACTATCTGCAGTTCAACGATTTCAGCCGGGAAGAATACGACTACCTGTTCCAGCGTACCGCCTGGATCAAAAAGCAGTTCAAGTCCTACCAGAAGTATTGGCCCCTCACCGACCGTACCCTGGTGATGATTTTCGAAAAGGCCAGCACCCGCACCCGCCTTTCCTTTGAAGCCGGCATGCAGCAGTTGGGCGGTTCCGCCATCTACCTTAACACCCGCGATTCCCAGCTGGGCCGGGGCGAACCGGTGGAGGACGCGGCCCAGGTGATCTCCCGCATGAGCGACATCGTGATGATCTGCACCTTCGAGCAGGAAATCATCGAGCGT
>RXJP01000164.1:21487-44503 GCA_003963315.1 Rhodocyclaceae bacterium | reverse complement strand
CGGTGGCATTGCTGTTCCTCTACGCCCAGATTCCCGACGTCTTTGATGTGGGCGAAATGCGGCTGCTGGAGGAACTGGCGGGAGACATTTCCTTTGCCCTGGACCATATCGCCAAGGAAGAGCGGATCAACTACCTGGCCTATTACGACGCCCTGACTGGCCTGCCCAACCGCGAACTGCTGCTCGACCGGCTGCATCAGAATATCGGCTTCGCCCAGCGCCATGGACGTGAGGTGGCGGTGGTCTGCCTCGACCTGGACCGTTTCAAGATCGTCAACGACGGCCTCGGCCACTATGTCGGCGATAAGCTGTTGCAGAAGGTCAGCGGCTTGTTGTCCGACATTCTGCGCCAGGGCGATACGGCGGGCCGTCTGGTGGCGGACAAGTTCGTCATTATCGTCTCCGACCTGACGGAGACGGCGACGATAATGTCCATCGTCGAACAGATTCGGACGATGTTGAGCGGGCCGATTGAAGTGGGGGCAGAGAGTGCCCACTTGACCGCCAGCGTCGGCATCAGCCTGTACCCGCAGGACAGTGAGGATCCAGCGGTCTTGATCAAGTATGCCGAGCTGGCCATGTACCAGGCCAAGGAGCAGGGTGGCAACCAGCATGTCTTGTTCACTGCAGAACTCGATACCCGGGTCTCGGAGCGCCTACGCTTGCAAAATAGGCTGGACACGGCCCTGGAGGCCGGGGAATTCGTGCTCTATTACCAGCCCCAGGTCAATGCTATGAGCGGCGTGATCTGCGGCATGGAGGCCCTGATCCGCTGGCGGCATCCCGAATACGGCCTGGTGCCGCCGGGGCAGTTCATTCCCATCGCCGAGGAGAGCGGGATGATCGTTCCCATCGGCAAATGGGTGCTGCGGGAGGCTTGCCGTCAGAATCAGGCCTGGCGCGACGAGGAGCTCTCCGGCTTCCCCATTTCAGTCAACCTCTCGGTGGCCCAGTTCCGCGACCGTAGCCTGCTCGACCAGGTGCGCCAGGCCCTAGACGAGAGCGGCCTTGATCCCCATTGCCTGGAGCTGGAACTGACCGAAAGCATGATGATGGAAAACCCGGAGATGCTGATTGCCTTCCTGCAGCGGACCCGGGAGATGGGAGTGAAGATCGCCATTGACGATTTCGGCACCGGCTATTCCAGCCTCAACTACTTGCAGCGCCTGCCCCTGGACCGGCTCAAGGTGGATTACAGCTTCGTCCGCGACATCACCTTTGACCCGGCCAGCGCCTCCATCTGCCGCGCCATCATCGCCATCGCCCACAACCTGCGCCTGGAAGTGGTGGCCGAAGGGGTGGAAACCGAAGGCCAGGCCAGCTACCTGGCGCGCCACTATTGTGAGAACCTGCAGGGTTTCTACTTCAGCAAACCGGTGCCGGCGGAAGAGGCCACCGCCCTGTTGCGCCGGCACGAACCCTTGGCCAAGCTGGCGAACGATCTCGGCGCACGACGCACCTTGCTGGTGGTGGACGACGAGGAGAACGTGCGCAATGCCCTGCGCCGCCTACTTCGTGGCGATGGTTACCAGATTTTGGTGGCAAGCGGGGCGACCGAGGCCTTCGAGTTGATGGCCAAGCACGAGGTGGGGGTGATCTTGGCTGACCAGCGCATGCCCGACATGAGCGGCACCGAGTTCCTGCGCCGAGTCAAGGACATCTATCCCGACTCCATGCGCGTGGTGCTGTCCGGTTACACCGACCTGGAAACCGTTACCGCCTCGGTGAACCAGGGCTCGGTGTACAAGTTCTTGGTAAAACCCTGGGACAACGAGGCCCTGCGAGAAATATTGCGCGAGGCTTTCTGGCGCTACGAGCTATCCAAGGGCATCGCCGCGGATTGGTATTCGGGTGGCGGCGCTTTCCGCAACGGTGGGCAGTAATCGTAGCCCCCAGGGCGCAATTCCATGTATTGCGCTTCCTTGCGGAGTAAGGTGCATCACTGGGCACGCCAATCCCGATAAGGAAACAACCGACTAGAGAGCCCGTCACGGGAAAACCGCACATCGGATTCGGAGGAAGGGACACCGCCGCTCCCTACCCCTGTTCTGACAGGTAGTAACAGCGCTTAGGCTGCCCGTCTGGACATTTTACTGGAGGTGGTTCCAGCCGTCTTAATGGCAACACTGGATGCCGCTTCGGCAATTTCGGCTGCTTGTTTGGCTGCCTTGTTGATATTGTCGTAGGCAGTTTGGGTGGCTGCTAGGGCTGACTTGACTACCGCGATAGCCAAATCAGTCCCAACAGGTGCTCCGTTTTCAGCCTTGTCCAAGGCCGACGACATATTTTTGTTAATTTGCATGTACTGAGCCTCGAATACCTTGCTCAGTTCTTTGTTGGTTTGTGTCGCAATTTCGTAAATATTGCGAGAGTAAGTAATCGCCTTTTCAATGATATTGGGATATATCGTGGCCGGTATGTTTGTCAAATCTTTGACTTCTTTGACCGTCATTAGGATTCTGGCGTTGTCCATCGTGTCTTCCATTACGGAACGAGCCGCACTCAAATTGAGGGCGGTCAGTCGCTCGGTACTGGTGAAAGCAGTGTTGGCAAAGGTCAATAAAGCATCCATATTGGCCTTATTGGCAGCGGAAAGTTGTTCAGGAATGGCGTAAGTCATCTTGGCACCTCAATGTCATAAATTAAAAGTTATCCATTTATCCCATATTTCTTGATGGTTTTCAGCAGATCGAATGTCGGAAACGTTCTTGAAGCTCAAGCCTGGATTTCAAAGATTGGCTGTTTTTTTGCATATGTCAACCTTTTTGCATGCAATTGTTTCACTATCTTTTCTTTGATTCTCATGGAGTTACTAGGCGGCTCGGCGTCTGGGATTTCGGAGACGCCCAAGCTGAAATTTTTCTCCAATTTAATTGACACCGGAAATCAAGCCAATAATTGTTCAGAGGTAGCTGGCGGCAAGTTTTTCAATGATGAATGGATTCATCTGCGGTTGTAAAAGAGGATGTAGATGCGTAACACGGAGAGCGATTCACCATCTTCTGTAAAAGTACGACCATGAATTGCTTCCGACTTCATCAAATGGAAGAGGAACTCCATGAGGGAGTTACCAGTTATCTTTCTCGGTCAGTTCATACTCTGGGCAATCTGCAATTGCCCTGGTCGCTGATGGAACGCATTGGTGGCATATTCAATGCTTCGGTCAGTACGGAAGGGTGGGTGACATCATCTGTATCAAGGTGGGCGAGGTCTATCGTTATCTGGCCGTGGTGCTTGATCGCTATTCTTGCGCAGTCAGCGGCTGGAGCTTCGGCCACAGAAAGACTGTAGCGTTAAACCGGGCTGTGGCTAATCAACATCCTCGACTAGGACAGTTGGGCTCACTAGCGGTGAGGCACATGCTGCTGCAATTAGGGAAATTGCCAAAGAAGCCCTTCCGCATCGCCAAGGATGTGGCCCTGTCTCATGTGTACGGCTACGCCTGCACTCTCACATGACCAGTCGCGACCTGCGAATTGGCGGCCCCAAAATAGTGCCATCCCTGGTGTCTGGGCAAAGACATAGAGCATCTGCCGCCCTATCCGCCATCGTTCTCGCCGCCGAGATCGGCCACCCCGACAAGGACTCCATCGCGTTGCTCGTGAATGATGGAATTAAGCAGAGTTTAGACCTGAGTCTGCAGATCCATTCCGTGGCCGATCTGATCGCCCATCTGTCCCAGCTCTATCACCTGCAACCGGGCGACCCGATCTACTTTGGTACGTCCGAAAGCGTCGGCCTCGTGGTGACCGGCGACAAGGTATAAGGCAGCATTGCTGGAGTGGATAGCATCAGCTTGATCGTCGGTTCTGCCGAGTAATCAAGTGGTTCTGTAGGGATGTCCTACACTGAAATTTCTCTGGCGAAGTTGCTCAACAGCGGAATGCAATGCAGGGAGCCGGTCATTTGGCTCATGATGGTTTCTCGATGGGTTCCATCTATGGCCCCTTTTTGTTGGGACAGGGCCTGCTGTAGCGCAACTCATGGACAAATCATAGGAACTCAGCAGCGCCTAATAAAACTCTGCTTATGCAGTGACATACATCCAAACTGTCCCGGTTTTTCAATAGATGACAAGACGCGCCGAATACGTCAGAATATATTACTAAAGTAATATTTAATCCTCTCTTGATGCTTTGTCTGTTAAGGAAATGGATACGTGGATTTTTATACCGCGACAGAAAAGGGCAAAAGCATGACCGAAAATATCGAAAGTGATGAAGTGCGTTTTGATGACAGGTTAACGAGTGCCGGCCTATATCGTTCCTTGTTCGCCAACATGCAGGAAGGCATGGCGCACTGCCAGATGATCTATGAGGGCGATCAACCCATCGATTTCGTTTATCTGGATGTTAATCCTGCATTCGAAAAAATCACGGGTCTGACGCAGGTTATCGGGAAACGCGTTACCCAGCTGATTCCAGGAATACGTCAAGCCAATCCTGAACTGTTTGCAATTTACGGTCGCGTAGCAAAATCAAGCATACCTGAGCATTTCGAGACCTATTTGGCGTCTCTCGATATCTCGTTCTCCGTATCCGTCTTCTGCCCGGCCCCTGGCGAATTTGTTGCCGTCTTCAATGATGTCAGTGCCCAGAAGCATCTCGAAATCGAACTCAGGGAAGCTAAGGCCTACGCCGAAAGCCTGATTGAGAACGCCAATGCCATGGTGGTCGAACTTGACCTTGCCGGTAAGGTGGTTGCGCTGAATCTTGCCGGCGAGCAGATGACTGGTTATACCAACGCTGAGGTTGTCGGGCGCAGTTGGTTTGAACTCATCATGCCGAGACTGCGTTATCCGGACGTTTGGGCGGCCTATAAGCAAACGGCTGTCGATGGGCTACAACGAACATTTGAGAATCCTATCCTAACCCAGCATGGCGAACCGCGGCACATTCGCTGGCACAGCAGCCGGCGTATTCGAAGAAACACAGTCGTGGGCACCGTACTGTTCGGCATTGACATTACTGAGCTCAAAAAACAGGAAGAACAGCTTCGGGAAACACAATGGCAACTGGAAGAAGCTGAGCGCATTGCCCATATTGGCAGTTGGTCTCACGATCTAGTGACCGGCGCGATCAACTGGTCCCATGAAATTTTTCGGCTGCTTCGTCTTGACCCGAGGACTACAACGCCTTCGCACGAGGCATATCTGGAAAAGGTCCATCCGGAAGACCGGGAAATGGTGCGCAAAGCGCAAATCATCTCGCTACACCACAGGATGCCCTATGAATTGACCCATAGGCTGCTGCTTGCTGACAACACGCTCCTCTACGTGCACCTGAGTGGAGAAACGCGCTTCAATGGGGAAGGGAAGGCGAACCGGGCCGTCGGTACCGTGCAAGATGTAACGCTGCAGATTTCCAATGAACAAGAACTGCGGAGCAGTGAAGAACGGTTCCGCACCATTGCCGACTTTACCTACGACTGGGAATACTGGAGAGGAAAAGATGGCTCGATTATCTATATGACGCCTTCTTGTGAACGGATTACTGGCTACGCACCCATTGAATTCTCTGCAAACCCTTTGCTCACCACCCAGATCGTACATCCCGACGATCTTGATTTTTATGAAAAACATCTGGAGGGTATTGACGAGAGCACTCGTGAAGAAAACATCGACTTTCGAATCCTTCGCAAAGATGGGGCCGTGCGCTGGATTGCCCATGGCTGCCGACCCGTGTTCACCAAAGATCACGTGCTTGATGGCCGCCGGGTGTGTAATCGGGACGTTACCGAACGCAAGGAAGCGGAAGAGCGCGCCAATCGGCTCGCCTACTTCGACAGCCTGACCGGGCTGCCGAATCGCCGCATGATGGAAGATCGGCTCAATATTGGACTTACCCAGGCGGTTCGTCATGGTCGATCCATGGCCATCATGTTCTTGGACCTGGATAATTTCAAAACGGTCAACGACACCCTGGGCCACCATATTGGTGATGAATTACTACGGAATGTCGCACAACGGTTGAAGGAGGCGGTGCGATCGGGCGATACCGTGGCTCGTTCGGGAGGTGATGAATTCGTTGTTGTCTTGCCGGAAATTTCTCGTCCTGAGGATGCTGGCAGCGTTGCGGAAAAGATACTGGCAACCCTTGAACAACCCATCGCCGTTAGTGCGCATCAGCTACAGGCCAGCGTCAGTATTGGCATTGCCGTCTATCCGGTTGCTGGCACCGACGATGCTCAAGCTTTGATGCAGAAGGCTGACCAAGCCATGTACGCGGCTAAACGCGCCGGACGTCACCGGTATAGGTTTTTTGACCATGCCAATTAGCGTGCTGCCTAACTTGTATTGCAACCTTTGCTCGCAACGTTGATGATTCCGACCACTCGCCAAACGGCCTATGAAAATTCTCCTGGTTGAAGACACCCGCGCCGTTGCCGCTCTCATGGCAGCACGTTTGACCTCCTTTGGTCACGAAGTCAGCCTGGCGGAAAACGGTCAAGTTGGATTTGATCAATTTCGCGAGTTGCAACCCGATCTGGTATTCATGGATATCGAGACGCCGGTGATGAATGGGTTCGAGGCAACCAATCGGATTCGTGCCTTTGAAGCAACGCAGAAATGGGCGTGGACACCGATCATTCTTCTGATGGCATCCGATGCCCCGGAAAATCTGGTGACAGCCATCGAAGCCGGAGGAGATCCGGAATCATGGAAAGTGTCCCTTCGCGCAGAATTAGTCGGAACTTATGCTCTCCAGGAAATTGGACGAAAAAGCCTGCGGTAGCCGAAATTCAGATGCACCGATGGCCTGCGGGTACTGTTGAAGCAAGACCGCTTCGCGCCGCTATCCGAGCAGGCGCATCTGGCGTGGCTGCTCGCCTACGAGCAGGGCTTGCTGGATAGTCCTTCCCCAGCGGATGATGCCACCGCGGCATTACCGAAACTCTTGACGCTCGATATAACGTGAGCAGCTGCTCGTGCGGGTATACAGCCTATTCAATTGGCAACGCTCTTGTCGTAAGGCTCAGCTACTGAAAAGTGCCGCCGTTGCTGCGAGATTGGACGGGAAGTAGAAGTGCACGTAGGAAGCCGTCAGTCGCCCCACGCGGTAAATAGCTTCGCCTTCGCCGCCGTCAGGCCGGCGCGCGCGCACCAGCGGAAGGAGTGGCGTGTCGCTCTTCGAATAGTGGAAGGTGTGGCCGCTCAAGTGGCCTTCCGGCAGGTCCACGACCTGCATACCAAGGGCCGCCAGGCGCTTCTGCATCATCGCCCGACCGGGCAGGAGCCCGCCGAATCGGTGCGTCCGGCCTTCCTTGTCCGTAACTTTTTCAAAGAGGCTTAACATGCCGCCGCACTCAGCGAGCAGGGGCTTGCCCGCCGCCACGTGGGCGTGGAGACCAGCCCACAGGTCTCGCTGGCGGGAAAGCGTTTCTCCATGCAGTTCTGGGTAGCCACCGGGCAGCCAGGCCGCGTCGCACGCTGGCAGGGTGTCACCCGCCAGCGGGGAAAAGAACTTAATTTCCGCGCCTAACGCACGCAGGATGTCCAGGTTGGCCGGATAGATGAAGCCGAAAGCCGCATCCCTCGCCACAGCGATGCGCCGGCCTGCCAGCAGCGGCGGCACAGCCGGTTCGGTGAAGTCCTGCATCGAAACAGCCTCAGGTAATCCCGCGGCACCGGTGCGGCCGAGTTCGTCGGCCAGTGCGTCCAACATACTTTCCAGTCCCTTGATTTCGGACGCCTGCAACAGGCCCAGGTAACGCTCAGGCAGGGCAGTATCGCTGCGCGGCAGGGCGCCGAACCAGCCCATGCCGTCCGGCAAGCTTTCCCTCAGCATGGCTGCGTGGCGCATGCTGCCCACCCGGTTGGCCAGGACGCCGGCGAACGGCAGGCCAGGCCGATAAGTGGCCAGACCGTGGGCGATGGCGCCAAAGGTCTGTGCCATCGCCCGCGCATCGATGAGCGCCAGCACCGGCAGATTGAATAGGCAGGCCAGGTCGGCGGCCGAAGGCGTGCCATCGAAGAGGCCCATCACACCTTCGATCAGGATGAGGTCCGACTCGCGCGCCGCCTTGGCTAGGCGCCAGCGGGCATCTTCCTCGCCGCACATGCCCAAGTCGAGGTTGTAGCAAGGACGGCCGCTGGCGACGGCATGAATTTGGGGGTCAAGAAAATCTGGGCCACACTTGAATACGCTGACGCGTCGCCCCTGCCGGACATGGAGACGAGCCAGCGCGGCGGTGACGGTGGTCTTGCCCTGCCCTGAGGCAGGGGCAGCGATGAACATCACGGGGCAGGAGGGCATCTTAATTCTCCAGGTCAGGTACGAAGGCGGCGCTGGACTTGTCCTTGCTGTTGCCAATAGTCACGATCCGTATGCTGTGTTCTTCCTGGGCGGCAGCGATCTTGCCGTTCACCACGGCCTTTTTCTTCTGCATGCGTTCTTCGTACCTCGTCATTGGGGCTCCAAGAATTGCGGCTGACCGGTCCTGCTCAGACGGTGGGGGGGCAATGAAAAAGGGCATCAGCGAGACGCTGCCATTCCGGTTCGGTGCCGGGCAAGCCAAAGCGCAGCAAGCCGCAGTCGGTAAAGTTGCGCGTCAGAATGCCCCGGCGTGCCAGCCAGTCGTGGATCGCGGCGCTGTCTGGCGTGCGCACCGTGGCGAAAAGTGGCGTGCTGCTGACCTCGCCGAGGGACAGAAGCATCTCGTGTAGGCGTCGGCCCTCGGCTAGAAGGCGCGGCCGCATGGTGTCCTGCCAAGCCCCATCCTCCAGCGCGAGACGGGCTGCGGCCCGGGACGGGCCGGCCACGGTCCATGGCCCCAGGCATTCCGCCATGCGCTTGAGTAATGCTCGGTCAGCGAAAACGAAGCCCACGCGTGTGCCGGCCAGGCCAAAAAACTTGCCCAGCGAACGCAGCACGATGAGATTGGGGGCTACCGCCGAACCCGCGAGCGGGGTGAGACTGTGCTCGGGCGTGGCATCTATGAAGGCTTCGTCCAGAACTAACCATCCCCCCCGATCCCTCAAGGCCTCGGCCGCTTTCAGCAAGGCCGCGGGACGGTGCAGTTGCGCCGTCGGGTTGTTCGGATTGCACAGCAGAGCGTGTGAAGCCCCCCCTAGCCCCTGCAGGGTGCCGGGTAGCGCCTCCAAGACGTGCCCAGCTCGGATCCAGGCGTGGGGATGTTCCGCATAGAGCGGCGCCACGTAAGCCAGCTTGCCTTGGGTCAGGAGGGTAGGCAGCAATTGAATGGCCGCTTGGGAGCCAGCCACCGGCAGAAGACTGGCATTGCCGTAATAGGCCGCCGCCGCGCGCTCCAGTCCGTCGTCATCTTCTGGCAGTCGGTGCCAAGCCTCCGGCGGAAGCCCGGGCACGGGCCAAGCATGGGGGTTGATGCCAGTGGAAAGGTCCAGCCAGTCGGAGAGCGGAATGCCGTAGGCAAGTGCCGCCTGCCGTAGCTGACCACCATGCTCAAGCATGAACGGCACCTATCAGGGCGAAGACCGCCAGCCACAACCAGATGCCGCGCCGGATCAGGGCCATGGCCCGGACCAGGTCTGCCGCCTCGGGAGGACGGCCGATGCCCAGGGGCGGGCGATGTTCCTCATGTCCATGATAGGTTGCCGTGCCCCCCAGCATTACGCCTAGGCTGCCAGCGCCAGCTGCCATGACCGGACCCGCGTTGGGACTGTCCCATGCTGGCGCCTGCCGGCGCCAGCATGCCAGTGCCTGGCGGCTATGTCCGAGGAGGGCATAAGTCAGGGCCGTCATTCGGGCCGGAATAAAATTCAGTGCATCGTCGACGCGAGCTGCCGACCGGCCGAAAAGGTTGAACCGCTCGGTGCGGTAGCCCCACATGGCATCCAGGGTGTTGGCAAGCCGGAACAGCAGAGCCCCAGGGCCTCCCAGCAGGGCAAACCAGAACAGCGCGCCGAAAATGGCGTCGTTGCCGTTCTCCAGCACGGATTCCACGCCTGCCCGGGCCACCCCAGCCTCATCCAGCTGGTCAGTCTGCCGCGAGACGATCCAGCCGACCCGCCGCCGCGCTTCCGGCAGATCGCCGGCCAGAAGCGGTACTGCCACTGCTTGGGCATGCGTCTGCAGGCTGCGGGCGCCCAGCGCAAAATACAGCAGGGCGACATCGATCATTGTCGGTGCCAGCGTGCGCAGCCATGCCGCGAAGGCCACGAAGGGAAGTACGGCCAGGATCCACGCTATAAGGCCGCCCGTGAAGCGGCGCTGGTTGAGGGCTCGTTCCAGGACATTCGCCAGCTGGCCGAAGGCGACCAGCGGATGCCAGCGGTGCGGCTCGCCTAATAGACGGTCGAGCAGCACCCCGGTCAAGGCGACAAGGGGCAGGAGAAGCCCCGCAGGTACGGCCGTGGTTAGGGCGGGCAGGACGATCATTGCGGAAATGAGCACTGTTCCCGCGTCTTGGCATGCAGCGTCTGCAAAGCGGCGGGAATACCCAGTGCTTCCGGGAGCCGGTCTTCGTTGGAAATGCCGACCCACCCTACGCCCAGCACTTCGGTGCGGGTGGCGAGCCAAGGGCTTTGTGCTGCGCAGACACTGCTGTATTGGTCCATGGTTTCCATGTACGTGCGCGACTGCCTCAACAGTTCGAGGAAGCAAAATTCAAATTGCTTTCAATACTTGCCACGCTTCCGACGATCAAAAGTGCTGGAGGATGTATGGCTTCCTTCTCGATTTGTTTCGGTAAATCGCCAAGCGTGGTGCGGCTCACCCGCTGCCGTGACGTTGTGCCCCGTTCTACGATGGCCACCGGCATATCGGCCGATAGACCGTTCGTTTGTAGTTGTGTCGATATCTCTTTGGCATTGCTCACCCCCATGTAGAACACCAAGGTCTGCCCCTTGTGGGCGAGTAGGGGCCAATCCAGGTCGAGTCCGGGGTGCTTCTGGTGGCCTGTCGCGAGGATCAACACTTGGGCATGATCGCGGTGGGTGAGCGGAATGCCTGCTGCCGCTGCACAACCCGCCGCCGCAGTTATGCCGGGGATAACAGTGCAGGGAACGCCTGCCGCTTGCAACTCTTCCATCTCCTCGCCACCGCGACCGAAGATGAATGGGTCGCCGCCCTTGAGGCGCGCTACCTTGCGGCCGGCCTTGGCCAGACGCACCAGCAACAGGTTGATTTCTTCCTGGGGCAGCGCGTGGTTAGACGACTTCTTGCCCACGTAGATTTTCTCCGCCGCTTCGCTGGCGCAGGCCAGGATGTCCGCGCTCACCAGATTGTCGTAGATGACAACGTCCGCCGTCTCGATGGCGCGAAGGGCTCGCAGGGTCAGCAGGTCCAGGGCACCAGGGCCGCAACCCACCAGGGCTACGCTGCCGGCTGCTAGCTCGAAATCACTGCGCGTCATCGTTTGGTCCTTGGTGGAAAACCAAATCGGCCACGGGCTCGCCATGGACCAGATGCTGGTCGATGATGCGGTCCATGTTCTCCGGCGTCACATCGTAGTACCACGTGCCGTCGGGCTGCACGCACATGACGGGACCGCCCTTGCAGGCGGCAAAGCAATTGACGCGGGTGCGCTTCACGCGCAGCTCGCCCTTGTCCAGGCCCGCGGCCTTGAACTTCTCGCCCAAGCTGTCGAACAGGGATTGGGATTCGCCGCTTTGGGTACAGCGCGGGCCAGTGCAGACCAGCAAGTGGCGACGGTACTCGCCGATCTTCGGCTTCTCGGCCGTGGTCATGCCGCCTCTCCGGATTCGCTCTCCGCGCCTTCGCCTTCGGTGTCCAGGGGCTCGGCAAGCAGGCTAGCGATGTAGTCCTGGGGCAGCTTCCAGACCTGTGCCAAGACCTCGGCGGAATCGCCGCTCTCGACGATGGCTTGGTGCCAGCCGAGCAATCCGGTCGACAGGGAGCGGCCTGCCTTTTCACCGCCCTTGGCCTCGCCGGTCGCATCGTACTTGTTGGCGTAACCGCGGGGCGTGACCATGCGGCCGGCTCGGATGAACGTATTGCTGTTGCCGATCAGCACGGTGGAGAGCATGCCGATGTCTTGATCGGTCATGTGTTCCAGGGTGGTGAATTCCACGCGCTGCTTAGGCCGGTAAGCGGACTTGACGATGGCCACTGGCGTGTCGGGGCTGCGATGACGCAGGAACAGCCGTTGTGCTTCGACGATCTGCCGCGTGCGACGTCCGCTCTTGGGGTTGTAGACAGCGACCACGAAATCGGCGAAGGCCGCGGCCTCCAGCCGGCGGGCGATCACGGGCCAAGGCGTCAGCAAGTCGGAGAGGGAGATGGCGCAGAAGTCGTGCGTAAGGGGCGCGCCCACGAGAGCGGCACAACTGTTCAGTGCCGAAGTACCGGGAACGATCTCTACTTCAATGCCGCTCTCGGGCGTCCAGCCTGCTTGGAAGAGTACCTCGTAGGTGGGGCCGGCCATGCCGTACACGCCTGCATCGCCGGAGGAGACCAGCGCCACTTTCTTGCCGGCCTTGGCCCGGTCCAGCGCCTCGTGGGCTCGATCCAGTTCCTCGGTCATGGATTTCTTGACGATCTCCTTGCCTTCGCACAGGTCGGCCACCAGCCGGATGTAGGTGACGTAGCCGATCACTGTGTCGGCTTCGGCAATGGCGTCGCGGGCGCGCTGGGTCATGTGTTCAACGGCGCCGGGGCCGATGCCCACCAGCATGATTTTTCCCAAAGTGGGATTTGTGGAAGGTGCGTTCATTCAGAAAACCTCGCTAGAGAAACGGTGGCATTACGGCCGTCGGGGCCGCGCAGTTTGTGTTTTTCGATGACCAGCGCATCGGCGCCGGCATTGGCGGCGAGCAGGGCCGCCGCTTCGCAAACGGAAGGCGTGCCCATGTAGCGGCGCACGGTCTCCGAGGGATTAGGGACTTCCACGGCAGCCAGCTGCGCCGCGCTGTAGAAGCGCAGGGGCAGGTCTCGCGCGGCAGCCAGTTCGAGGAAGGCGGCTTCGTCGGCCTTGGCCTCGATGGTGGCGATCACCGCCAGTTGGGACGCTTCCACACCTGCCTGCGCAAGGGCTTCATCAAGCACCTGGGCCACGGTGGCGAAGGGTGTGCCGCGGTCGCATCCGAGACCGGCTGCAATCTTGGGCAGCGTCATTGCCCCTGTCCTTCCGGCGGACGGTAGACCACCAGACGCTCGTTCAATTGTTCCCACGTGGCTGCGTCGATCTCGCGGTGGGTGATCCACAGCACCGCAGCGAAGCGGGACAGGTCCACGTCTTCAAAACGCTCGAAGCGATGGATGGTCGCAGGCAGAGGCGTGGGGCGCGTCCACCATTGGCGGCTGCCGGCCTCTTCCACGATGGCGATGGGCTCGCCGTTCACCACGTGAGCGGAAACGCGGGTGATGTTGATCTTCGGTGCTTCCACGCGCCAGCCCAGTTCGCGGCCCAAGATGTCCACTGGGATGGTTTTGCCCACGTCGGAGGCAGTGGTAACCACGGGTGTGGCGCCGATCAGCGCGGCGATGCGCTCGGCCCAGGCATTGGCGCCGCCCACGTGGCCTGAGAGCACGGGGATGGCGAACTGACCCGCATCGTCCACCACAATGACGCCGGGATCTTCATCCTTGGACTTGAGGTAGGGCGCGATCAGTCGCACCACGGCGCCGAGGGAAACGAAGAAGACGACCTGGTCGCTGTCGGCGAAGAGCGGTCCGATTTCATCGCGCAGAGCGCCGCTGTAAAGGCGCAGGGGATTGGACAGACCTTTGAATGCATCGGCGAATTTCTCAGCGCTGCAAATAGCGGCTTGAGGCAGGCGGCGCGCCAGATCGGCGGCTTGTCCGGCGCCGTGCTTGGTGATGGCGACGATGGTGACGCGCACCTCATCATCGGTCACCTGAGGCTTGGTCTCGCTCATCACGCGGCCTCCGAGGTTTCAGGCATGGGGCTGCTCTTCTTCAGGCAGCCGCGAATCCGCTCGCCGCGAATGCGATGGGGATTCTTGAGAATCATCAGGGACAGGTAGCTCACCTTCTCGCCGCGCAGGCTGCGCACGTCGCGCACAATGCGCTCGTCCGGCGAACCGCAACGTTCGATGAACACGCACTGGTCGATGATGCCGCGCTCTTCCATCCAGGCGATCAGGTCGTCCATCAGGGGTTTTACCTTGAGCAGCACTAGCGTGTCGAAGTCCCGCAGCAAGCGATCCACCGCAGCGACGCCGTAGGCGGCGGGCACCAGGGCCACCGTGTCGTCCTGCTCGGAAAGGGCTTGATCCGTGGCGGCGCAGGCAGCGTTGAAGGCGTTCACGCCAGCGATGGTCTCGACCTGGATGCGGGCGTCCAGCGCACGCACGGTGCGGGCCAAATGGCCGAAGGTGGCGTAGGTGGAGGCGTCGCCTTCCACCAGGAACATCACGTCGCGCCCGGCCAGCAGGCGGGGCAGCACGGACTCGGCGGCCTTGAGCCAATGGCGCGTCAGCTTTTCCTCGTCGTGGGTCATGGGGAAGAGCAGCGCCTCATGGTCCTCGGTGAGCGTGAGGCCGGCACGGAGCACGATGTCCAGGGCGTAGCTCTCGGGCTTCTTGTTGCTGCGAATGGGATAGGTCCACACCGCATCGCGGCGCTCCAGCAGGGACCAGGCGCGGCGGGTGATGAGGCCCGGATCGCCGGGGCCGAGGGAAACGCCGTAGAGCTTGCCCAGGCGAACGGTGTTGGCGGTGTCAGTCATGGGCGTTTCCTTCATCGTTGTTTTCGGCGGTCTTGTTGGCGCATACGATCCACACGGGATTTTCGGCAGCCATGCGGTGCATGTGCAGGATGGGCTTGCTGCGGGATGCCTGGAGTTGCAACACGTCCCACGCAGCGCCGCTCGCTTGCAGTGTGGTGGTGGCGACGGCCAGATTTTCCAGGGTGACGAAATTCATCACCAGCCAGCCGCCGGCTTTGAGACGGCCGAGGATGAGCGTGATCAACTCGTTAAGTTCGCCGCCGGATCCGCCGATGAACACGGCATCCGGGTCGGGCCACTGGTCGAGGCACGCAGGGGCCTTGCCGTGGAAGAGGCTGTGGTTGGAAAGACCGAAGGCAGCGCGATTGCGACCGGCAATGGCGAAGTCGTCCTCATTCTTCTCGATGGCGTACACATGGCCGCGGTCGCAAAGGCGTGCCGCTTCCAGACCCACGGAACCGGAGCCGGCGCCGATGTCCCAGACGATGCTGTCGCGGCGCAGTTGCAGCCGGGCGAGAGACACGGCGCGCACTTCGCATTTGGTGATGAGTCCCTTTTCCGGATGGCGCTGCTCGTAGCTGCTATCGGGAAGGCCCATCAACACCGGGTTTGCACGGGGCGTGACGCGCCAAAGGAGCAGCACGTTGAGGTCGGCGAAGTGCATCTCCGCTGCCTCGGCTACGGTCAGGTTGGCGTGGACGCGTTCGTCTGCCTGGCAGAGATTTTCTGCCACGGCGATCTGGAAGTCTTCGCCAAGTCCTTCGGCCAGCAGCATGCGGGCCACCCGGTCCGGCGTGTTGTCAGGGCTGGTGAGGATCGCCAGCCGATCATGGCGGCGGATGTCCTGGAGCAGTGCATAGAGGCCGTGGAGGCCATTGGCGCCCACGATCCATTCGCCTGCGTCCTTAGCATGCACCGAGGCGAGCTTCATGTCCTGCCAAGCCAGCCCCAGGCGTGCGCACGCGACCTGGATAGTGGACAGATTGGGCAGTACCTCGATGGCTTCCACGCACAGGCGCGAGGCCAGATAGGCGGCGATGCCGTAGCAGAGTGGGTCGCCCGTGGCCAGCACTACGGCGCGCTTGCCTGCGTTCTGGGTAGCTCGCACCCACTCGGGCACCTTGGAGAGGGCGCCGGTCAGGTCGTGTTGCTCCGCTTCGGGATTGATCTGGTCGGCCAGCAGACGCAGGGTGCGGGCGCCGCCCACCACGCAGTCGGCCTCTCGAATCCGCTTGAGGGTGGCGGCAGAAAGGCTGGCCGCGCCATCGTCCAGTACGCCGATGATGCGGCAGGGGATGCCGTCAAAGCCGCCTCGGGTCTGGGAAGGAGCCGCTTGTTCTGTTGTTGCGGCCTGGGTTGTTCTTGTCATGGGTACTCCACAATTTTCTGGCCTTCAAAATCGCAGACCAGAACTTTCAAATCGAACTTGCCGGGGTAACGCTCGGTGAGGGTGCTCACCACCTTGGTGGCCAATGCGCGGTGGAAGGCTTCCTTGAGACCGAGGGCTTCCATGCGTTCGCCGGCGTAGCGGGCGGTTTCGTTGGCGCGAATGTCGTCGCAGACGTCCTGCGCTACGCCGAGCTCCGCTGCCAGATCGGCCAGCAGGTCCGTGTCCACTTCGGCGCGATTGGCGTGGGTGATGGTTTCGCCTTGGGCAATCTTGGTCAGCTTGCCGATCATGCCGCCGATGACCACGTGCTTGATGCCTTGGGCCACGGTGGTGTCCAGGGCGTAACGGAGAAAGTCGCCCATCTGCACGAAGGCGGCGGGGGGCAGGTGAGGCAATTCGCTCATGACGAATTTCTCGGTGCGTCCGCCAGTGGTGAAGACCACCGTGTCGGCTCCTTGAGCCACGGCCACTTCCACGCCCTGTACCACGCTGGCCCGGTAGGCGGCGGTGGAATAGGGACGCACGATGCCGGTGGTGCCGAGAATCGAAATACCGCCGATGATGCCCAGGCGCGCGTTGTGGGTCTTCTTGGCCATGGCCACGCCCTGGGGCACGGAGATGATGACTTCGATGCCTGCTGTTTTGAGCAGATCGCCCGCAACGGCGCGGACGTTCTCTTCGATGTTGCGGCGGGGGACGGGATTGATGGCAGGGCCGCCCACTTCCAGGCCCAGGCCCGGCATGGTGACGGTGCCGACGCCGAAGCCGCCTTTCAACACCACTTGGCCGGGCTGGTCCGGCAGCAGGCGCAGGTCGGCGGTGAGGTGGGCGCCGTCGGTGCAGTCGGGGTCGTCGCCGGCAAATTTGATGACCATGGCGTGGGCCGATGTGCCATCGCATCTGCCGTCGTTGACGGTGAAAGTGACCGCTTGGCCGTTGGGGATTGTGCAGTCGACTGTGTCGGGCACGGTGCCCGAGGCAAGACCGATGGCGGCGGCGCGGGCGGCGGCGGCGGAGTTGGCACCGGTGGTGAAGCCAGTGCGGGTGCCGCGTTTGGTGGTTTTTTCCATCATAGTTGCTGGCCCATGTGGCGGGTTACAGGGAGCGTATTGCTTTGCGCAGGCCGTTGCCGGGAGTTCGCCCCGGTGTCGACAGCGCTTTGCGAGTAACGATGGAAGGTGCGACAAGCATCGACGAGCGATTACTTCTTCTGTTCCGCTTCAGCCAACCCTAACAGCGCATGGATCGTTGCCACAACGAGCGTAGACCCGCCCTTGCGACCACGAATGACGATCCAGGGGACGTCATTCACCTCGGCCATCAAATCCTTCGATTCAGCAGCAGAGACGAAACCCACGGGCATGCCCACCACCAGCGCAGGACGAGCGCCTTCTTCGCGGATCAACCGCACCAGTTCGATCAAGGCCGTAGGCGCGTTGCCGATGCCAACGATGGCGCCGCCAATCAAACCCAGACGATGGGCCTTGCGCATGGCCTGAACGGCGCGAGTGGTGTTCTCTGCCTTGGCCTGCTCGATCACGTCCGCGTCGGAAATGAACTGGTGAGTGCCCATGCCGAAGTGCTTGAGGCGCGGCTGCGAGAGTCCGACGCAAATCATCTCCACATCCGCCACGACGCGGGCACCGCCGCCGAGGATGGCCTTGAGGCCGGCGCTCACAGCGTCCGGATGGAAATCCGTGAGGCAGTTGAAATCGAAGTCCGCGTTGGCGTGGATCATGCGGCGCACAATGGGCCATTGTTCGGCGGTGTAGTTATGGCTCCCCACTTCGCGGTCGATGATGGCGAAGGAGTCATGCTCGATCGCCTGCCCGGCCGCAGTGAGTTGTTCAGTGACAGTATTGACGGTGCTCATGGGGCTCTCCGCAAATCAGGTGGGCTGGATGTCGGGGTGATGGTGGTGATCGTGACCGTGTTCATGACCATGGTCGTGCTCGGTGTGGGTGTGGCTGTGATCGTGCAGATGCTCAGCTTCCGCTTGCACTCGGTACTTGCAGCCGTCGCATTCCAGCAGGGTGCCTTCCGGCAGTTCGTGGCCGCCGACTTTGGCGTCCAGCAGATCGAAGATGCCCTTGTCGAAACCAAAGTGGGTACCCAGGGCGAAGGCGATGTGTGGGTATTGACCGCGCAGGCGTTCCACTTGGCCCTTGATGCGTTCCATCAGTACGCCGGTGAAGAGATACACCGGCACTACGCAGATTTGCGTCATGCCCAGTTTGGCTTGACGCTGCACCACGGTTTCGATGCGCGGCCAGGTCACGCCGGTGAAGGCCAGGTCCACCAGTTCGTGGTCGTTGTCCTCGAAGATCCAGCGTGCCATCTTGGCCAGTTCGCCGTTGGCGCCAGCATCGGAAGACCCGCGACCGAGCAGGATCACGCCGGTGGTCTGAGGATCGGGCACATCCAGGGCCTTCATCAGCTTGTCCAACTGCCCTTGCAGTACGGCGAGGATTTCGCGGCCCATGCCCAGGTGGCGGGTGCATTCAAATTGCACCGCGGGGAAACGGCTCCGGGCTTCCTCGATGGCCGCGGGGAGTTCCATCTTCACGTGGCCCGCAGCGTTGAGGATGAAGGGAATCACCACTACGCGCTTGGCGTTGTGGGCGGCCCGGTTCAGGCCTTCATCGAGCAGCACGTCGGCATGCTCAATGAAACAGACCTCGATGCGCCAGGTGGGATGCCGCTCGCGCCACTGGGCCGCGAAGTGGAGGATTTCCTTGTTGCCTTCGCGATTGCGGGAACCGTGGCCAACAAGCAGCAGGGTGGTGGAAGCGTCCATATGATTACTCCGAAACGGAAGAACGGCGGAAACGATGGGAGAAGGAAGGATCGTAGAGCTTGGAGCGGGCGAGCGTCTCCCAGTCGGCGGCACCCAGGGTGGGGCTGGCGATGATCATGGCTTGGGCGCCGACCTTCTGCTCCTGACACTTCTTCTTGATGTCGGCCAGGGTACCGCGGATGATTTTTTCCTCACCAGGCCAACTGGCTTTCTGGACAACCACGATGGGCGCATCCTCGGCCCAGCCGGCGGCGCGTAGGGCGCGTTGCACTTCGTGGAGCAGGGTGATGGATAGGAAGATGCAAAGGGTGGTTCGATGGGCAGCGAGGGCTTCCAGATCTTCGCCTTCGGGCATGGGGGTGCGCCCGGCCACGCGGGTGAGGATGACCGTCTGGGTTACTTCCGGCAACGTGAGCGTTTCGCCCGCTGCTGCCGCGGAGGCGAAGGCGGAGGAGACGCCTGGCACTACGCTCCACTCGATGCCGGCAGCAGTGAGGGGCCGGGTCATTTCGATCAGAGCGCCGTAAAGGCCGGGGTCGCCGGTTTGCAGGCGCACCACGGTGCCGTGGCGGCTCGTCTGGTCCACGAGCCAGGCGGTCATCTCTTCCAAGGTCATGTCCTTGGAATCGCGGATTTCGCAGTCATCGGGGGCGAAGAGCGTAGCGGCTTGATCCACCAGGGAGCCGGCGTAGAGGATGGCGCCGGCCTGCTCCAGCAATTTGCGCCCTTTGACGGTAATCAGGTCCGGATCTCCGGGACCTGCGCCAACGAACCAGACTTTACCGGCCATGGGCGGAACTCCTTTTTGCGACGGGTTGTTCAAGATGGGCAAGCAGGTCTTCGCTGCTGCGGATAGGGGGTAGCTCAGGCAAGGCACCGCTGGCGGTGAGCACTTGCTGAAGCGCAATCACGGGCGGGAGCGAAAGTCGGGCTGCGGCCAGGATGTCGGCGTGATTCGCCAGTTCTGCGGAAGGGAAGGACGTGACGCAAGCGCCATCCTTCATGAGATGAATGTCATCGGCCCAGCGATAGGCGAATTCGATGTCGTGGGTGGCGAGCAAAATCGTCATGCCGCTTGCGTGCAGCCGCTCCAGCACCGCGAGCAGTTCCGTCTGCATGGCCGGGTCGAGACCGGCCATGGGTTCGTCCAGCACCAACAGCTCCGGCGCCATGGCCAGCACGCCGGCGATGCAAACACGCTTTTTCTGGCCGAAGCTCAGGTTCTGCACTGGCTTGTGGGCCAAGCCCTCCATGCCGACAGCGTTGAGGGCCGCATCCACCCGATGGGCCGCTTCCTGCTCGGAGAGGCCTTGGTTGAGGGGGCCGAAAGATACGTCTTCGCGAACGCTGGCGGAAAAGAGCTGCCGGTCGGGGTTTTGGAAAACGAGGCCCACCTTGCTGCGCAAGTCTCGCAGACCATGTCGGCTGTAGTTCACCGCTTGACCGGCGTAGCGCAGTTCTCCCTGGCTCGGTCGCAGCAGACCGTTGGTGTGCAGGAACAGTGTGGTCTTGCCTGAGCCGTTGGCGCCGATCAGCGCATTTCGGCTGCCACGGCGAATGGCGAGGGAGCAATCGCGCAGGCCCGCGCTACCGTCGGGATAAGCGAAGCTCACCCGCGCCATTTCCAGCAACATGTCCCTCATACGCCGCTCCTCAACCAAAGCGAGGCAGCCACGAGCGCCAAGGCGGCGATGGCGGCAAAGGCGGTGTGTCGACCAGCCTGCGCGAAGGTAGGGGCGAGGAAACGTAGCGGGCCGTCGTTGTTGCGGGCAAGGGCAGCTTGATGCAGGCCGCGGCTGCGCTGCCATACCTGGGCCAGCAGATTGGCGGCGAGGCTGCCGAGGGAATGCAGGGACCGGCGCGCATCGGCATAGCCGAGACGAGCGGCCTGGGCGGTTTGCATATCGTGTACCGATTCAGAGAAAACGAATAGCACGCGGTAGCAGAGCACCATGATGTCTAGCAGCAGCTCCGGCGTTTTCATGCGACGTAGCAGGGCGATCAGGTCGGTGAGTGGCGTGGTGGTCACCAGTAACAGCAGGGCCGCCAAGGCGCCGCAGGAGCGGGCGACGACGACGAAGACTTCATGCTGCGATTGAAGGTGGAGGTTGATGCTGCCCTGTTGAAGGTCCACCGCCACCAACATGGACAGGCCGCCGATAAGCAGGAAAGACAAAGGCGGCCAGGCGATGCGTGCGTAGTGCCCGGCGCGCACTCCGGCGCCAACGACGGGGACAGTAGCCACCAATACTGCCAGCAGCAGTCCCACGGCCGGCCGAGAAGCGACGATGAAAGCGGCAACCAGGGCGCCGAGGGCGAGCAGGCCCTTGGCAGCAGGCGTAACGGCACGCCAGCGGTTGGCGTAGACGCACTGCTCAATCAGCACGATGGTCTTTCTCGGCTTCCTTGGCCTGGGCTTGGCGCATCTTCTGGCGGGTGCGAATCATGCCCAGGTAATAGCCGATGAAGCCTGCGCCGACGGCGGCTTGCAGCGCAAAGAGCAGAGAGGCGATTTCGTCGCTAGCGGGTTCCAGCAGAGGCTGGAACCAGGGACGGTAGTCGGGATTGATCTTGGTGATCATCTCCCGCGCCTGATTGTCTGCGCCGCCGAAGATCCCCGCCGGCTGGCCGTCAGGCCCCGCGGGCGCTTTGACCAGCCAGAGAGGCAGGGCGGCCAGCAACACCACGGCGATCAGCAGCAGAAGATTGGTGTGGCGTTTCATGGTTTGGCGGCTGGCTCGGCGAACAGGGAGAGGCCTTGCAGCTCCGGCGCGTCGAAACGGCGCAGAGCGTTGAAGATGAGCACGGTGAGCAGACCCTCGCTGATCGCCAGCGGAATCTGAGTCACGGCGAAGATACCGGCGAACTTGAGGAAGGACGCAGCGACGCCGCCCATGGGATCGGGGAAGGCCCATGCCAGTTGAATCGACGTGGTGACGTACGTTAGCAGATCGGAAAGACTCGCAGCGAGAAACAGACTAACCGCCAAGGAGGCGCGCAGGCGGCCAGCCAGATGGAAGATGCCGTAGGCGGCGTAAGGGCCGACGACGGCCATGGAGAATACATTGGCACCCAGGGTGGTGATGCCGCCGTGGGCCAGCAGCAATGCCTGGAACAACAGCACGACGAAGCCGATGGGCGCCATGGCAGCGGGGCCGAAGAGCACAGCGCCGAATCCCGTACCCGTGGGGTGGGAGCAACTGCCGGTGACAGAGGGCAGCTTGAGGGCGGACAGTACGAAGGTGAAGGCCGCGGCAACGCCCATCAGCATGCGCTGCTCGGGGTTCTCGCGGATGCGCTGGTTTAGGCGACGGATGCCGAAGGCCACAAAGGGCACCGCGGCGACGGTCCAGCCCAAGGCATGGCCCGCAGGTAGAAAGCCTTCCATGATGTGCATGATTCCTCCCCAACCCACCGTTGGTGATGTTCAAAAAACGGGGAGAAAAATCGCTGAGGATGGAGCCGGCGCTGGCAATGGATGCGGCCCCGATTCATCTGGTAGCAAGTTCCATCACCCCGATGGATAGCAACAACTACATCTGGAATCAGGCCGGTCTTCTGGCTCGCCTTCTTTTTCCTTTGCCGGCCTTCCCATGCGTGAGCACAGTGGCGCGTGTGGCAAAGTCATCAGGCTTACAGCAGCGGGGGCTGCGCCGGACTTGCTGGAGTTTCCAACTCACCGGACTTCCCATTTCACATTCCACCAAGATGAGGGAGGAATGAACCCGATCCAACAGCGACATTATAGGGGCCGAAAAGACTACTTATAGCTTTTCCTGTTTATCGGTCCTTAGCCGCCAATCCTGTTGCTTGCTAAATCAGTTATCCAAGGACACCCAAAGAATGAATGACTCCGAAATAATCCCATACGGCGCTTCTAGATCGCCTGATTCTCCAATTTGTCATTGATGGGGAATACCCTTATAAAGCATATTGAGAATTATTCTCAATATGCTTTATCGCCAGTTATGAATCGCCTCGTGTGTTTGCTCTGCGGGCTTACTGTTGCTTTCCTCGCCATTCCATCCATAGCGCAACCCCTCCCAACTTTATTACGACAAATAGAAGCCCCGACTTGAATTCCTTTGTCATTTCTCTTGGAACCCCCTTATTTTTTTCAGAATAACTCGGCCGCAGGCGTCTGAAGCAGTCACGCGGCTGAATTTCAGTGCGCACCTCATCTTCTGGAGATGGTTCC
>RXJP01000164.1:0-21437 GCA_003963315.1 Rhodocyclaceae bacterium | reverse complement strand
TCGTCGTCCTCATGCTGGAGAACCGCCCCTTCGATAACCTTCTCGGCCACGTTGTCGAGCCAAAAATTACGATTTTTAGCGAAAAATGTAATGCTTCCTCTGAAATTTCATCCATTTTTTTCTGGAGATGCGGTTACGACTTTATTCTCGCGAAACATTTCGGTTGTTGATTTCCACGGAAATTTTTCCCTGAGCTTTGCGCTCCTAGGCTGCTCAGTTCAAAGATGCCACCAAGTATAGGTATCCTAGGCCTCAACGGACCATGCCATGACAAGCAAAAGGCCGTCCCAACGCCGTCGGGGACTGGTCGTGCGGGCATCCTCGGTTCAACCTTAATGTGCAGAAATGCTGGTTTAGTCCATGGGGGAGATTCATATCGGGCAAGCTAAGAGCTCGGATTTACAGATCGCCGATTGCGAGAAGGGTCGTTTTGCACGGGAGGGCATGGTATAGAACCGTAGCTGCAGAAGACGCAACAATCCCCAGGCAGGGGCCGGAGAAGCGTATGGCAAGCCTCGCATTCGTGAAAAAACAGGCAGGCGTTCGCCAGCATTTCAAGCTCGGATTTATGCCCGCAGACCGGGCAAGTCAAGACCGAGTAGGTCGGCATCGATTCATCACGGTGGTTGGAAATCTCATTCATGTGCCCGCTCCCTGGGGCTCAAGCATTGGGATTGGCCGGAAGTCGTTTGCCAGAATTCCCGGAGCTCAGCATGTACTCTCGCACCAATTCCCGGGCCCGGTGCAGCCGGCTCTTGACGGCACCCGGTGGTTCGCCCAGGCGCTCGGCGATCTCTGCGATCGTAAGCTCCTCGAAATCACGCAGCAATACCACCTCCAAGTAGTGGGCGGGCAGAGATTCAAGTGCATTTGCCAGGTCCACCCGCAACGCGTGATCGGTTCGGCACGCCAGTTGCTGCTCGGCAATCTCCTCTAGCAGAGGCTCATGCTTGAACATCATGCGCGCAAGCTTGCGGCACTCGTGCTTGATGACAGTGAAGAGCCAGGATGAGAAGGCCGCCGCCGCCTTAAGTCCCTTGACCTTGCGGGAAACCTGCAGCAGCGACTCTTGGACGGCGTCGTCGATGTCGCTGGACTGGCAATGCTTGTAGGCGTAGCGGCGCGCGTCGGCCTGGCAGACCGCCAGCAAGCGGGAGATCGCAGCCGGGTCCCCCGTTTGCGCGGCGAGGACCAAGTTTTCCTTGTTGATCACGCTGGCAGCCATGCTTCAGTGCCTCTTGTCGAGTTTGCGGCCTACCATGGCGCACATGGGGCAGAAACCAACCATTCCGGTGAGCGCCAACATTGCGCCCATCAAGCCCATGGCGACAGCGAGGCTGGACCCATCCCAATTGATCCCGGCGTAGCCCAAACCCATCAGGCCCATGATAACGCGCAGGACGCGCTCCCAATTGGGGACATTCTTAACGTAGAACATGTCGATTTCCTTCCATCCGTTAGTGTTTGAGGACAGTCCTCAGAAACTAGGAGGCGGCAACAAAGCAAAACGGTTCGCGAACGATGAAAGAAACATGGCCATCCGATTCATGACTGCGGTGCCGAAACCATCTGGCCCTCCAGAATGAAGACGCGGTCAGTGGGGTTGGCAGCCTTGATATGTGGGGTACCTGCACCTTTCAGTCCCTTGAAGCTACCGATGCCGGAAACGACCTCCCCAAAACCATTATCGTTAATCTCGGGTTTGCCATCCTTGCCAGTCAGGAAGACAGCGCGGACAGTCCACTTGAGGTAAGCCACATTGCTCTCGCCCTTGGTGGCAACCAGATAACCGCTCGGATCGCCGGAAACGCCGGGCACAATGTCGTGGCGCCCGTATTCGATGATTTGCTCGCCATCGAGCAGGCCAGCGCCGGAGGCGGTGCCTTCCCGCCTGACCATCAGCACGAAATGTCCGGAACCGTCCTTGAGGTCGAGTTTGATTTGCTCCTTGGGCACCATGGTGGCCTGCACATTCAGCGGGTCCGCCATGGCCGTACCCACTGTAAAGGAAGCAGCAAAGAGCGTGAGCGTGGCCAGTTTGCGAACGTTGACTAAAGGTTTTTGCATGGAAATGCCTTTCGGTGATGTTGGGGAAACCGGATTAAAAACGCGTCGTCAATGCCGTGAGCCAGGCGGGAGAGTGATCCACAAGCCAAGCTTCAAAGTTCTTGTCGACTCCGCTGAGGATTAACCTGGCGACTGCAATCATGAGGACACCCAAAATGGCCTTGCCGGCCTTTCCTACCTGTATCAGTTTGCCGCGTATCTTCATCATGGTGCTGCGAGAGACATAAGCCAGGACTGCCACGGGCGATGCGGCGCCACTTCCGAAGATGCCCATGAGCAATGCAACCTGCGGTAAATGCGAACCTTGGCTGGCGAGCACCACGGCCACGCCCAAGGTGGGGCCCACACAGGGACAACAAACCACGCCCAATACCAGGCCGATGGCGAACTGCCCCCACAACCCCTCGGGTTGTATGCGGGAAATCAGGTTGTTGCCGGCATTTCCCAGGTCCGCCGCTGTGGTTGCGAAACGTTGCTGCACGCTGCCAAGCATCAGGACAATACCGAGCAGGGCAAGTACCATCGCGCCCACATTGCGAAAAATGCCTGCGTCGACAGCAAGGGCTGCTCCTAGCCAAGTGAGTATTCGCAGGTAATCCACCACTAACTCGCATCGCAAACCCACCACTCAGTTGCATTCAAAATCACCGTTGGTTCGCAGTGAAAATCCACCATCCATTTGCAGCCCCACCATTTAATGAATGCTCTGCTCGTTCAATTGCCGGCTGGAACCAGTGATGAGTAGAACCGACGGCTCCTGATTTTTTCTCCACAGGAAACCTGGTCCAGTACCTGTGTGGTCAACAGGGCGTACCACTCGTCCGTATCCATGGTTGAGCTTTCCTGGGCACGCAACCTGAAAAACGGCACCCCAACGACCTGCAAGAGCCTGTCCTTTAGTTCATCCCTCTGCCTGGCCTCGGGTGTATCGTGGAATTCACTGTCCAGTTTCAAGCAGCGGCTGTTGGCGCTGGAGAAGCAGGTAGCTGAGCAAGACATCATCCCTACCAAGGCCTCCGACTGATTGAGTAAGGCCGCACTAATTTGCAATAAAAAGCTTGACGCCCTTGTTGCCCATAAATGATAATGATTCTCATATCGTTATTTGATATGGATCCGTTGAGCCTCCCTTGATAAGCAGGAAGGCGAAGCTTTCGCAAGCCAGCAAGCCGCCGGAGGCGGGATAGCCAGCCAGCGCATTTCTTCTTGAATGAATTGCGATGACACCTCCAAACCCCACGTGCGGCAAGAGCATTTGCCCGTTTTTAGCCCCCCCCCAAAAACACCTTCATTTCAGAGCGCTAGCTGCCACTTTCTTCGTAAGTAGCGTTGCAGCGCTTGCCCCACTCCCGGCAATTTCAGCGCCGCCACCCATCTCGATCCCTGCGGCAAATGATGAAAACCTCCCTTCATCTCGTGGATTGTTTGGCTTCCTTGATGGAGTCAATCGAAGCAGCGCTCTATTGGGCGACATGTGGGGGATCAGAACCGAGTTGAGCCGCCTTGGCATTTCCTTTGCCGTTCAGGAAACTAGTGAGTATCTGGGCAATGTCTCCGGCGGTACCAAGAAGGGATTCGAATACGACGGCTTGACCCAGGCCGTCATGCAACTCAATACCCAACGGGCGTTCGGTCATTACGGTGGCCTCTTCAACGTCAGCCTACTCAATATCCACGGCAAGAATCTCAGCTCAGACAACCTCCAGTCTTTGCAAACTGCCAGCGGAATTGAATCCGACCGAGCGACCCGCCTGTGGGAGCTCTGGTACAGCCAGAAATTTCTTGATGAAGACCGGCTGGAACTTAAAGTAGGTCAGCAGAGTATCGACCAGGAATTCATGGTCAGTACCAATGCCCTCTACTTTGTGAATACGATGTTTGGCTGGCCGATGCTACCCTCGGCGGATATGCCCGGTGGCGGTCCAGCCTATCCACTCTCGGCATTGGGGGCACGGATCAGCGTCCGTCCTGTTGATGGCATCACCCTCTTGGCGGGGACGTTCAATGGAAGTCCGGTCAAAAACGACAACGGCACCGATCCACAACGCCAGAACCGCCATGGCACCAGCTTCCCCTGGGGGGATGGCCGGCTGTCCATCGTCGAGGCGCAGTTTTCAGCGCCTGCACTGGGAAGTCTGGTTGAACCGGGTGAAGCCCAGCCCTTGGGCAGGACCTATCGGATCGGTGCTTGGTACAACAGCAAGACGTTCGACGACCAGCGAACTGATGAGACCGGTCTGTCGCTCGCCAACCCGGCTAGCACTGGCAACGCCAGGCAACACAAGGGTAACTATGCGTTCTATGCCGTCTCCGATCAATTGGTGTGGCGTGACGCCAGAGATCCCAATCGAACGATTGCCTTGTTTGGCCGGGCGATGGGCACGCCGCTTAAAGACCGAAACCTGATCGACTTCAGCTTGAATGCGGGGATGGTCTTCCACAGTCCGTTCCGCTACCGGACTGCGGATACCTTCGGAGTTGGCCTGGGGTATGCCCACGTGAGCAAGCAGGCATCGCAACTGGATCGAGACAACATCGATTTTGGTAACAACCCCGCCGGCCCGACGCGCAGCAGCGAGACCTTTATCGAACTGACCTACCAGTATCAGTTGAAACCCTGGATTCAGCTGCAACCCGACATCCAGTACGTCTTCAACCCGGGCGCCGGCGTGCCAAATCCGGATGATCCTAGCAAGCGCATCAAGAACGAACTGGTGCTCGGCTTGCGTACCAATATTTCCTTCTGACGGCATTCATCGACATTATGACACGCTCACATTTCCCCTCGTTGCTCATCAAGGCCAGCTTGGTTCGCTTGGCTCGCACAACCCTATATTTCGGTTTGGGCGCCTGTCTGGCTGCACCAGCCTTTGCCGACCCGAAGGGCATGCTGGAGACCATTCACAAGCACAAATTCCTGTCCTCTACGATCCCCGATAACGGGGATGTCAATCCCTACGCCGTCCTGGTGGCGCCCGTTTCAGTGGGGGTGATTGAGAAGGATGATGTGCTGGTCGATAACTTCAACAACATTTCCAACCTCCAAGGCACCGGCACCACCATCCTTCGCTATCGTCCAAGTACTAAGGAAACTAAGCTTTTTGCTCAGGTGCCGCAGAAACTGAAGGACTGTCCAGGTGGTGTCGGGCTCACTACGGCGATGACGATGCTCAGAAGTGGCTGGGTCATTGTCGGCAGTACGCCCAGCACGGATGGCACGACCAAGACCAAAGGCGACGGCTGCCTACTGGTGTTTGACGCCGATGGCCACCACGTCGCGACTTGGGCTGGAGCAACCATCAACGGGCCTTGGGGCAACATGGCCACCATCGATCGAGGAACCAGTGCAACGCTGTTTATCAGCATGGCCGGCTTTGGTCTCAAAGGACCGGAAGTCGTGGATCCCGAGACGAAATATCCTGTCATCGAACATCAGGCCACGGTGTTGCGTTTGGAACTGACGCTTCCCGAAGGGAAGCCGCCCGTGCTGCAAAGCCAGACGGTGATCGGCGATGGTTTTTCCAACCGGGCTGATCGGGATAATTTCCTCTTCGGTCCCACCGGCTTGGCCCTTGGCACCGACGACACGCTTTACGTGACGGACGGCCTCGACAATGAGATTACCGCCATTCCCGAGGCCAGCACCCGTGCTACCAGTGCCGGCAAGGGCAAGTTAGTGACGAAGGAAGGACTGCTCGCCTGGCCGCTGGCGATGGTGATGACTGCCCAAGGTCATTTGATCGTGAACAATGGCAAAAACGGCCAGACCGTGGAAGTGGACCCGATTGCCGGCAAACAGATTTATGCCCACTGGCTCAATACGAATCAGGCGCAATCGCCTCCCGGCAATGGCAACCTGTTCGGTATCGCCCTGACCCCGGATGGCAAGAGTTTCTATTACGTCGAAGATGACATCAACGCATTGAGGCTGGCAACACCATGAATCTTACGAAGACACCAAACCCTGATATTGGACGGCGGCAATTCCTGACGCGAACCGCCTTTGCCGCCGCCGCAGCGCCCTTGGCATCGAATGTTTTGGCATCTGCCACCGCACCTAAAACTGCCGGCGCGTCCCTGATCGAGCCGTTCTGGGGGCCGCACCAAGCCGGCATTTCAACGCCGATTCAGCGCCACACCTATTTCATTGCGTTTGACGTCGTGACGGAGAAACGGGATGACCTGATCAAGCTGCTGAAGTCTTGGACGGAAACCTCCGCATTGATGACCGGAGGCCCTGCACATTTTGATCCGAAGGCGGATCCCCAACAGCCCAACGCGGAGTCAGGCGCGACCATTGGACTGTCGCCTTCCCGGCTGACCATTACATTCGGATTCGGCGCAACCCTGTTCGAAAAAGAGGGTAAGGACCGATTCGGGTTAGCCAAGCGACGCCCGGAAGCACTCGTCGACCTACCGCGTTTTGCGGGTGATCAACTGGTAGCAGAACGCACGGGCGGCGATCTGTCAATCCAGGCCAGCGCCGACGATCCTCAGGTTGTGGAATACGCGGTGCGACGACTGGCTAAGCTAGCCAACGGTATTGCTGAGATGCGTTGGGCGCAGACGGGTTTCACGGGTGGGTTTAAGCCAGGAGAAACCGGACGGAACCAGATGGGTTTCTTGGACGGGACGATGAACATCCCAACCAACGATCCCAAGGCCATGAACACGTTTGTCTGGGTCGGTGATGAAGGACCAACCTGGATGCAGGGTGGCAGTTACATGGTGATTCGTCCCATCCGAATTTCCCTTGATCACTGGGATGACATGAAAACTGCTTTCCAAGAGCAAACCGTAGGCCGCCACAAGGTCACTGGGGCTCCAATCGGAAAGCAGCACGAACACGACACGCTGGGACTGGAGCGAACTGACAAGGATGGCAATCCGATCATCACTGAAAACTCCCATACGGCGATGTCCGCTCCCGAAAACAATGATGGAGCACAAATCCTGCGGCGAGCGTTCAATTACGACAACGGAATCACTCGGGTTGCCGAGCGCTGGCCGCCCTGGCGTCAACTGGTGACCTTCGATGCCGGCCTGTTGTTCCAGTGCTACCAGAAGGACCCGCGAACCGGTTTCATCAAGCTGTTCACGAAGATGGCGCAGATCGACATGCTGAATCAGTTCACGACCCATACCGGTAGCGGCTTGTTCGCCTGTCCGTCCGGGGCAAGACCAGGTGGGTTTATCGGCCAGGATTTGTTCGTTTGATGTTCAGCCTTCACACATTATTGCGTTTCCCCTTTTTAACTGAGATTTCCATGAAAACCCTGCTGATTTCTGCCGCGCTGGGCCTGCCCCTGTTCTCCATCGGCGCTGCCGCCGATGAAGTGCCCACCGTTCAGTTGTTGATGAAGGAAGGCCATGTCATTCCGGAAACCCTGGAGGTACCGGCCAATACCAAGTTCCGTCTGGAAGTGAAGAACGAAGGTCCTGGCTCGGTCGAGTTCGAGAGTGGTCCGCTCAAGAAGGAAGTGGTCATTGCGCAGGGGACCACCAAGACCCTGGTCATCCAACCCCTGAAGCCTGGCAGCTACAAGTTCCACGATGATTTCCATCAGAAGTCAGGACAAGGGAGCCTCGTCGCCAAATAGGGAGCATTCCGATGGGAAACGCCTTCTTCGTGGTCTGGCGTGAGAGTCTCGAGGCTTTTCTGATCGCCGGGATTCTTTTTGCCTGGCTCAAAGCCAACGACGATTCCGGTCGAGGTCGCCGGGCATTGTCTCTTGGGCTGGCCTGTGGTGTTGGCTTGGCGCTGCTGCTGGGGTGGGCGCTGCTTGCCATCCAGGACGAACTCACTGGCAACGCGCTTGAGGCATTCCAGACCGGAATCCTGGTGTTGGCCTCGGGCTTGATTACCCAGATGGTGCTCTGGATGCGCAAGCATGGTCGGCAGATCAAGTCCAAGCTCCATACTGACCTTTCCGCTGCCTCGAAACGGTCGGGTTTTCTGGGGGTTGCCGTGGTCGCTGCGTTGGCGGTGGCTCGGGAAGGCGCGGAGACGGTCGTATTTCTATATGGACTGGCCCAGGAGGGCGATATGGCCGCGCTGACGATAGGCGCCTTCACGGGTTTGCTGGCGGCTGCCGCCACCGCCTGGCTTGCGGTAAAGAGTCTGACACGCTTGAACGTGGGTCTCTTACTTCGGCTTTCTTCCTATCTCCTATTGATTTTGTCCTCCGCGCTGCTGGTCTCGGCCTGTGATCGATTGATCGGCGCCGGGTGGCTTCCTCCCCTGCTGGACCCGGTATGGGATCTGTCTTTTCTTCTGGATGACACCTCGAGCGCAGGCAAATTATTGGCGGATTTTTCGGGATTCCGTTCGCGACCTGCTTTGACCACATTGATCACCTGGGGTGGGTATTGGGTGTTTGTATTTTTTTCCTTTCGCCGCAGCGCCCATTTTCAAGTAGCCCCAAAATCATGATGGCTCGGTGGATGTTGCCGAATCCCCGTCAACTTTGTCGGGAATATCAACAGAATGCAATTGAACAAGGGAAGTAGGTGATGACCACCGCCGAATTAATTGATGCCACGCCCGGCGCCAAGCAGGATGCTGCAATTGTCTACCAGCGCGCTTTACAGAACTCTTTACTGTTGGCCGGTGTATTTCTGGTGGGAGCATTGCTCTTTCGACCCGCGGTCGGCCTTGTCATCATGTGGAATATCCTGATACCCACCGCACCGGCGCTGATCGTGGTCGCTCCTGGGCTGTGGCGCAATATCTGTCCGATGGCGACCTTAAGCCTGCTGCCCCGGCGCTTGGGGCTTTCCCGAAAAAGGATTCCGTCCCGCCGTTGGACAGGTCTTCTCGGATTGACGAGCGTATCGGCGCTATTTCTGATCGTGCCACTTCGACATATCTTGCTGAATACCAGCGGATCGATGACGGCTCTCATGCTGCTTCTGGCGGCCGGGATTGCCGTCGCAACCGGCATTGCCTTCGAGTGGCGCAGCGGATGGTGCACCTCGCTGTGCCCAATCCACCCGGTCGAGAAACTCTATGGCCTCTCCCCGCCGATCACAGTCAAAAACATGCGCTGTGATTCCTGCCGAAAATGTACGGCGATTTGCCCAGACTCGATCCGTTCGATGACACCGGTAGTCACCGGCCCCTCGGCACTTGATCGCTGGGTCGGTCACGGCTTCACCGGCAGCTTTGTCGGATTCATATTTGGGTGGTATCAAGTGCCGGACTATCCGGGGCACATCGGTGCGGTGGAAATTGCTGCCGGCTACCTTTGGCCGTTTGGCTGCGCGGCGGTGTCGCTGCTCCTCTACGCGGCCACCCGGAAATGGTTATGCCAGTCGAAGTTGGCGCGCCATGCCTTGATCCGGATTTTCGCAGCTGCCGCGGTGAGTTGCTATTACTGGTACCGCATACCGGCACTCACCGGGTTCGGTCCTTATTCTGACACCGGGTTGCTGTACGACTTAACCGGCGTGTTGCCGAACTGGACGCCAGTGGCATCCCGGATATTGACAACCTCATTCTTTGCTTGGTTTCTGCTACTTAGACCTAGTCCGAACACGAGTTGGATGATACGGCCTGTCTTCGATGCCACGCAGATAAAACCGGCGATGTGGCAGCGTAGCGAACGGCAGAAGTTGGCAGTCTGTGAAGCTCAATGATGAGAACTGCTGAACAATACGTAGGGCATCGTTGCTCCGTGGTGCCGGCTTTCCTCGTCTATGATCTTTTTGAATGGCAAGATCTGCATGAGGGGCTCGATACGGCCAGGCTACTGGCCGCGGTGGACATCGTTGATGTCTTGCGCACCGAGTGGAGCAATGGTGAGGATGGACGCCCGTCGGTCATCCGTGACCACCTGCTGTGGCTACATCGGCTGGCAATGGCGGTTTCCACCAATGCCACGCCGGACTTGTTGGCCGAATTCTTTGAGTGGGCCGGCTTGGTGGAGGACATCGCCAAGGTGAGCCACAGCGTCATCATGACCATGGGTAAGGGTGGCGGTTACGAAATCCCGTTCATCTGCCGGATGGCGGATGGCCTGTCCAAGCGCTGTGCGCTGATTCCCTGGCTGGCAGAGGCGTCCGTTGAGCAAAGTGGGCTTACAAAAGTTATTTGTTAGACTCCCCCGGTCGTTCCACGGCTATTCAAATGTCGTCGCCCGCTGATTCCCATCGCTTATCGATTCTCTCTGCGGAGGAAATTGAAGACCTATATGGTGTGCTGACCTCCCCCCGCATCTCCGAGCAGTCTGAGTTAGAGATTCCGGGCATTGAAGGCTGGTATAGTTCAGATGAGAACGAATCCAGTTAAATTATATTAAATCAATGAGATAAGTCATTTCTTGAGGAAATTTTTGCTTCATCCCGGCTCAATGCCATTCAGGCTTGCTTCGGCAAAGAAGCCACCTCTGGATCGCTGGAGTACTGCCTCTGTTCCGTTGCGGTCACGGCGAATCAATCGAACCTCGCCGTTGATGACCGTAAAGATGGCATGAACCGAATCGCCGATTCGAAAGAGATATTGTCCGGTCACCAAGTCCCAAGGCTCTGCGCGCTGCCGGAGTGATTCGGGAACTTGAGCCAGTGTCGGTTGCGCGGAGATAAGTACCGACCAATCCATAGAAAGATACCTTTATAGTGTCACTCGTATGATTTCAATCATATAGGCAATTCATTGGTTTTCTCTAATATTTGCTTGGTCAATCACCCCGGAGAAAGTCATGCGCAAGACCTTAACCATTTTCACGACTGCCATCGCAGCGTTCTTCAGCTTCACCGCCTACGCGCAAGATCCGATGGATCATAAGCAGCACATGCAACACATGGCCGCTGCGGGCAGCGATACCCGACAGCAGGTGAATTTCCCGCCGGAAATGCGCCAGCACACTCTGACCAACATGCGCGACCACCTCGAAGCTCTATCTGGGATTCTGTCCAGCATGTCGGCTGGAAAATTCGCCAAGGCCGCTCAGGTTGCCAGTGAGAGACTGGGCATGGACTCACCTTCAGCAGAGGGCTGCAAGAGTGAAGAGACCTCCGGAAAACCTCAGATGTCGAAGCCGATGAACATGGACCACCAAATGTCCCAGTTCATGCCTGAAGGTATGCGTAACATCGGCTTGGCCATGCACCAGGCAGCCAGCGATTTTGCGGTTGAAGCCAATAAGGCTGGAAAATCGGGCAATCCCAAGCTGGCCTTGGCGGCCCTCTCCAAAGTGGCGCAGCAATGTGTTGCCTGTCACGCTTCCTACAAAGTTCAGTAACCCACCTGTAAATTGTTGCTCGAGGTACACGCCAAATTGCCCAGTGATAGGCGACCTTCATGCAAAGGAGAGTCGGATGCCCACATGGTTGATATTGTCCCTAATCGGTATGACGGGCGGACTGGCCGCTGGCGTTTTCGGAATTGGTGGTGGCATCATTCTGGTTCCTGCCTTGGTCTACTGGGCCGGTTTCTCTCAGCACATGGCTACAGGTACAACGGTGGCGGTGATGCTGCCGCCGATTGGCTTGGCTGCCGCTTATGAGTATTACCGACACGGCAATGTCGATATTCGGGCTGCGCTGATTCTCGCTATCGGCATGTTTCTGGGCGCATGGCTCGGGGCGGTCTTTGCTAATGAACTCAACGAACACTACCTCCACCTGTCTTTTGGGGTGTTCATTTGTGGCTTGGGACTTTACATCGCATTCGGTGCAGTCAAGCACCTTGGGTGGCTTTGACGATCAGTAGCAACTTGGGTTGGGTAATACAGCCTCTAGGTTGGCAACGAACGGCCCTGAGTATTCAGTGTAGGCGTCCTCGGTGATGAGCATCGGGAAAGTTGTGCATGCGTGTGCACCATCGGTTCATGGCGATGTGGATGGGCGTGCTTCGTATCTAGTACCACATTGTCGTCATGAGCATGATTGTGATGTTCATCATGGGTATGCTCATGGCTGTGCTCCATCAACTCGTGGGCGTGCGTGTGTTCGTGTCGCTCCGTCAGATGCAGCCAGATACCGACTACCATAAAGGTCCCGGCAGCCGCTAATTGGCGAGTGACTGGTTCTCCGGCCAATAGCGCGAGCATCGCACCAAAGAATGGTGCGACAGAAAAATAAGCACCGGTACGCGCCGTCCCAAGGTGCCTCATCCCCACCACGAAAAGCACTAGGCTGATGCCGTAGGCCGCTAGGCCAACCCCCATCGCCAGGGCGGTCGTTGTCCAAGCTGGCTGATGGTTTCCCATAAGAAAGGCGATGCCCAGGTTGACGCTACCGGCCACGGTACCCTTGATCATGGCAATCCAGGTTGCATCAGTTAGCGCCACCTTGCGCGTCAGATTGTTGTCGATGGCCCATGTTTCGATTTCTCGTACTCGGCGCGCGACGCCTTGCCATTGGCGTGCTGCTCGGCAATGCTCACGGCCTGAGTGAGCGGAATCTTGGCTTTGGCGATTGCCAGTGCGTCGTTTTCCATGCCGCCTTTGGCGGCGTAGGCGACCTCGCCGGTTGTAGCGATGGCGATGGCCAGTAGGGAAAGTTTGGTGTAACGGTACATGATGCTTCTCCAGAAGAGTGCAGGGGTTTGCACAGTGGAGAAGCTACGCATGCAGACTTAGCTGCTACTGAGCCAAGCGGGGCTCTGGACTTCTCCGGCGCAGTGCAATCGACTTCTGATACTTGGTGCAGTCGTCTTCTGAAAAGCAACCGATTGATTAGCGGCTTGGGGATCAAATAGCCGATGTCGGATTCATTGTTGTGATGAAATAGCGTTGACGCGGAAAAGATATTTGTCCCAGGCAACGCCAGCCTGAAGAGATGGGTAATGTGGCCGGAATCCGCACTAATGTCCGTGGCGTTTCAAGAAGGTATGAAATTGATCCATCGGTAACGGTCGGCTATATAGATAACCCTGCACTTCATCACAATCCAATCCACCCAAAATCTGTGCCTGGCCAGAGGTTTCCACCCCTTCGGCGACAACTTTCATGCCCAGGCAGTGGGCCATATTGATGATCGCCGTGACAATTTGGCGGCTAGCTTCGTCCGATTCCAAGTCTTGCACAAAAGAACGATCAACTTTTAATCGATGAATGGGCAATCGCCTCAAGTTTGCCAGGTTTGAATAACCAGTACCGAAATCGTCCACGGAAACCTGCACACCCGCATGGGCAAGAGCCTCGAAGAAGCCCAATGCAAGTTTGTCGCCGGTCATCAAGGTGCTTTCAGTGATTTCCAACTCGACGACAGCGGATTTCTGGCACAACTGAATGGCTGAAATAATTTCCTCTATTGTCTTTTCGGCAAGTTGGGCAGGAGAAAAATTAACGGCAAGGCGGAAATCATGCTTTTCTACCAATCCCTCAAGCTCGGATATTTGCTCCGCCGCCCTGCGCACGACCCATTGCCCCAGCATGTTGATGAGACCACAGTCCTCCGCAATGGGAATGAACTTGGCCGGCGGGATCTCGCCCATCTCCGGATGCTGCCAACGTAACAGGACTTCCACGCCGGTGACTTGACCATCGGAAAGACGCAATTGCGGTTGGTAGGCCAGCCAGAACTGATTCTTGTCAATACCGTGGCGAATGCCGTCCTCTAGGTCAAAGCGCTCGGTGAGCTTTTCATTCATATCCGGTTTAAAAAATTGGTATACCGAACGGCCCGATTCCTTGGCCTGATACATGGCAAGATCCGCATTTTTCAAGAGAGACTCTGCATCTGTACCGTCGGTTGGGTAACGACTGATTCCGATGCTGGCGGAAACGAAGACCTCCCGACCAGCGATCGAGAAGTGGTCGCCCAAGGTTTCGATGACTTTGCTGGCGACTTTTTCAGCGGCCTGCTCATTGCCCCCATCCTCAATCAGGATGGTGAACTCGTCGCCGCCAAGGCGAGCAATGGTGTCGGCATCCCGGATTATTTCGCGCATTTTGTTGGCGGCTTGAATCAACACTTGGTCGCCGAATCCATGACCAAGGGAATCGTTGATGTTCTTGAAGCGGTCCAGGTCGATAAACAGCAGGGAAACCCCAGTTTCATTGCGCTGACAGCGGGCAATGACTCGCTCAAGACGATCAAGGAAGAGTTGACGGTTAGGCAACCCCGTCAGGTTGTCGAAATACGCCATCTGATGCAGTCTTTCTTGTACTTCCTTGTGGGCGCTGATATCGGAAAAAATACCGACATAATGCGTTGTGACGCCGGAGGTATCGCGGACTGCATTGACATGTAGCCATTCGGGGTAGGTTTCCCCGTTTTTTCGTTTGTTCCATATTTCACCTTGCCACGCCCCCTTGTCCTGGAGCGCCGACCAGAACTTCGCGTAGAACTCGGTATCGTGGATACCAGACTGGAGGAGGGCCGGCCGGTGGCCGCGGACCTCCTCGAAGCGATAGCCGGTGACATTTTCGAAAGCGCGATTGACAAGTACGATGGACGCTTTTGCATCGGTAACCAAGATGCCTTCGCTGGTGGTGTCAAAGACTGATGCAGCAATACGATGGTGGTTGAGTTCTGCTTCCAGTTGGTTGATGAGGGACTCGCGCTCCTCCAACGTGGCACGTTCTGCTTGCAATAGGCCGACGACAAGGCTTGAATGGGAGATGGCTCCCAACATTTTTCCGTCTTGGTCGACGACGGGAAGGTAATCCGCTTTCTCATGCTCCAGGCGCGCGAGTGCTTGTTCCAAACTATCGGTAGCCAAGACGGGTGCTGGTACTCTGCGTACGATCAGGTCCGCGAAGATTCGACTTGGAAACAAGGCGGCCTGCCGCTCATCCACCATGCCGAGGAAGTTTTCTTCGTCATCCAGCACTGCGAAGATTTTGGGCGATGTTGGCCCGGTCGCAACTACATCCCGGTAGCGATGTAAGGCATTGACCTGTATCAAGCGTGAGCACAAGCAATCCCCCACGCGCAACGGCCCGGTCATCGCTGCCTTTCCTCAACGCTCACTTCTACGACCAGGTCGAGATGGATAATCTCTTCCGGTCCCATGATGGGTTTGACATGCGTCAGTACAAATTGAACCAATTGTTCCGGGCTGATTTTGCGCATGATGGCGCTACGCACAAGAATGTCGCCAATGATCTCGTCTTCAACCAGGACATGCTCAAACGCTGTTGTCGTCAATAAACTCAGTGCCTTACCAATTGCTACGTGACCGATAGGCGATAACCGCCCTAGAACTAACCCATCGTCAATGGGAGGCAAGATGAATTCGCTCAGGCTGGCCCGAAGCGTGTGGCGGCGAATGAGATTTTGCATATCGGACGGTCCGTGCAACGGGTAGGCCCATCAACGCTCGACAATTGTTGACTTAATATCATGGGTATAGGAAATTAGACCTGAATGCACACACATTGGCAAGTGCAAGTGTGTTTCGGTTGTTGATTTCCAGGGAAATTTTCCCCTGAGCTTTGCGCTCCTAGGCTGCTCAGTTGTTAGTGCATCGCTATTCGCGGCCCAATCCACCCAAGTTAAGAAAATTACAGGCAACATTCGCTCTTTTTAATACGTGAAAGCAGTCGCTTTGCGGGGGGGGCTTGCCCGTCTGGTTGCCGGACAGTCAGCTGGTTGGGGCGGATTCAACTGATCGATGCCCCAATGAAAAATGGCCGGTTCTGGCGCCAGACTGGTTATCAATCATATCTGCTTCCGCTCGAAGCGACAGGGGTTAGCAAGGCACCAGCAGCTATCCTTCCGGCCTTTAGCGAAAACCGCCCATATTTAGCTGAGTTCCTTCGTTCGACTATGGTTCGAATGGGCTCAGCAAGCTAGAAATGAAACTGCTCATCATTGAGGACGAGGCCGATACGGCTCGCTATCTTTGCAATGGCCTCCGTGAGGTGGGCTATGACGTCACATGGGTAGCCGACCCAGCCGAAGGCAAGCGAATTAGTGCGTCCGAAATCTGGGACCTCATCATCCTGGACCGGATGTTGCCGGATGAGGTTGATGGCCTATCCATCATCAAGCATCTACGAGAGCTTGGTAAAACCACTCCAATTGTCGTTTTGAGTGCGCTGGCAACACTGGATGAGCGAGTTAAAGGATTACGTGGCGGTGGCGATGACTATCTGACCAAACCGTTCTCGTTCCCAGAACTTTTAGCGCGGGTGGAAGCTTTGCTTCGACGTTCGGGCATTCGTGACAACGGAAGTGATCTAAAAATCGCCGATCTCAGGCTCGACTTGGCCGGCCGACGAGCAGAGCGCGCAGGACAGCCCCTTCTTTTACAGCCAAGGGAATTTCGCTTGCTCGAATATTTAGTCCGGCACCAAGGGCAGGTCGTGACGCGATCCATGTTGCTTGAAGCGGTGTGGGACTACCACTTTGATCCGCAAACCAATGTTATCGATGTGCAGATCAGTCGGCTGCGCAACAAAATCGACAAGGGATTTTCTCCAGCGCTCCTCCACACCATTCGAGGAGTCGGATATCGGATGAGCGCTGATGACTAAAGTCTGGAATTCAGTCGCTTTCCGTCTCGCCTTGATGTGTGGCGGGTTAGTTCTCATCTCGGTCATGCTGTTTTCTGCGGTGCTCTATGTGGGCACCGTGGGCGTGCTATCCCAGGAAGCTGACAGCAAGATTGTCTCGATTACGGCCAAACTCAATGATTACTTCGATGGCAAAGGTCCCGCTGCGCTTCGTGCCAAGATTGATCAAAGCCTTGCCGATAGCGTTGATGCGGACACCGAGATATATCTTCTGCTGAACCGTGATGGCCAGAAGGTTGTGGGCAACGTAGCGCCGTGGAAGGGCGAGACCATCCGTCTGGATAAGGTGACTGAAAGGAGTTTGCTGCGCGATGACGGGCGCCGCTCAATTGGCCGCGTATTGGTGCACCGACTGCCGGATGGCTCTCTGCTGATGGTCGGTCGGGACATGAACGATTTGAGGGAAATCACGCGTCTGATCTTTAGGGCACTGGAGGCAGCCGGCAGCATTGCCGTACTTCTCGCTATCGGCGGTACACTTATATTCCGGCATGTGATCGAGCGTCGGATACGTAAGATTCGCTATACGGCTCTGGCAATCGAATCGGGAAACTTGAGCCTGAGAATTCCCGACTACGGACATCAGGATGAGTTTTCTCGATTGGGCAACGATCTCAATCGGATGTTGGACCGCATCGAGCATCTGATGGAAGGAGTCCGCCATGTCTCCAACGTCATCGCACATAACCTGAGAACACCACTCGGCCGTATCCGTGCCCATCTGGACGAGTCTTTTCGGGGGGGCAACGATGCAGAGGTGCTGGCAAGAGAGGCCAGCTTTGCTATCGATGAAGTTGATGGGCTCGTTACGGTGCTCGATAAACTTCTTCAAATTGCGGAAGCCGAGTCTGGCACTCGTCGCCAGCCGTTCGAATTGGTGGACTTGGACGCGGTTATTACTAACGTAGCCGATCTGTACGATGCTGCCGCGGAGGCGGAGGGAATCAATCTCGCGGTTCATGTGTCCCACACACCTAAAGTTCTTGGCGATAAGGATCTCATCGCTAGCGCCGTTAGCAATCTTCTTGATAACGCTTTCAAATATGCGGGTAAAGGGGCATCAATCATTATTGACGTGTTTGAGGAGCGCGAAGGCGTTGTGTTGCAGGTGCATGACAACGGCCCCGGCATTCCATCGTCCGAACGGGACAAGGTTCTGCAGCGGTTTTATCGCCTAGATCGGGAGCAACCAGGTTACGGGTTGGGCCTTTCTATCGTGTCAGCCATCGCATTGATGCATGGGGCCACCTTTTCCTTGGAGGACGCTGCACCTGGGCTTCTTGCGCGCTTTGTTTTTCCATCAAATAGGAAAGAGCACGCCGCCGCCAACCTTTCCAAATCGTAACGATTGAAGGTGTAGCGTTTCGTTAGTATCCGCCCCCGGTAACGTTTGGTGACCGGGATTTCGGATATGACGAGAAACAAGTTCAGGGTGGTTGTCGCAGTCGCAGGCCTCATTGTGGTTGTCGGTGCAGCGGTGGGGATCAGTAGAAGCGAAGCGGAGCCTCCTGGCCCATCTCAAAGTGCCCCCGATCAGTCGCAGCCCCAGGCTGTGACCGTGACCGACCTGCAAGCAAAATCGCTCACGGTGGAATCCGTCGTGGAAGGCGGTTTCGTGGACCAGCGCGAAGTCGCCGGCATCATCGACTTCAATCAAGATCGCCTCGTCCAAGTGTTCTCGCCCTGGCAAGGACGGATCGTGGACGTCTTCGTCAAAGCCGGCGACGACGTAAAGAAGGGCGCGCCCCTCTTCTCGGTGGATAGCCCTGATCTGGTTCAGGCCGAGTCCTCGTTGATTTCTGCAGCGGGCGTGTCCGAACTCAATCGCAAGATATTGGACCGCGCTCGGAAATTGTTCGAGGTTCAGGGGAATGCCCAGAAGGATGTAGATCAGGCACAGTCTGATGAACAGGCTGCGGAAGCCGCCTATAAGGCCGCCCGAGACGCATTGCGCATATTCGGTAAATCAGATGCCGAAATGGACAAGCTGGTATCAAGCCGCAAGTTGGATGGCCATCTCACCATCGCCAGCCCCATTGCAGGCCGAGTGACGGCACGCACGGCAGCACCGGGCCTGCTGACGCAGCCAGGAAGCGGGACCGCGCCTGTCACCGTAGCGGATCTTTCGGCCAAGTGGCTGGTGGCCAACGTGCCGGAATATTTGCTGCCCCGGCTGCAATTGGGGGCGCTGGTAGAGGTGTCGGTGCTCGCCTACCCTGGGCGCAAGTTCGAAGGCAAGGTCTCCAATATCGGTGCCTCGGTCGATCCCACTACGCACACGATTCCCGTCCGCTCGGAGCTCAACGATCCCAAGCACGAACTCCTGCCGCAGATGTTGGCCACCTTCGTCATCCATACGGGTGAGCTCATGAAGTCGGTATCTGTTCCCTCAAACGGGCTGGTTCGCGAAGGGGATGGCACGACGACCGTGTTCGTCACCCGCGACGGCAGAACTTTCGAGCGACGCGCCGTGAAAACGGGCCTGACGCAGAACGGCCGACAGCAGATTCTCGAAGGCCTTTCTCCCGGCGAAAAAATCGCGACCAACGGCGCTCTGTTCCTCAGCAATGCCCTTGCCCTAGCGACTCGCTAGGCCGGACAACCAAGTCACTAGAAAGGATTGCCCGTGTTTCGAGGGATCATTTCGTTCGCCCTGAGCCGTCGCCCGGTGATCATGCTGTGCCTGCTCGTCTTTCTCGGCGCTGGCGTAGCCGCCTATTTGAAGCTGAACGTGGAGGCGTACCCCAACCCGGCCCCCGTCATTCTTGAAATCACCGCCCAAGCCCCCGGTCTGTCGGCCGAGGAGATGGAGCGCTACTACACCCGTCCCATGGAAATCGGCCTGGCCACTACGCCAGGGGTGGACAACATCCGCTCTACCTCCTTCTATGGCCTGTCCTTCGTGCGTGTAACGTTCAAGTACGGCGTCGACTACTACTTTGCCTATACCCAGGCGGCGCTCAACCTGCAACAGAACGTGAGTCTCCCCAACAGCGTGCAGCCACAAATCCAGTCTTCAAGCCTGGTGGGGGAAATCTATCGCTATCAACTGGTGGGGCCGCCCCACTATGGCTTGAGCAATCTGCGCACATTGCAGGACTGGGTCGTGACCAAGCGGCTGCTCACCGTGCCCGGCATCATGCAGGTGGTGCCCTGGGGCGGCACTACCAAGGAATATCAGGTGGAGGCCGATCTGCATAAGCTCGATGGTTACAAGGTCACGCTGCCTCAGCTGATCTCGGCCATCGGCAACGCCAATACCAATGTCGGCGGGCGCACCGTGAACATCGGAGAGCAGTCGGTCAATATCCGTGGTATTGGTCTGGTCAAGGACACGACGGATATCGGCAACATCGTCCTCTCTCAATCCAACGGTACGCCGGTGCTGGTCAAGGATGTCGCAAAAGTCAGCATCGGCTATGCGCCGCGCTTGGGTAAGGCCGGGCGCGACGACCAGGACGACGTGGTGACCGGCATCATCGTCATGAACCGGACCTTGCAGACCAACGAAGTGGTGGCACGGGTCAAGGCTGAAGTCGAGAAGATCAACACCGACGGCACCCTGCCGCCCGGTGTGAAGATGGTTCCCTACTACGACCGCTCGACCCTGGTTGGCGTCACCACGCATACGGTGCTGCACAACCTGATTTTTGGCTGCGTCCTGGTGTTCCTGATCCAGTGGGTGTTCCTGGGCGATCTGCGCAGTGCCATCATCGTCAGCGCCAACATTCCCATCGCTTTGTTCTTTTCCATCATGATCCTGGTGATGCAGGGAGAGTCGGCAAACCTGCTGTCTCTCGGTGCAGTCGACTTCGGCATCATCGTGGACTCGGCGGTGATCCTGGTGGAGAACGTGTTCCGCAATTTCCAGAAGAATGCCACCGAGCAGGCCGAGATGCTGGAAGACATCGGGGCCTCAAAGCTGACGGTGGAAGGCCGCGTACTCAGCCATTGGCCCGAGCGGTTGCGGCTCATCTTCATGTCGGCAGTGCAAGTGGACCGGGCGGTGCTGTTCTCGTCCGCCATCACCGTTGCGGCCTTTATTCCGCTGTTCACCATGCAAGGCGTCGAAGGGCAGATATTCGGTCCCATGGCGCGGACCTACGCCTATGCACTGGCAGGGGCGTTGATCGCCACCTTTACTATCACCCCGGTACTGTCTTTCTACCTGCTGCCCAAACACGTGGAAGAGGCGGAAACGGTTTTTGTCCGTGCCATCCGTCGTGTTTATTCCCCCGTGCTGGTCCGTGCCCTCGATAAACGCAAGACCACGGTGATCATCGGTGGCGTCTTCCTGCTGATTGCTGGCCTGCTGGTGCCACGTATCGGTAGCGAGTTTTTGCCAACCCTGGAAGAAGGCAATTTGTGGATACGCGCCACCATGCCGCCGACGATCTCGCTGGAGGCTGGGACTGGCAAAGTGGAGCGCATGCGCCAGATTCTGAAGAAGCATCCGGAAGTGATTACGGCTGTTTCCCAGCATGGACGCCCCGACGATGGCTCGGATGCGGCAGGCTTCTACAACGCCGAGCTTTTCGTTCCCCTCAAGCCTTTCGACGAATGGCGCAGCGGCTACACCAAGGACGAACTGGTCGCCGACGTACAGAAGGAATTCGCGGCGGAGTTTCCCGGCATTGAGTTCAATTTCTCCCAATACATCCAGGACAATATTGAGGAAGGCCTGTCGGGGGTGAAGGGCGCCAACTCGGTCAAGATTATTGGTCCCGATCTCAATGTGCTGGAAAAACTCTCCGGCCAGGTGCTGCATGAGATGAACCAGGTCAAAGGCGTGGAAGACCTGGGCGTCTTCCACGTGTTGGGGCAGCCTAATCTCAACATCACGGTGGACCGTGCCAAGGCCGCACGCTATGGACTGAACACCGGCGACATTACTGCGGTGGT
>RXJP01000129.1:1235-9543 GCA_003963315.1 Rhodocyclaceae bacterium | reverse complement strand
CAGGCGCACGCTCTGGCCGATCAGGTTGGCGATCATTTCGACAAAGCGGGTGTGCTCCGCCAGCCGGCCATCGTCGGGCTCGTCCGGTTGCACCGCCAGCACCCCTTGCAGTGCACCGCCGACATTGATGGGCACGGCGATGAAGGGCAGCTCCGGTTCGTAGAGGTCGAGGCGGTTGAGGAAGCGGGAATCGTCCCCCAGGCAGGGAATGGCCACGGTGGCGTTCTGTTCGAGTATCTGGCCGATCAGGCCTTCCCCGGGCTGGTAGCGGAGGGATTCGTACTCGGCGTCCTCCATGCCGTGCACGGCGTGTACCGTAAGTTCGCCGGTGTCCGGGTCCACCACGCTGACCATGCCCCGGGTCAGGTTGCCGGTGATTTCCAGGGCGCGCAGCACTTCGCGCAGGGTCTGGTGGAAATCCAATGAGCGGGACAGCACCTGGCTGACCCGGTAGAGGGTGTCGAATTCCCTGCGCAGCAGGGTGGGCGGGTGGCTTTTGTTGGTGTCGATCATGGCCATCCCCTCAGCGCGTCACAGGCAGCAGCACGTGGACCACGCAGCCCGGGGCGGCATGGCCTGCCGGGGGCGACTCGATGGTGATGGTGCCGCCGTGGTCCATCACGATCTGTTGGGCGATGGCGAGGCCGGTGCCCATATGGCTGCCTTGCTGCTTGGTGGTGAAGAAGGGCTCGAACACCTTGAGTTGCAGGTCGGCGGGGATGCCGGGGCCGCTGTCCTCGATGCGTACTTCGATGTCGGTGCCCACGCTGCGGGTGCTCAGGATGAGTTCCCGTTCCCGCCAGCCGCGAGTGCTCATGGCATCCACGGCGTTATCCACCAGGGACTTGAACAAGGTCATCAGGCTGTTGGGATAGCCGTTCACCGGGGGCAGCGTGGCCTGGGGTTTCCAGGCCACGCGGATACCCGCCTTCAGCAGGCGCGGCGTTGAGATGTCGAGCACGCTGCGCAGCAGTTCGTTGATATTGGCGGAGGCGGACGCGGCGGCGGACGGGCGCGGGATCATGCCGCGCAATTTTTCCAAGGCTTCCTCGCCGTTCTTCAGCGCCTCCGCCAGGGCGTCGGCCATGGGGTCGTCCTTGCTGCGGCGGGAGAGCATGCCCACGGCGGAGGAGATCATGTTGAGGGGGCCTTCCAGTTGGTATACCGCCGCGGAGAGGCTTTCGCGCAGGGCGTTGATGCGTTCCTCTTCCGCCACCAGGGCTTGCAGGGCGGCCATGCGGGCCTTTTCCTGCTGGGCGCGCAGGCTGGTGGTTTCCTTGGCCACCAGCAATAGATAGGTGGTGGCGGTGGCTTCGAAGAAGGCGTCGGCATGGTCGTCGTCCACCTTCACCCAGACGCCCGAGCAGGAGAACCAGCGCGGTCCGCCGCTGCCCTTGCGGTCGATGCGCACTTCCTGGTCGAGGAAAGCGTGGCCGCTGGGGCGGGCGCCGGGGTGGCGATCGAAGCCGCTGCCGATGCCGTTGAGGAACAGCGGGGCGGGTTCCTCCATGTTCAGGTCGCTCTGGAGTTTCTTGTATTCCTGGTTATCCAACACGACCCTGTCGTTTTCGTCGAGCAGGGCCAGCACCATGGGGGCGCCGTCCACCACCGATTCGATCAGGGACATCTGGTTGCGCACCTTGCACTCCAGGCGGTGCATGTCGGTCAGGTCCCGATGCAGGCCCAGGTAGTTGACGATGATGCCGTTGTCGTCGGCCACCGGAGTGATGGTCAGTTCCGCCAGATAGCGGGTGCCGTTCTTGCGTCGGTTCACCAGCCGGCCTGTCCAGGCCTGGCCGCGGGAGATGTTGCGCCAGAGGGATTTGTACACCTCGGGCGGCGTGGTCTTGTTGGACAGCATGGATTCGTTGCAGCCCACGGCCTCTTCCGAGGTGTAGCCCGTCACCCGGCTGAAGGAGGGGTTCACATAAAGGATATTGGCCTGGGGATCCGTGATGGAAATGGCGATGTCCGCCTGCTCCACTGCGTGGAAGAACACATGGTCGTCGAGGACGGCCTCCCCCGGCTGACACCGGGCAGGGGTGGACTGCAGCAACTGTTTCGCTTCGGGTTTCTTCTCGTCCATGGGTTGCCGACTCCTGTCCTGAAAGAGGCGTCGCTATTGACGCCATCTGGGGAAGAGCAGGTTTCGTGCCCTTTTGTCGGATATGCAACAAAGGGGCTTTGCGGCCGATCGACATTTTTCCTGTCGGTGCTTTGTCGGACTTGCGACAAGGGAACGACAGGGACGAGGCGGGCGATGCGGTACTGGCCGGGGCTGCCTGGGAAAAATAAACCCAATGATGGTGCGGACTTATCCCCCATGCACGGAAAGGGGGAGCCAGGCGCAGCGCGTGGCATGGATTCTGCAATTGTGGGGTCAAGGAGATTCACGCCATGACTGCCTACATCCTGATGCTCATTTCCACCGCCTTGGTTAACAACGTGGTGCTGGTGAAGTTTCTCGGCCTTTGCCCCTTCATGGGCGTCTCCAAACAAATGGACAGCGCCGTGGGCATGGGCCTCGCCACCACCTTCGTCATCACCTTGGCCTGCGCCTTCTGTTGGATGCTGGAAAACTGGGTGCTGATCCCCTACGACATCATCTACCTGCGCATCTTGTCCTACATCCTGGTGATTGCGGCGGTGGTGCAGTTCACCGAGATGGTGGTGAAGAAGACCAGCCCCGATCTGTACCAGACCCTGGGCATCTACCTGCCCCTCATCACCACCAACTGCGCCGTGCTCGGCCTGCCCCTGGTCAGCGCCCAGGAAAAGAGCCCCTTCATCTACGCCGTGCTGTTCGGCTTCGGTTCCTCCGTCGGTTTCACCCTGGTGCTGGCCATGTTCGCCGGTATCCGCGAGCGCCTGGCCCTGTCCCGGGTGCCTGCGGCTTTTTCCGGCGCTCCCATCAGCTTCATCACCGCCAGCCTGCTGGCCCTGGCTTTCATGGGCTTCTCCGGCTTGCCGGTGAAATGAGATCAATCGGGCGTTTAAGGAGACACGAATCATGATCGCCGCCATTTCCAGCCTCACGCTGCTCGGCTTGTTCCTCGGTCTGGTGCTGGGTTTCGCCGACCGCATCTTCAAGGTGGAGTCCAACCCGGTGGTGGATGAAATCCTGGCCATGATGCCCGGCTCCAACTGCGGCCAATGCGGTTTCCCCGGCTGTGCCGGCGCCGCCAATGCCCTGGCGGATGGCAAGGCCGCCGCCAGCGTCTGCCCCCCCGGCGGCAAGGATTTGGCCATGGCCCTGGCGGCCAAGCTGGGCATTTCCCTCGATCTGTCCCAGGTCAAGGATGCCGGGCCGCAGATCGCCCATGTCTCCGAGGAAATCTGCATCGGCTGCTGCCGTTGCATCAAGGCTTGCCCCACCGACGCCATCATCGGCGCGGCCAAGCAGATCCACGCCGTGATCCGCGAAGCCTGCACCGGATGCACCAGTTGCGTGGATCGCTGCCCCACCGAAGCCATGACCATGCAGCCGGTGCCGGTCACCGTGCAGCACTGGGTATGGCCCAAGCCCGTAGCGGCATAACACCCCTGAACGCTAGGAGAGCCACGATGGGCTTCATGGAAAGAATCTTCAAGCAACCGCGCTGGGGCGTGCATCCGGACGACCACAAGCGTCCCGCCGCCGACGCGCCCCTGCGCCATCTGCCCACGCCCGCCAAACTGTATGTGCCCCTGGTGCAGCACGTGGGCGCGCCTGCCAGGCCCATCGTGCTGGTGGGGGACAAGGTGTTGAAGGGGCAGATGATCGCCGAACCCGGCGGCAACATCTCGGCGCCCATCCACGCCCCCACCTCGGGCACCATCGTCGCTATCGGCGACGTCACCGCGCCCCATCCCTCGGGCCTGACCCTGCCCGCCATCACCATCGAGTCCGACGGCAGGAATGAATGGATCCCCTGCCACGGGGTGGACGATCCCTTCAGCCTTCCTCCCGAACAAATCACCAAGATCACTGCCGCCGCTGGCGTGGTGGGCCTGGGCGGCGCCACCTTCCCCTCGGCGGTGAAATTCAATCTGGGCAAGCGCCTGGAAGTGAGCACCTTGATCGTGAACGGCGGCGAGTGCGAACCCTATCTCTCCAGCGACGACGCCATCATGCGCGGCTATGCCGACCAGGTGATCGACGGTGTGCGCCTGGTGATGCATGCCATCGGTGCGCGCCAGGCCCTGGTGGGCATCGAGGACAACAAGCCGGAAGCCATCGCGGCCATGAAGAAGGCGGCGGAAGGCTTCGACAATATCCACATCCGCCCGGTGCCGGCCTGGTATCCCATGGGTTCGGACAAGCAACTGATCCAAGTGCTCACCGGCAAGGAAGTGCCCGCCGATGCCCGGGCGGCGGAACTGGGCGTGCTGGTGCACAACGTGTCCACCTGCGCCGCCGTGCATAAGGCGGTGCGCCTGGGCCAGCCTTTGGTGGAGCGCATCGTCACGGTGAACGGCGGCGCGGTGAAGAACCCCGGCAATATCTTCGTGCCCATCGGCACCTTGGTGGAAGACCTACTGGCCTTCTGCGGCCTCAAGGAAAATCCGGAACGCATGATCCTGGGCGGTCCGATGATGGGCACGCCGCTACCCCACAGTCGCACGCCGGTGGTGAAGGGCGCTTCCGGCATCCTCGCCTTCAACGAGGCGGAAGCGGCGGTGCCGGATGCCGGCCCCTGCATCCGCTGCGGCAGTTGTTCCAAGGCCTGCCCCATGGGCTTGCTGCCCCTGGAAATGGCGGCCCACATCCGCGCCGACGATCTGGAAGGGGCCGAGGCCTACGGCTTGCAGGATTGCATCGCCTGCGGTTGCTGCTCCTTCATCTGTCCTTCCCATATTCCGCTGGTGCAGTACTTCAACCATGCCAAGGGCGAGTTGTATTCCCAGGAGCGGGCGAAGTTGCGTACCGAGGCCACCAAGCGTCTGGCCGAGGCCCGCACTGCACGCCTGGAGCGGGAAGCCGTGGAGAAAGCAGAAGCCGCCGCCAAGCGCAAGGCCGCCCGTGCGGCGGCCAAGGCCGCGGAAGCCGCGAAGCTGGCCCCCTCCCCTGACAAGGGGAGGGACGGGGAGGGGTTTGCGGCAGCCAGTCCCGCAGTGATGGCCGCTAACCCCCCCTCACCCCCCTTGTCAGGGGGGAGTCCGGACGGTGCTGAAACGGCCCCCACCCCTGAAGGAGCATCATCGTGAATCAACCCTCCGTGGTGGCGGCACCTTATACCTATATTTCCAAGAACGTCACCAATGTGATGTCCTGGGTGATGATCGCCCTGACGCCGGCTACTTTGTACGGTTTCTGGCTCTACGGTTGGCCGGCGATCTTCCTCTGGTGTCTGACGATTCTCTCCACCCTGGCCGGCGAGGCTTTCTGTCTGCGCCTGATGGGCAAGCCGGCCAAGCCGGTGCTGCTGGATTGCTCTGCGGCTTTGACGGGTTGGCTGCTGGCCGTGTCGCTGCCGCCCTGGGCGCCCTGGTGGATAGGCGTGATGGGTGGACTGTTCGCCGCCATCTTCGGCAAGCAAGTGTTCGGCGGCCTCGGCCAGAACCCCTTCAACCCGGCCATGGTGGCCCGGGTGGCGTTGCTGATCTCCTTTCCCGTGCCCATGACCTCCTGGGTCTCGCCCCTGCCCATCACCACGGCGGATGCGCCGGGCCTGTGGCAAGGGCTGATGATTACCCTCAACGGCATGCCCAAGGCTTACGATGCCATCGCCAGCGCTTCCCTGCTGGGTTTTGCCAAGACGGAAATGAGCCGCGGCCTTGATCTGGTGCAGGCCTTCGCCCAAAGCGCCGCCCCCAGTTTGTCCATCGAAGGTTTCCGCCAGGGCAGCCTGGGCGAAACCGCTTCCTTCCTGGTAGCCGGCGGCGGCTTGGTGCTGCTTTGGTTGCGCATCATCACCTGGCATATCCCCGCCGCGGTGCTGGCCGGGGTGATGATCCCCGCGGCTATCGCCCACGGCATCGATCCCGGCCATTACCTGCCCGCCAGCAGCCACCTGATTTCCGGCGGCATCGTCCTCGGCGCCTTCTTCATCGCCACCGACTATGTGACCTCGCCCAATACGCCCCTGGGGCAGATCCTGTTCGGACTGGGCATCGGCTTCCTCACCTGGATCATCCGTACCTGGGGCGGCTACCCGGAGGGCGTGGCCTTCGCTGTGATGCTGATGAACATCATGACGCCGATCATCGATAGGGTGTGCAAGCCCCGCATCTACGGCCGCAACCGGCGCGGCAAGCCCATTGTGGCGGACAAGGTTATCTGAGGAACTGACATGGGCCTGCAAGCACTGCGAGAAAAACTCGGCTATCACGCCGCTGCGCTGGGGGTCATCGCCCTCGCCGCCAGCGTGACCCTGGCCTTCGCCGACCTGGGCACCCACAAGGGCATCGAGGCGGCGGAAAAGCGCGACCTGCAACAGTCCCTGACCCAGGTGCTGCCGGAAGGCTTTGCCGATAACGATCTGCTCAAGGACAAGGTCGCCGTCAAGGATGACAAGGGCAATGAGGTCCAGGTCTATCGCGCCCGCCTCAAGGGCGAAGCCAAGGGGGCGGTGTTCCAGCAGGCCAATCGCGGCTACGCCGACGATGTGGTGGTGCTGATGGGCGTGGACGTGACCGGCAAGCTGCTCGGCGTGCGCGTCATCAAACACCGCGAAACGCCGGGCCTGGGGGACAAAATCGAAGCCGCCAAGACCGACTGGATCCTGGCCTTCACCGGCAAGTCCCTGGGTGATCCTCCCATTGAAAAATTCGCCGTGAAGAAGGACGGCGGCATCTTCGACCAGTTCGCCGGCGCCACCATCACGCCCCGTGCCGTAGTCAAGTCGGTGCGGGAGGGCTTGCAGTTCTTCGCCGCCCACAAGGAAGAAATCCTCGCCGCCGGCGGCGAGGAAAAAAAGTTGGTGCATGAGCAGCCCGGCCCCCACCAAGATCCGGCCAAGAAGGAATTGTGATCCGCCATGAAGAGCGTTTCCCTCACCCCCCGCCCCTCTCCCGCTGATGCGGGCGAGGGGAGCTTTGTGAGTCGCGTCGCGACTTGTATGAAATGGAGCCCGCCATGAGTACGTACAGCAAGATCGCCAAGGACGGCCTGTGGGAACAGAACGTGGTGTTCTCCCAGTTGCTGGGCATGTGTCCCACCCTGGCCGTGACCACCAGCGGCACCAACGGCCTGGGCATGGGCCTGGCCACCACGGCGGTGCTGACGGTGGCGAACATGCTGGTGTCCAGTGTGCGCATGTATGTCACGCCCCAGGTGCGCATCCCGGTGTACATCGTGCTGATCGCCACCCTGGTGACGGTGGTGGACCTCACCCTCAACGCCTATCTGCACGACCTCTACAAGGTGCTGGGTATGTACATCGCCCTGATCGTGGCCAACTGCTCCGTGCTGGGCCGGGCCGAAGCCTTCGCTGCCCGGGAGCCGGTGCTGCCCTCGGGCGTGGACGGCCTGTTTATGGGCCTGGGCTTCACGGTCGCCTTGACCCTGATCGGCTTGATCCGCGAACTGCTCGGCGCCGGCACCCTGTTTTCCCAGGCCAGTCTGTTGCTGGGCCCTTCCTTCAAGTTCCTGGAAATGACCGTGGTGCACGACTACGGCGGTTTCCTGATGATGATCCTGCCTCCCGGCGGCTTCCTGGTGCTGGGCTGCCTGCTGGCTGCCAAGCGTGTCTATCAGGTCAAGACCGGCCAGGAAGTCACTGAATCCGCCGGCCACGCCTTGGCGTAACGCTCATGCCCCCACGACTCCGCCAAAGGATGATGAGTGTCGCGTTAGCCAGGTCAATGGGCCCGCCCCTCCCAACCTCCCCTCTTGGGGAGGCGACTGATCGGCGAGCGATGCTCGATATGTTCGGTTTCACTCCTTGCGTTGTTGCACGTTCATAGAAGGAAAAAATCATGCAAGTCGGTGTCGCCTATTCCGAATCTGCCCAACAAATCTGGCTCACCATCGAAGTGCCGGACGACGCCATGGTCAGCGAGGCCATCGAGAAATCCGGCATCCTCAAGATGTTCCCCCACATCGACCTGTCGGCGCAGAAGGTCGGTGTGTTCGGCCGCCTGGTGAAGCTGGATGCAGCCCTGCGTCCCGGCGACCGGGTGGAAATTTATCGCGGCATCACCTGCGATCCCCAGACCGTTCCCCGCCGCGACGGCGTGGGTAGCGACGAGGACGAGTGAGGCCGCAACCGGTGTTTGTGTAGTTTCTCCTCCAGTGGTGTTTGCAGCAGCAAGATCGCGCTTCCGCTCATCTTCTCTCTGCACCTTAGGCCGGGCCGGTTTTCCGCCCGGCCATTTTTTTGTGCGG
>RXJP01000129.1:0-1185 GCA_003963315.1 Rhodocyclaceae bacterium | reverse complement strand
CAGGGTGGAGAGAGACTGCCAGCGCTATCGCCGCTCGAACTCCCCCCTGACAAGGGGGGCCGGGGGGGTTACGGTTTCGACCTTAGGCGAGACATCTCCAAGACGAGAATGCTTCCCGTCAGCCATGGACGGAAACAGGGCCGGATAGAATGGCGACCCTTCGCCATCCCCTACGGCCATTGACCGCGGCCAACCGTCCATGCGACTGACCGAACTCAAACTTCCCCTCGAACACAGCGACGCCGAACTGACCGCCGCCATCCTCAAGCGTTTGGATATTCCCGCGGAGGAATTGGTGGGCTACACGGTCTTTCGCCGCGGTTACGATGCCCGGAAGCCTGCGGCCATTCTGTTCACCTATACCCTGGATATTGAGGTCCGCGATGAAAAGGCGCTGCTAGCGCGGCTAAAGAAGGATCGCAATGTGGGGCCGACGCCGGATACCTCCTATCACTTCGTCGCCCGGGCGCCTGTCGAGTTGCCGGCCTCAGCCCTGCGGCCCGTGGTCATCGGCGCCGGCCCCTGCGGTCTGTTCGCCACCCTGATCCTGGCCCAGATGGGTTTCCGGCCCATCATGCTGGAGCGGGGCAAGGCGGTGCGGGAGCGTACCCAGGACACCTGGGGCCTGTGGCGCAAGCGGCAGCTCAATCCCGAATCCAATGTGCAGTTCGGCGAGGGCGGCGCGGGGACGTTCTCCGACGGCAAGCTGTACAGTCAGATCAAGGATCCGGCCTATCGCGGCCGCAAGGTGCTCACCGAGTTCGTCAAGGCCGGGGCGCCGGAGGAAATCCTCTACGTCAGCAAGCCCCACATCGGCACCTTCAAGCTGGTGGGCATGGTGGAGAACATGCGCCACGAGATCGAATCCCTGGGCGGGGAGATCCGCTTCCAGAGCAAGGTGGAGGCCCTGGACATCGACCGGGGCCAGGTGCGCGGCGTCAAACTGGCGGACGGCGAAACCATCGCCGCCGACCACGTGGTGCTGGCGGTGGGTCACAGCGCCCGAGATACCTTCGAGATGCTGCACGGGCTGGGGGTGTATGTGGAAGCCAAGCCCTTTTCCATCGGTGTGCGCATCGAGCATCCCCAATCCCTGATTGACCGCGCCCGCTTCGGCAAGAACGCCGGTAATCCCTTGCTGGGGGCCGCCGACTACAAGCTGGTGCACCACTGCGGCAACCAGCG
>RXJP01000134.1 GCA_003963315.1 Rhodocyclaceae bacterium | reverse complement strand
AAGCTGAGGCAAACTACTACCGGCAACTCGCCGATCACTCAGTTGCTGAACTCGCTTCTTAAACCAAATGGCCTCCACGAAACCCGGGGCGATTCACACGTCTTTATAAGCAGAGCTTTATTAGGCGCTGCAGAGTTCCTATGATTTGCCCATGAGTTGCGCTACAGTAGGTCCAATCCCAACGAAAAGGGGCCATAGATGGAACCCATCGAGAAACCATCTGAGCCAGATGATCGGCTCCCTGCTTTGCGATCTGCTGTCGAGCAACTTCGCCAAGGGAATTTCGGGGTAGCCATCCCTACCGAACCACTTGATGCGGTAGGAGCGATCGGCTTGGAGTTGACCAAGCTGGCAGAATCCCTTGAACAGCATTACGACGAAACACGAAAGTTTCAATACATTGCCGAGCAAGTCACCAGTGGTTTGTTCCTCGACGAGGTATTGGACAAAGTGTTCGAGACTTTTCGCGCGGTAATTCCCTACAACCGTCTTGGGGCCGCATTTCTTAGCGATGACAAATTGCATCTGACCCATTACTGGGGGCGGTCTGATGCCGCGAAAATTCTTATCCAGCCAGGCTTCACCGCATCCATGGTCGGGAGCAGTCTCCAGACCGTTATTGAAACAGGCCGTCCCCGGATTCTAAATGACCTGGAAACCTACTTGACAGAGCATCCTAAATCGCATTCCACTCGTCTGATGGTTGATGAGGGAGTTCGCTCTAGCCTGACCTGCCCTCTTATTGCGCATGGCAAATCAATTGGTTTCCTGTTTTTTTCCAGCTTTGCCATGAACACCTATGAGCATGTCCATCAGGGGGCTTACTTGAGGCTTGCTGTACAGTTATCCTTGCTGGTGGAAAAGAGTCGGTTATATCAGGATTTGTACGAGATCAACCAGGAGCTACAAGAGGCCAAGCGTGTCCTTTATGACCAAGCCATACATGACGAATTAACAGGGCTTTATAATCGCCGCGCCATTATGGACCTACTGAACAGCCGGCTGTCCAGAGCCACAAGGGAAGGCTTCCCCATCAGCTTGGTCATGATTGATATTGATTACTTCAAAAAGATCAACGATGACTATGGCCACCCGTTTGGCGATCTTGCACTAAAGGCAGTCGCAGAACGTTTGAACCGATGTGTCAGGGATTACAACCGCATCGGCCGTTACGGTGGAGAGGAGTTTCTCATCGTCCTGGACCGTGATGATGCGGAAGCTGCCGAGCATATTGCTGAACGCCTACGCATGTCAGTTGCAGACGAAACACTTATTGAATGCGGTCATCAGGTTCACCTGACTGTAAGTATTGGCGTTGCCATAGCGACAACAGCAATTGATCTGGATCCCCACCAATTCATTTCTGTGGCGGATCAAGCTCTTTATAACGCGAAGCAGAATGGACGAAATCAGGTCGTCGTACGGTATGCGGGGTAGATGCTATCCTCTCCCACGAGAATGGGATTAATCTACAAAGTAGAAAGAACAGCATTAGCATGTGGACCAACGTACACCCTATTGAAGAATCCACGCAAAAGCGAAATTTCGAGACGATTCAAATCGAGAATCGTGACAAGGATCAGCTGGAACGCCGAATCAGGACTGAGTCGCAAAGGGGCTGGACCGTACAAAGCCGCTTGCATACTTCGGAAGGCAGTCATATGGCTATTCTGATCCGAGAGCCAAAACCGCACCCCATTCCAGAAAAAAACGCCAAGACCTGAACGCCTAGCAGAGAATAGCCAATACATCCTGGTATCGGCACGACATTTGCAAATCAGATATTATCTTCCCCCACCCTTCACCCCCCGGAAAGAACATGAGCAATTACAAAATCGTTAAAGCCCAAATTTCTAAATTGGAAAAGCAGGCTGAAGAACTTCTGAAAAAAGAAGTCAAGGAAGTTATTCAAACGATCAAGGGTTACATTCAGGAATACAACCTGACGGCCAAAGATTTGGGACTCAAAAGCGCCCGAGCCACAAAAAGTAAGGCAGCGCGTTCCAGCCCTGTCGCGAAATACCAAGACCCAAAATCCGGCAAAACATGGTCCGGCGTGGGCAAACCACCTCTATGGATCTCCGCCGCCGTCAAGGCTGGCAAGAAAGACGATTACCTGATCGGCAAAACTGTGGCGGCTCCCGCAAGAAAAAAAGCTCCCACCAAAGCCCATCTCGTAGCAGTGAAAACGAACGGCAAGAAACCACCTGCCACTGCAAAAAAAACCTCTTCCCCCAAAAGCACAGTTAAACCAGCTGTCAAAAAAACTGCAAAAAAACCTGCCGTCAAAAAAACCTTGACAAAGAAGCCCTCAGCGGCCACATCTGCAGCAGCTTGAAATCAATATTCATTCAGGAGGAATAGACTCATGAACAAGGCAGAACTCATTGAAATTACCGCCGATGCAGCCGAAATATCCAAGGCTGCTGCGGGCAAGGCACTGGATGCCGTCATTGCCGCCATCGTCAAGGCGGTAGCAAAGGGCGATTCCGTGAGCTTGGTTGGCTTTGGCTCCTTCAAATCCAACAAACGAGCAGCTCGAGTCGGCAAGAATCCCCAGACGGGTGCCGCGCTCAAGATTCCCGCCACCACGGTGCCCAAGTTCACCGCGGGTGCAGGTTTCAAGGCAGCGGTTTCGGGGAAGAAGGCCGCAAATAAGAAATAAGCAAGTCGGGCACCCTTCGCTCCGACAATATGAGCCCGCTTTACGCGGGCTTTTGTTTATACTCATCTGATAGTCTCCATCAGCGAGTGAGTGAGTGAGTTACACCACGTAAAGGCCTAGCATATAGAGCATAAATGTTAGAAGTGTCGCCAATTGTGGCTGATTTAGTGTGAAGTATATTGTTCATTTATTGCTTTTCACCTCACAAACTTTACAAAAATTGGCCGTTCCTGCCTCAGATGATATCGCTGCCAAGCTGCCTGCTACACGCCAACATAGGACATGAATTCTTGCTGAACGTTTCCTAGCGGAAACGGGCTGCATTCAAGCGACGTGCAAAAAGGCGAACTGGACGGTGAGGACACGCCGGACTCCGCACAATGACGCGTGCAAAATCGACTTCCGCTTTTGCCCCACAAGAGACTGACGATAAATGGAACCCGGCAGACCGCTTCCGCCCCATGAAGCGGACATAAAACTTAGGGTCGAATTTATTGAAAGCCTTTGGCACGGACACTCCTACCGATGGGCTGATCTAACAACTAAATTAAAAGGTATACCCCAATCCCACTCGACTGATTCCGCCAACAATTGTGTTGTCCGACTGGCCATTGCCTCCCGGCTCAGATTATTGTTGCACATCAAACACGACATCATGGAATCGATCTGATTGTCCATTAGTGCCACACGCGCCGCATATGGCTCGAGCACTATAAGCCGCACCATCCGTAGGAACTATGTATTCGACAGGACTCGTTGGATCTTTGGTACGACCGGGCATCAGCATCTGTGCTCTTGGAGTGCTATCGTCATAAACACTCGTCCAGAAAAATGAAATCATCGTACCTAACGACTCGACGAAATAATCGAAATAATCGTCGTCAGAATTATATTTTGAATTTTCATACCTCTGGTCACTATAGACTTTCACCTTCCATGCGTTCCCGTCTAGATTCGGATGGAGTTTATTGGCTGGAATCGTTCCCATTACCTCATAGTGAGACGTTTGCGTTCGCCATTTTGACTCCAGTATTTCCCTATTTTTCCCACTTAGCTCCACCTTGCTGAAAACCGTCATTTTTTTTCCAATTTCAAGCGGAAAAATACTTCCTTCAATTTTTAAATCAGTTGGTTTCGATGCTCCAGTCTCGGACTCGGTGTTGAATCCAAGGCTTATTAAGCCGCCAGCACAAAAAAAGGAAGCTGAAATCTGAGGTCCAATATTATTTTGGAGCATGTCGGAACGGTGATATACCGTATTTTCCGTTCTCTTGCTAAATGCGCAGGAATTTTCATCTAGCGGTGAAATCATCAAATCTTTCGTAGTTGTGGAAGGATAATTTCGCGCAAATACGCTTTCGTTCGTATATTTTTGCCTTATGGTCGAAATTTCAGGGGAGTTTTGAAACGCTTCGGATTCTTCTATTATCGACCAGACGTGATCTGAAATCTGGAATGGCAGTGTCGGGCGCTTGCGTGCTGCAGTGGATGACAGGGCAAGAGCGTCACCGTGTTGAGCCTTAAGCAATCCGTCCACCATTTTGGACCGTCTTGAACTTTCTGTGGGCGCCAACCTTAACCATAAGGAATAATCCTGTATGGCCTCATGGAAGTTTCCTGTAACATGGTTTGCCCTTGCACTTAAGGCCACCAAGGCTGGAGTATCACCCACCAATGACCGCAGTTTTTTGATGGTCTGCTCACCGCTCATTGCCGCCTCAGCTGAATCGAGCTTTACATCCCTTACAATCAGGTTCAACGCCGAGTTTTGAATCGAAACCAGCTCTGGCAGCTTTCCATAGTCATTGATGTATTGGCTTGAGTCTTGCAACGAAATCCATGCGTTATCTTTGTCTATATTTTTGAGGGTAATTCCGATCCAATCATACAAAGTCATGCCGTTGGCCAGCGCAATTTTTGCAGGGTTGGGCATCGGTAGCTTTGCAAGGAATGTCTTAGTCCTGTTCGCAACGTCTCCCTCGGGTTGCAACGCTAGCACTTTGTAGTATGCCTTCCTAGCTCCCACCACGTCCCCGATATTGGCAAGCGATTGGCCCAGAAAATGCCAAGCCAGTGCATGCTTTGGATCGAGATCCACAACGTCTTTGAAAAGTTGGGCAGCCTGCACAAAAGCCCCAGCCTTGAATGCTTCCGCAGCTTCATTCACCTTGGCCTCGATGATTTTCGGTGATACGAATGAGTGCTTATTGGATGACCCCACTAGGGACGCAGTGCGTGATGAACTTGCCAGTAGTTTCACTAATGCCTCATTCTTCGCCTTTATAGCAACATCCGCAGCTGTTATTCCCTGTGCATTCTGAAGTGTTTTGTCGGCCCCTTCAGACAGCAGCAGTTTCACTATCGCCACGTTGCCAGACAGAACCGCTGCCATCAGCGGCGTGTCACCTTTAGCTGTCCGGGCATTAACGTTAGCACCTGACTTAATCAGCGCCTGAACCACGGGAAGCTTCCCCGAGGCCGCGGCCACCATCAATGGTGTCCATCCGTCCTGGTCTGCGCTATCGACTGGAACGCCTTGCGATATTGATGCTTGGACCGCCTTCACATTCCCGGCGTCGGCTGCTTTGAAGAGATCAGCAGGACTGGCCGCATGGGCAACCAAGTCGGTGCAGAGGAAAAGAGACAGCGCACAAATTTGGTGCAGTTTGCTCTTTGTTGTCATGGTTCTTTGTCCGAGAGAATGTGAATTCCGTTTCCGTAGTTGCCGAGGCGATCCCGCCCTAACCATCAATCCGGGCAATTATCGGCAGCCGAATGTTGGCGTCATTCCATGCCTTGCCGGGGGGATGTCCGCAACGATTGCCCGGCAGAACAAGGGCCGCCGCCACCGCGCGAAGCGCCGGAGGACATGGCGCCCAGGGCGCGAACTCCATCGACCAAATGTGCAACGAATTCCGGGCAATCAAAATAGCTTGTGTGAATAAGTTCGCTCCACGTCAGCTCGCTTTGCACCGAGCCGATGATGTCAATCTCATCCGGGGAATACAACGCTGCACCGAGCGTGCTGCGAATCTTGGCCATCGTCGCCGCAGATCCGGCGTTGACCCTTTCGGTCAGGATGCGTGAAATCTCGTCTGGCAGCGCCGGATGCGCTTCTTCAATGTAGGGTGGCTTGTGTCCCAGCCCAACTGCCTTGTCAGTAGCCGTGTCTTCACCAAACGCATTTCTTTTCACTCGCAAGCTAATGAGCCGGTCCAGTGGGCGAAATATGGTGTATCGAATCGGTAAATCAAGAGCAAAGCGAAAGAGAAGGGCAATTAGCTGGAGCATGGCAGCCACAAGGAGGAACGCCCATCCGAGGCTTGCCAGCGCGCTGACAACCGCCACTGAAGATTCTTCATTAACATTCTCAGGGTTGATCCCGAGTACGTGAAATGTCCAGTTGCATCCCAATAAGACGAGTGATTGTGCGGTACTACTCCAGTCGATGGGCAAAGAAAGTGAGGTGGCTACACCAGGTAACGAAATCATTCCAGCGCTCAGGAAAAAAATAAACGCAAGCAACCCGGCGAAAGGAGTCAGCGCCCTTGCAATAGTAGAGGCTTTGCTATCGGAAAAAATCCGCAAGCGCAATTTGGCCGCAGCAGACAGACCCGAGATGGCCTCATCGTCGCGATGCCACAAGTGTTGCCGCAGGCATGCGGTCGCCATCTGGATTCGATGAACTTCATTCCCGCTTAAGCGCCAGCGTTCTGTCACTGCAAAATAGATATACCGAGGCGAGAACAAAGCCATCGTCAAAACAAAGAAAACAGCTAACACCTGTACCACGATCGAGGGTGGTACACCCAGAAAAACAGTGGAGTAGGAATAAAATACAGATTTAAAATGGTTACCCGACTGCGCTAACCCAACCAGCAAACTACTGAAAGTTAGCAACAAGGCCGTCAGCCAATATGGTTTAAGCAGTGCAGCCGCGAGGCGGTTCGCCGAAAACAACTTTGGACGAGACTCGATAAAAGGGGTGCCGACTGTGGTCACCGATTTCAAGCCGTTTGGTTCCAGTTTCATACGCGTAATCGCGAAAATGAGCGCTTCCTCGATGACGGACCCACCGTGACTGTGACCGACAAGGTGGTACGGTAACCCCGAAATCTCGAGCGCCTGAATGTGCGACGCCAGAGTCCTGCCTGCCGCCCGGCGATCGTGTTCGCTGTTTCTGCCGCTCCACACGAAAGGCTCAACAGTTGCCATCCATCCCGATAGTGACAAGCCCTGGATAAAGTGTTCGAGAAATGCCGAACCAGACTGCCACCATTTGACGAGTTGCGGATTAGCATTTGGATCGCCAGTTCCATGCACCGTTACTACAATGGTTTTCATTTTGTTCTCAACCGCGCGTTACGATCTGTCGAAAATTTTTACTTGGAGAGCAACGCTACCAATAAAGCGTGATAGGCGGCACGCAAGTACATCAGCATGGGCGCGCCTTTGAACGTCCACTATTGGCGAAATCAGCTAGTGATCGCATTTGCGCATTGATCTGGCTGGCGCTATGGGAACTCCAATTCAAGTTGTAGTGAATCACTAGAATGTTTCAAAAGCGCTCAAAAAAATTATGGATAACCATTCCACGCACCATGCTCAGAGGCGTCCAACTGTCTTGATCGCCCACGTCGCCGGGTGTCCCTTGCGACAGCGCGGCCTGAACCGCCTTTACGTCGCCGCTATCGGCGGCTTTGAATAGGTCAGCAGCATGGACACATCGGATAGCCACGAACAGCCAAAGTATGATTGCTCGTAACAGCATTTTCGGCAAGGGCGCTAGCGTCGTCATAGTTTCTTGATTTTTGTATTAACCAAAGATTTAGACAGAGAGTGTCAAAAGAAGCCTAATTGGATAGGGGCTTGATTCGATAGTCCTCTAGGAGAATCACGTGCCACCCGAATTGGGTTTGGATCGGTTCTATTGTGAATGCAGCTTTTCTTAAGGAGGCAACAGCATCTCCGAAGGGTTTAACTAAAACTCCTAAGCTAACCCATCCTAAGTCTCCTGACTTGTCCTTTGAACCAGAATCTAAGGACTTTTCCTTGGCAAGATTTCCGTAACTCTCACCCAGTTTCAATTGTTCAATAATTTCCTGAGCCTCGCCCTTTGTCTTAACGAGAATGTGATGCACCTTGTATTCATATGGTAATTTAGTGAGCATTTCTTGGTTTCGATCCACTAACTGACCGCTAGGCTGAATATCAATTGATGTTAGATAAGCATTCCTTGAATCATTAAAATTCCCGGTCTTTGCAAGGGATTGCCCAAGGAAGTGCCAGGCCATGGCGTGCTTTGAATCTAGCCTTACGACATCCTTGAACAACTCGGCTGCCCGGTCGTAGTTGCCCGTCTTGAACGCATCCGCCGCAGCATCGACCTTGGCTTCGATCACCTTCGGATTGACGGTTCCGGTCTTGGCTTCCGACGCGGGCGCCCCGGCGAGCAACTTTACCAAGGCGTCGTTCTTGGCCTTGCGGGCCACGTCCGCCGCCGTCATTCCCTGCGCATTGGCAATAGTTTTGTCCGCGCCCTCGGACAAGAGCAATTTTATGATCGCCACGTTGCCCGACAAGACCGCCGCCATCAGCGGCGTGTCACCTTTCGTTGTCCGGGCATTAACGTTGGCGCCGGCCTTGACGAGGGCTTGCACGACCGGCAGCTTTCCCGATGCCGCGGCCACCATCAATGGGGTCCAGCCATCCTGATCTGCGCTATCTACCGGAATCCCTTGGGATATTGCAGCCTGGACTGCCTTTACATCACCGGTGTCGGCTGCTTTGAAAAGCGATGCGGGATCAGCTGCGATGGCCAAGCCCCCATGCAAAATTCCAACGATCAACACCAGCGGCCCAATCAACGTCCTTGTTGAAATCAATTGTGGTCTCCCCAATTTCATCCGAATTTATCCGGAATGCTATTTCGTTGTGCGTCTCAATCAGTGTGGCGGAGGCACCATCGGAGGGCTACACGATGGAGGAACCCCGATTGCGCAGAGACACCTCGATCCGTTCCACATCATGTTTCCGGGACAAGTGGGTGTGGCGCCCGACGATACAGCCGATCCACCACCGGAATATGACGGAATAGCAGCGCCTCTGCGTGCAGCCACAGCGGCTCCCAGGAAAGCGTTAAATAGTTCCATTCCGCCACTTGAAGATTCAGCTTGGGCTTGTACCTGTGCCGCTTGTTGTTGCGCGATTGCAGCCTGGCGAGCTGCCTCGGCAGCTGCAGCTTGCTGCTGCCTTCTGATCTGCTCCTGCCTAGCAGCTTCTGCGGCAGCGGCTTCTTGCTGCTGTTGCTGTTGCATTAATGAGTCGAGTGAATTCCCCGTGCTTCCTTGGCTGCCGCCAGCATTCAGCAAAGCTTGAAGTTGGCTATCCCCAGGCTGGGGTGAGGGACTGGACCCATCACACTGTCCAGGAGCCATATTCTTGTTTTGCCGGAGGCTATCCTCGTAACAAGTCACTTTCAGGTCACAGAGGGCCTGTTCTCGGCTTCCTGGAGCCAATTGGGCGCATTGGGCACGCTGACTATCCGCATAGGATTGCACCGGCTGATTTGCGGATCCGGCAGAGTTGTTGGAGGTAGGTGATCTGGATGTGCTGCCCGAGGCCGAAGGTAAACCATAGCCACCGAGCGCCTGCTTGGCCCTCGACGCATACCCCGAAGACTGGTCGGAAGCACTATCGCTGGACGAGTCTGACGAGTCTCGCCCCATCAATTGGTCATATTTGTTCTTGATCGAGTCCGAAACCGAATCAAGTTTATCCTTGAATTTATTTGCAGTATCGACGATGGTTATTGATGGCTTTGATCCACCGTAACCATCTAGAACATCATGCTGAAATTGGCGTGCGCCAAGACCCATGTCGTTTTCTGGCTTAACAATTACGTCACCCAAACTACCAGAGTCAGCATAGCAAGAGACCGACATTACCAATGACAGGAGAATCCAGAG